>NZ_JASSVN010000006.1:0-234675 GCF_030540945.1 Marinobacter sp. SS8-8 | reverse complement strand
GGGAACTGACCATCGCCAAGGGAGATGGCCAGTACCCCAAGCTACTGGCCAACCTCGCCAAAGTGGATGTTCTGGTCCTGGATGACTGGGGGCTGGTGAAGCTCAGTGCGGAGAACCGCCGGGACTTGCTGGAGGTGCTGGAAGACCGGCACGGCCGGCGCTCCACCATCGCCACTAGCCAGTTACCCATTGAGGAATGGCATGGCGTGATTGGTGACGCCACCCTGGCAGATGCCATTCTGGATCGGCTGGTTCACAACGCCTACAAGATCAATCTCAGGGGCGAATCCATGCGAAAACGACAGGCAAAGTTGACTGACACTGCGAGTTCGGAGTAAGAAGAGAAACCCCGCGTCGCTACGCTCCGATGGGTGGCAGCCTTGCTCCGGTCCGGGTGGCAGGCTTCACGTGGAATGGGTGGCAACCTTCAGCGGTTTACGCATGTAGCCCTTTAACTGTGAGGTTCCCTGCAAATATCACCGAGACTCGCCTCCTACTCTTACCCGCAGTGCAGTAATTGATTCATGGCCCGTCGAGCAACGCGCAGATGTGGTCTTCAAGGTGCAGTTTGGTCGCAAAGCGAACGTTCAGGCGGATAGACCAACACTCACCTTTGGAGAAATTCAGCCTCGTTTTTGGCATTTCCGCAGTAATGGGGTAGAGCCCCGTATGAGTCTGCCCCTGATGGTTTCGGACGTGACTAGAATAAAGATGGTTCTTTTGCGGATGATCAGTCATAAAGAGTCATCTCCCTCGGAATCTCTCGATAACAACACAGGAGGAATGCTTGCACCTATTACAATTTGATTATAATGCAATTCAAGCTCATTACGAGGGAAGAATCAGAACACCATCGCCAAAATGCCTCTGGTTTAGGCCCCCACCCCGAAAGCTGAGCCCTTGCAGCTCCGTCGCTGATTGGGCTTGACCGGAACCCAACTCAATATTCTGTAGCATTATCGTGCTTTGGTGTAATGCTATTATAATTATGTTATAATTGCGTTATAACCCCTCAGGAAAGAGTAGGTCCCGATGAGCACAGATTTCAGACAGGCGGCATTGCAGTACCACGCAAAACCCAGGCCGGGAAAGATTTGCACCGGACTGACCAAACCCGCTGAAACCGCCAGGGATCTCTCTCTGGCCTCCAGCCCTGGTGTTGCCGAACCGGTCCGCGAGATTGCCAAAGACCGGGACAAGGCCTACGAATACACGGGTAAAGGCAACCTGGTTGCGGTGATCACCAATGGTACGGCCATCCTCGGCTTGGGGGCTCTTGGACCCCTTGCAAGCAAGCCGGTGATGGAGGGGAAGGCTTTGTTGTTCAAGCGTTTCGCTGACATTGATGCGATGGACATCGAGGTGGATACCAAGGACCCGCAGCAGTTTATTGATGTGGTCAGATGCATTGCCGACACCTTTGGCGGCATTAATCTGGAGGATATAAAAGCACCCGAGTGCTTTGAGATAGAGCGTCAGTTAGTCGAATCCTGCGATATCCCGGTGTTTCACGATGATCAACATGGTACGGCGATTGTTACAGCAGCCGGTATGCTCAATGCACTGGAAATCCAGGGCAAGCGCCTGGAAGACGCCAAAATTGTGTGCCTCGGAGCCGGTGCCGCCGCTATAGCATGCATGCGGCTTCTGATATCGCTCGGAGCGCAGCAGGAACACCTTTACATGCTTGATCGGGGGGGCGTGATTTATTCCGGGCGGGAAGGGGTAAACAGTTTCAAGCAGGAATTTGTCAACGATGGTGGCGCAAGAACCCTGGATGATGCCATTGAGGGTGCGGATGTCTTTGTTGGATTGTCGGGGGCCAACCTGTTGAGTTCTGAGCAACTGAAGCGAATGGCACCTGCGCCGGTCGTTTTCGCCTGCTCCAACCCTGATCCGGAAATTTCCAGAGAGTTGGCTATGTGTATCCGGGACGACCTGATTATGGCGACCGGACGTTCGGATTATCCAAACCAGGTCAACAACGTTCTGGGCTTCCCGTTCATTTTTCGAGGCGCACTGGATGTTCGAGCAAGTCGCATTAATGAAGCAATGAAAGTCGCTGCGGTACAGGCCATTCGCCAGTTGACGAAAGAGCCGGTTCCGAGTGAGGTGCTTAAAGCTCACCAACTGACTGAGCTTTCTTTTGGCCGGGATTACATCATTCCCAAAGCGCTGGACAAACGCTTGCTGACCGTGGTTTCGGCTGCCGTTACCCAGGCGGCCATCGATTCCGGAGTCGCGCGTCTGCCTTACCCCGCGCACTATCCGCTTTAGGAGGGTCGGTTGCCGTGAAGAAGGAAAAGAGTGACGGCGAGCGGTCCAAGCGACCCTCGTTCCTGAGGGTTTTGAAAACGGTACTCGCCGCAGCCATTGGTGTGCAGAGTCGTAAGAACCTAGAACAGGATAGCCAGCAAGCCAGCTTCCGGCATTATGTGGCCGCAGGCCTGATCTTGATTTCGACCTTTATCGCAACGCTGGTCTGCATTGTGCTCCTGGTTGTGCACTTCACGGGATAACAGCATCCACGGCATTGGCCGGACAGGATCTGTGTCGAGCCTTGGTTGGCCATAAGCGTGGAAGCCGGATCTCTAAATAATTATAATTGGATTATAATTAATCAAACAGGTTAGGCTTAGGTATTACGATGGAATCAAAAACTGCGCGACTGACGGTACTGATCGATCCGGTCAAAAAGAAAGCCCTGGAAGATTTGTGTGCCGCCCAGGATTTAACGCCGTCACAGGTTATCCGGCAATTAATTCGGGACTATCTGGAGCAGCATGGTGTCGACTATACCTCTCGACCGCAGGTGCCCAAGGCTGCCGAAAGGCAGCGCTGAAAAAGCGTTCGGGGGGCTCTACTAGAAGACCGGGCCTGGCATGTGCAGCTGCGCCCGGTTTTCCTGTGTCACCGCTGTAAGGCGCAAAAAGTAATTAACGAGCGGGAAGCCCAAATGTCTTTCCAGGCGTTTCGCTCGTTCCACCAGCTCCGCACGATCCGTGTCTGGTGATTGTTTGCCAGCCAGCACGATGAGATTTCCGGTAAAAAGATAGCAGGTAAAAACCGCCTCAAACTGCTCCTCCAGACTTTTTATAGCATCCAGAGTTTCTGCGTGGCCATTGAAATAATTGAATGCCACCCAGCCATTTTCGCTCAGCATCGAATGGCAGTCAGACAGAAAACCGGGGTGACGCTGAACCTCGTCCAGGCCGTTGGCATTGAACAGGTCGCAGAATAGAAGATCCACACTTCCTTTGCCCACCTCCTCCATGAAGACACCGGCATCCTCACAACGGATCGTCAGTCTCGGGTCGCTGGGAACAAGAAAATATTGCCTGGCGATATCGATAACGATCTGGCGACGCTCCACTGCCTCCAGTGTGATATCAGGAAACCGGTGGTAGAGGCAGTTCACCAGACTACCGCCGCCCAATCCGAGCACGACCGCACGCCCGGGGTCCTGGAACACCAGCGGCAGAATCATCGCTCGGGTGTGCTCATGCATCAGAAACCCGGGATCAGATTTTTTCTGACAGCTTTGCTCATAAATGGAACCAAAGGTGAGATACCGCTCATAGTCGTTGTCGAAGACTTTGACCGGCCCTAAAGAATCTCTAGCCTCGAAAATTTTATTGCCGACACCCAGCATTTCAACGTACGTATTGCACATGGAGCTTCACCGGAACGTGTGATTGATTAAGGAGAGTGTTGATCAGAACAGGACTTCGGCGCGGGCGAACCCCAGGGCATCCAACTCCTGCACGGCAGCATCCAGAGTTACGTAGCTACACACCTGGTCATCGTCAGAAATCAGGAAAAAGCTCTTCCCGCCTTTCTCTTTGAACAGCACAACCCATTCGCTTGCATCGGCGGGTGATCTAACGATCTTTACTGAGCCCACAAGCCTCTTCTTCCTGAGTGCTTCTATTTCGTGTTTTCGCATGGGTTACCGTTATTTCAGTGCCGTTGGCCGATTTCGAACGCATTGGGTTCTGCCATTGGGTCTGTACGCACTGGATTAGAATGTAATTATAATGTTATTATAATCATATTATGCTGGTTTCAGCAAAGGAGTATGGTTGAATGCACAATTCATCGTTCCTGCAAACGTCGCTCGGCCCCGTCGACCTAATCGAAAAGGCCATTCGCCGGGAGGAGGGTTTTCTTGATCGAAACGGGGCGTTGGTTGTCACCACTGGAAACCGAACAGGGAGATCAACGGCGGATCGCTTCATTGTCCAGGATGATCGCAGCGAGCTTCGAGTGGATTGGGGAAAGGTGAACCAGCCTTTCGATCCCAAGAGATTCGAGAGGTTGTGGGAGCGGGTTAATCACGTCCTGAGAGAGGACGAGCATTTCTGCTCTTGGCACACGGTCGGGGCCCATCCCGACCACGCTGTTCCGGTCAAGGTTTTTACCGACACCGCCTGGCAAAGCCTTTTTGCTCACAACATGTTTATCAAGACAGATGAAGCAGAAGCAACGGACGATCAACCATGGACCTTGGTCAGTTGTACGCGTTTTGTCTGTGATCCGAAGCGTGATGGCACCCACTCAGACGCGGCGTTGATTATCGATCTCACCAACCGCCGCGTGCTGGTTGCGGGTTTGCGCTACGCCGGTGAAATCAAAAAGGCAATGTTCTCAGTACAGAACTATCTGTTGCCTGAAAAGAACGTACTCCCCATGCATTGCTCTGCCAATGTTGGGAAAGCCGGGGATACCTGTCTCTTTTTTGGCCTGTCCGGCACGGGAAAAACGACCTTGTCTGCGGACCCTCAGTGCCATCTGATCGGTGATGACGAGCACGGTTGGGCAAAGGGCTCTGTGTTCAACATCGAAGGCGGCTGTTACGCGAAAACAATCAACCTTTCCCGGGAGCACGAACCGATCATATGGGATGCCGTTCGCTTCGGTGCGTTACTTGAGAATGTCGTCGTGGATCCGGTCACCCGTCAACCTGACTACACGGATACAACCCTGACCGAGAATGGTCGGTGCAGCTACCCTCTGGAGCATGTTGAGAAAAGAACACAGAAAAACCGGGCCGGAGAGCCCAGAACCGTTATTTTCCTGACCTGCGATGTGTTTGGGGTGCTGCCTCCTGTATCCATTCTTTCGCCGGAAGCCGCTGCATACCATTTTCTCAGTGGCTACACTGCAAGGGTGGGGTCAACAGAGATGGGTGGCGAAAAGGGCATAACCCCGACATTATCCGCCTGTTTCGGTGCACCGTTTATGCCTTTGCGCCCCCGCATTTACGCAGAATTACTTATGAAGCGCCTTGCGGAATTCGGATCCAGGGTATACCTCGTCAATACCGGATGGACGGGCGGTTCTGGAACGCCGGATGGAGATGGTCATCGTTTTCCGATTCCGGTCACCCGGGCCATCGTCGAAGCTTGCCGAAATGGGTCGCTCGATTCCGTTGACACCGAACAGCTCGATGTGATGAACCTGAAGATTCCCAAGCAGGTGCCGGGCGTTGACTCGAAGTACCTGAACCCTGCAAAGACCTGGGGCAATACCGATAGCTACTGGAAGGAGGCCACCAGGCTGGCGCGGTTATTTGATGACAACATCCGCCACCATGGCGTTCCTGAGCAGATTTTATGGGCGGGGCCAAGGGTTCGTGAGCAGATTCTGGATTAAGAAAAGGGATTAATTATCGCCATGCGAGAATTTCTGAGCAATTTGCCGGGTATCGCAACGGGGCTGCGTTCCGCCCTGAAAGACGGATACGGGATCGCCGACTTGCGCAAGGATGTGATGGCCGGCCTGACCATAGGTACCGTGGCCGTGCCCCTGTCAATGGCACTGGCCATAGCGACAGGTGTGCCACCGCAGCACGGTCTTTACACGGCCATCGTGGCGGGTGCGCTGATCGCATTGACTGGCGGGGCGCGTTTCAATGTGTCAGGCCCGACGGCCGCTTTTGTGGTAATCCTGTTTCCCATCGTCCAGCAGTATGGTCTGGGCGGCTTGCTCATTGCATCAATGATGGCGGGTGTGATCCTTGTGGCTTTGGGGCTCACCCGGATGGGGCGTCTGATCCAGTTCGTGCCGTACCCCGTGGTGCTTGGCTTTACGGCCGGGATTGCGGTCGTCATTGCTGTCTTACAGGTTCCCGACTTTCTTGGGCTGGAAACCGGAAAGCTGGGCGAACACTTTGTGGAAAATGTCTCGACGATTGTGGCTTCGTTGCCGACCATTAACCCGCTGGAGTTGGGGGTTGGTGCATTTGCCCTGGTGGTGATGCTGCTCTGGCCAAGGCTGCGGTCACCGATTCCGGCACCTCTGGTTGGTCTTGTTGTGGGGGCCGTTGCGGCCTATGGCATAAATGCGCTGACGGGCGATCCGGGATCTGCGGGTGCTGTGGAGACGATAGCCTCGCGTTTCACTTGGGAAGTCGGCAGTCAGACAGGGAGCGGGATTCCACCGATCCCGCCGACGTTCATGGCACCGTGGTCGCTGCCAGGTCCCGATGGTGAACCCCTGACATTGAGCTTTGTGCTGTTCAGTGAACTCCTGGGTCCGGCATTTGCGATCGCGATGCTTGGGGCCATAGAGTCACTGCTCTGCGCCGTGGTAGCAGATGGTCTAACCAAAACGAAGCATGATCCGAATGCCGAGTTAATCGGCCAGGGCCTCGGTAATATTGTTGCGCCGCTGTTTGGAGGCATCACCGCAACGGCAGCCATTGCACGGACCGCCACCAATATCCGGAGCGGCGCGCGATCCCCGGTTTCAGCGGTTATTCATTCGCTTGTCGTCCTGCTTTCCGTCGTTGCCCTCGCCGGCCTGCTCGGACTGGTGCCCATGGCGGCGCTTGCTGCGCTTCTGTTTATCATTGCGTGGAACATGAGTGAGGCAAGGCACTTTTTACATACGTTGCGCTCAGCCCCTGCCGGGGATGTGACGATCCTGGTTACTTGCTTTGGTCTCACGGTGGTTTTCGATATGGTTCTGGCCGTCGCTGTCGGCGTGGCGCTTGCCGCAGCACTGTTCATCAGGCGAATGTCATTGCTCACCGAAGCAAACCTGCTGGAAACCCATCATCACCCGACCAACATCGAGTTCCCTCCGGAAGTCGCAATCTATGACATTAATGGTCCATTATTTTTCGGAGCTGCGGAAAAAGCCCTGACCTCACTTCATTTGGTCGACCCCAAAATCAAAACAGTGATTCTGGATATGCACGACGTGCCGAGCATGGACGGAACGGCTATTGTTGCTCTGCAAGCACTGGTTTCCGAAATGGGCCATGATGGCATTCGGCTTATTATGGTCGGTTTGCAGCCAAGAATGATCGTGAAGCTGCGCCGTGCAGGAATCCAAAAGGTGGCGGGTGCATTGACTTACTGTAGAGACCTGGAACACGGGCAATCAGTGGCCTTGCGTTGGCAGGGAAAATACACTGCCAACATCACAGGGAAACGCCTATGAACAGCAGAATCAAGGTTATATCGCCTTTGGTCATCCTCCACGGGGATGAAATGGCTCAGATCGCGTTCGAACAGATTCTCGAAAAATTCGTGACCGCACGCCTCGATATCCAACTGGAGGAGATTGATCTTTCCGCGGAACATCGCCTGCTGACCAATGGCCAGGTGGTTATTGATGCCATCGATGCCCTCCAGCGTCATGGTGTGGGTGTAAAAAATGCCGGCATGACCGTAAACCGGCAGCAGCTGAAGGACTTGCTTCGCAAGCACCCGGACGTGGACGGCCACAACCTGCATCCTCTGGCGACCAAATCTCCAAACGGCGCTATCCGGAAGGGCATCAGTGGGAATATTACCCGCGAGGACATCCAGTTCCGAAACCTCAACATCCGCCGCCCCCAATGGGTCGGTCGCGACATTGAGGTTGATACCATGGAATTCGGCGGCATCAAGGACAGCTTTAACCAGCTTTCCACGGCAACCGGCATGGTCAAGCTGATGTTTGTAGGCAGTAGCGGCGACCCGGTGGAGCTTCACCGGCGAGAGATCCGCAAGGGCGATCCGTGGCTGCTTGCAACTAATGACATCGAGGATGTGAAAGCCTGGGCGCATCGCTTTTTTCAGCGTGCAATCGCAGAAAAACGGGACGTATACCTGGGCCTCAAGGATACGGTGATCCCCGGCTACGATGGGGCAATGCGCTCGGTGATCGAGGATATCTATTACAGTGACTACAAGAAGCAGATTGAAGACCTGGGGCTGAATTACTACTACGAACTGATCGATGCCCAGGCGGCCCGCATTGTTTCTAACCCGCCGGAGCGTGCGCTCTGGGGTGTGCCGGATAACACCACCGGGCGCAAACTGCTCAAGCTGGTGAATCAACTCAAAGAATTTGGCATCCCAGGCCGCGGAGCCCATGTGTCCATCTCACGGATGAGTGCTGGGGGCGGCGACCAGTATGGTAGCTTCAACATGGCGGCCAAGGAGGATGGCATTCTCAAGGTGATCGTCGACGGTGACGAGAAGCATGCCCGCCGGGTCCGGAAAGGCGATCCAATGTTGCTTATGTCCAATGATCGCGAAGCCATCAAGGACTGGGTTCTTCAGGTCTTCCGCGATGCGTCGCGCAAGGACAAAGAGGTGTATTTTGGCCTCAAACGCGAGTACATGGAATACGACGAGGTCTACAGCGATGTCATTACCGAAGTGCGCCGGGAGCTGGCCAGCGAGCATACACCACCGCCCTCGTTCATGATCATGCGGCCGTCCAGCCAGCTTAAAAAGATGATCACGGATCCGCCGAGAAACGCGCTGTATCCCTCCCAGAACCTGGATGGCGATATCTTCTCGGACATTTCCGCAGCGCTCGGTGGTAGTCTAGCGACTGCTAGTTCGATTATCGAGAGCAAGGACGGCACCATGCTGTTCGAAGCGCCCCATGGTACCGCTCATGATTTGTATCTCAAGTATCTGGAGAGCGACGGGAAAATCGCCCATTTCAACCCCTCGGCGTTGATCTTTGCGTTGGCCAACGCCTTAGAAACCCTCGGTGAGAGAGAGGGTAACGAGCCGCTCAGTCAATACGCCGTTCAATTGAAGGCCGCTTTAACCGATACGGTCGATCGGGGCATTGTTACCGCCGACTTGAAGGGAAAAACCGTCAATCAGGATTCCGAGAAGGTAGTTGATATGGCGGTTTTTTTGGACTCTGTAGAGGCCTTGCTTTAAGCATCGGTCTCAATTGCGCGCCAACTAACAAAGATGTTCACAATTTAAGTATTGAGGAACTATAAAGCGTTGCTTGGCTCTCTTTAAAAACTCAGAAATCTATACACCGATTTATGATGCACGCTTTTCACGGATGTCTTTCTAAAGGCAAATGTTCGCTTTTGTTTAAAAGCAGGTATCAGAAACCAAAGCTCAGCGGGCCGAGGAGGTTCATGAGAAGCACGATTTTCATGCTGTATGAAGTATCTAATGAACCAAGTCACGCCTCTGGCGAGCTAGGCCATTGTTCCATATAGATTTATTGAGGCTGGCTAGTTCGATGAACAACAACACCGCGCATAAGTTAAATAGTATACATCATGCGCAGTTAAGATTCTTAGTATCAAGGCTACCGGACTTAAACATTCAGAATCACCGGCTTTTGCTTCCGATTTCGATTACTAACTTGCCGGAAAACCGCTTGGCCATGAAATCCTCCTGGGCCTGCTCCCCCTTCTCAACCAGGTGGGGCGCAACTTGCGCACGAAGTCATAGTAGGTCGGTGGCAAAGCCATTTCAGCGGTCCTCTCGGGTATGCCACAGCCGCAGCACGTAGATGATCGAATCCTGAAGTTCGTAGCGAACCTCGTACTCCCCGACCAGAATTCGCCGTACCTCGCGCGGCTCGAACTGGAAAAGTTGCTCGCCGATGCGTGGGTTGGTCAGCAGAATGGTCGGGGCCTTGGTCAGCGCCTGCACCGTCCGCGCGGCGGCGGGCTTATTCACCGGAGCCAGGAACTCATACAAGCGCGCCAAATCGGAAAGCGCGTTGCTGGTCCACTTCAACTCCATCAACGTGGCACCGGCAGCGGCTGGTCGGTGCCAAGGCTATCGGCCCACGCTTGCACGGCCCGGTGGTCGATGACATGGCCGGCGGCTACGTCAGCCAGCGCTTCTTGGGTCAGCCTGTCGCGCTCCTCTTCCTGGGCGATCCAGGCGGAAAGCGCCTGCTTCATGATCCAGCCGCGCGAGCGCTCAAGTCGTGAAGCCATCTGATCCACCTTGTCGGCCAACGGAAGCGGCACATGTGCGGTCAGCACTTTGGTTGCTACGGTCATGTTGCACCTCTTATCGGAACTTGATCTTGCCGGAGCCGGAAACGCTGTGGTCACGGTGCGGCGGGTTGCCCATAGGCGGTGACGTCGCCTGAGCCTTCGATTTCGAGGTCCAGGCCCGCTTGCCGCAGATTGACATCGTTCTCAATGCGTTCCCAGGCCGAGTCCTTTTGGTTACTCGTCGCGGGTGGGCGGAAAATGTCCATCGGGCACGATTCTTTCCAGTGTAGCTTGATACATTTCAAATCATAGTGATTAGTTTTTAATCGGTCAAGCAAAATGCCAGATTGAGCTATGCCCCACCGGTCTCAGAGTTATGGTTGATTTGCCCTACACGGCAATCCATCATGCCATCAGTGCGATTGTTAAGGGATTCTCTGAAACAGTATTGCCATGACATCATCAGAACGATGAACCCTAAAGGAATCCTCTCAGGGCTAAACAAGCAGGCGTAAGGCAAAATCGAAAGTGAGGATCACTTCAGCCAAGGTGGCCTCCGGCCGATTCTCTCCACCAGAAAATCAATGAACACCCTGACCTTTGCAGTTAACACATTGGACTTCGGATACACCAACCAGAGCGCCGGCTCAGCGTCCATCCGGTAGTCTTGAAGCACCTGCATAAGAGCCCCCTCCGCAAGTTCTCCATGGACGCTCCACAAGGCATGCAAAGCAATCCCCGCTCCCTCCATGGTCGCAATCTTGTGACTCAAGCCATCGTCAATGATCAGTCGATTTTGCGAGCTGCGAGGGTTGAACTGCCCCTTTTCTCCCTTGGGACCGACCAACGCTATCGTAGTCTGGGATTTGAAGGCGACTAACTGATGAGAATGCAAATCATCCGGGTGCTCCGGCGTTCCCCATTTTGCCAGGTACTCTGGGGAAGCGCAGAATATGCGCCGATCGTCGGCCAGCTTCCGCGCTTTCAGGTTGCTGTCTGGCAGCACGGAATCCCTCAGTGCCAGGTCGAAACTGCCCTGAATGAGGTCCAGCTCCATATCCGACAGTCGCAGGTCCAGGTTGATACCCGGATACGTCTCCAGAAACGCTGGCACCAGTGGCACGATGTATTGCTGGGCGAAGGTACTGGATGCGGTGAATCGCAGGGTGCCAGACACATGCTCATTGCCAAAACCCATCGCGGCCATCGCGGCGTTCTCCTGCGCCAGAATTTCTTTGGCAAAAGGCAGGAACTCCGCGCCCTCAGTAGACAGCGCCACTTTACGGGTTGAACGGCGCAACAAGTCTGCTCCAATGGCTTTCTCAAGCTTGGCCAACCTCGCACTGGCAACGGCTGGCGGCATCCCCAGTTCCCGTCCGGCGGCACTTATGTTGAGCTTTTCAGCAGCCAGAACAAACAGCTTTATTCCTTCGGTGTCCACAACTTTATATCCATTTTACGAATTCTGAAAACCATTATTAGCCATTTATTCGTTTTTTGCGATCCGTTAATCTGTTCTTACACGCTTGGACAAACCACCTACGAACTGGAGTCACACAATGAAAGCAATGGTTCTTAATCAGTACGGCCCTGAGGCAGAGTTTGAGCAGGCCGACATGGCTGCGCCTTCTGCACAACCTGGCCAGGTAATCGTCCGCGTTGCGGCTATGAGCATCAACACCGTCGACACCATGATTCGCCAAATGGGCAAGGATCTCCCGCTGTCCCCGGACCTGCCGGCAGTGCTCGGAATGGACTTCGCCGGAACCATTGAAGCCGTGGGTGAAGGCGTAACCGGTTTTGCTCCCGGTGACGAAGTTTACGGATGTGCTGGCGGCCTTGCAGATCTTCAGGGTGCACTTGCCGAGTTTATGCCTGCCGACGCACGGCTGATTGCCCACAAGCCCAAGAGTCTGTCAATGCGCGAAGCAGCCGCTTTGCCGCTGGTTGGTATCACTGCATTTGAAGGTCTGCAAAGGGCGGGCGTGAAGGCCGGACAGAGGGTGTTGGTTCACGGCGGAACCGGCGGCGTTGGCCATGTAGCAGTCCAACTGGCCAGGCATTTTGGAGCCCATGTTTATTCAACGGCTAGAGGCGAAAAGGCATTCGACATACTCAAAGGCTACGACGCAACGCCGATCGATTACATGGCTGAATCCGTCGCCGACTATGTTGAGGCCCACACATCCGGTGTCGGGTTCGATGTGGTTTTCGATACGGTTGGCGGCGCAAATATGACCAACAGCTTTGACGCGGCTGCCCTGAATGGCCATGTGAGTACAACTGTCGCCATGGTTGAACTGGATCTGACCACCGCTCACTTCAAAGGACTGTCGATTCACGTGGTGTTCATGTTGATTCCCATGCTGCACAACCATCACCGGGAGGCGCACGGGAAGATTCTGGCGGAGCTTGCGCAGATTGTGGATCAGGGTGGCATGAAGCCGCTCCTGGATGAGCAGACATTCAGTCTCTCCGAAGTGGGCAAGGCCCATGATCGCCTGACCAGTGGCCAGGCCACCGGTAAGGTCGTCGTGGAGGTTTAACAATGCCGGCACTGAACGAGAGCACAAAGCCATTTGCCCAGATCAATCGCGGCTATAATGACGTGTTTCAGGCGAATCGATTGGGCATCGGCCTCGTTGCTCCGCAGGAAAGCTATACCAAGAGCCCAGTACCGTCGCGGATATTGAAGAAACGATCCTATACCTCGCAGAGGACCTGCTCCCCGAATTCCGGACACAAGGAAGCAAACCATGACCAAGAAAATACTGATTACCGGCGCCACTGATGGCATCGGGCTGGAAACTGCAAAACGTCTCTATTCCGGGGGCCACACGTTGCTTTTACATGGAAGAAACGCGGAAAAGCTGGCCGCGACAGAAAGAATGTTGGCAGACGGTACAGATGCTGGACGGGTCTATACCTATAAGGCGGATCTGTCGCGTCTGGCCGAAGTGGAATCTTTGGCAGACGCCATCACCAAAGAGCATGACCAGTTGGACATAATCATCAACAACGCCGGCGTCTTGCGTGTTCCTGAAACCGTCACCCAGGACGGACTGGATGTCCGGTTCGCCGTAAATACGGTTGCCCCGTATCTGCTGACTAAACGCCTTTTGCCGATCATGAGGCCGAGTTCACGGGTGGTTAACCTGTCTTCTGCGGCACAGGCTCCAGTGGAACTCGACGCCCTTCGGGGGAAAAAACGCCTTTTGGACGACATGTCGGCCTACGCCCAAAGCAAGCTGGCACTGACCATGTGGAACAATGGACTGGCTGCGTCACTTGGCAGCCAGGGGCCAGTATTCATGGCAGTCAATCCGGGCTCGTTGTTGGCATCAAAGATGGTTAAAGAGGGTTTTGGCGTTGCAGGAAAAAGTCTGTCGATTGGTGCCGATATACTCACCCGCACGGCGCTTTCAGACGAATTTGCCAATGCGTCAGGCCATTATTTTGACAACGACAAAGGTCAATTCGGGCCGCCCCATCCGGACGCTCTGAACAATCAGAAATGCGCTGCGGTCTCAGCCGTTATCGAAGAACTGATTGACCGCGCAAAGTCATGAAACATTCAGTCCGGCAAACGCCCGGCTTGCCGGACTTCTAACCTGCCAATTAAAGATTCTGGCTGGCGACCTCAATCGCCAACTTGCCGGAGAACCGCTTGGCCATTGCGGACCGGCGACCAGATCTGCCACCACCTGAACGCTGTCTTTTTCCAAAACGTCCAGTAGTGACTGGCCCCTTGCAATCACCTGATCAGCGCCGAGCTGACGGACCTCGTCAAACTTGGACTCACTACACACAGCGATCAGGCTCATGGCACGGATCTGTTTTCCACGTCCGCGCCTCCAGACAGGCCATACGTAATACATAGTAAGTTAATTGATGGGAAAGCCCGGCATGCTTCTCGGCTATGGGCACAAACTCGCCGGGACTGACGACACCCAATTCCTCATCATGCCAGCGAGCCAATGCTTCAAACTTTATTACTCGGGTGCCATCCGCAGACCAGATCGGCTGATAGTTCAGAGTAACGCGATGGTTCGTTATGGCCTTCCCGAGGCGGTTCTGAATCAGATAACTGCGCGTCGCACTGGCCTCCTCGCTGGGGTCATAGAAATCAATCTGGGCAGGAGATAACTTACAGGCTCGCTGCGCGCGATCTATCAGAAGCCGAGCCTCACTGCCGTCAGTTGGATAAACACTGATTCCGATACTGAATTCAGGGCGCAAATCGCGACCAGCGAATGCAACGGGTTCAGTCATTATGCCCATAATCCGCAGTGCCATGGTCGACGTCGATTGTCTTGAGTCGAAAGGCACGATCAGAGCAAGCCGGTCAGGTGCTACCCTTCCTGATCCCAATAGGCCTTCATTGTGCATTACAAGTCGATCAACAAACGCTTGCAGCACGCTATTCCAACCAGCACCTCCGCTCAGGCTGGCGATTGCGTCAAAGTTCTCTACGTGCAAGTGCAGGATGGCCAACTGGCTCTGCTCAGCCTCAGCGGTTCTTATCAGGCCCTCCAGAGTTTCCTCCAGTAGCATTTCGCCAGGAAGGCCGGTAAACGAATCCCGTAAAGTCGAATCCCGAAGGATCTGCCAGTCGTCCTTCAGTACCCTGTCGCGTTCGATTTCTGACTCCACCAGTCGAGCAAGCGCTTCAAGCTGGGCTCGTTCATTTTCACTAAGACGCCGGGGTGCATAATCCACCAGGCAAAAGGTTCCTACCGGTTGACCACTCGGACCATGCAGAACCGAGGCCGCATAAAAACGTATTGGAGGCGAGTCATTGACCTCTGGATGTTTTCTGAACAACTCGTCTTCAAAGGTGTCCTCAATCTCCAGAAAACCCAGTCCAAGAGTGTGCTGACATAGACTGTCAGTCCGCTTTACCTCAGGAATTTCGATTCCGAATTTGGATTTGAACCAGAGCCGCTCATGGTCAATGAAAGTAATGAAGGCGGTGGGAACATCGAACACGACTGATGCCAGGTGTAAATGTCGATCAAAACGTTCTTCCGGGGACGTGTCCAATACGTTGAGAGACGACGCCTCGTTGAGGCGGGCAGTTTCATCTAACGGTTTCATTATCCTTAACCTATATCGTTAGTACGCTATCGATATTAAAAGAAAACCACCAAACACCTAATTCTTTAAGGAAGGAGACCTTGGAAACGGCAGAACTGCTGGTTCAGAGGCAGAAGGATCTTTCTTGCGACGTACCACCTGTTGGAGACTGAGCACCGAGTCGTACATCATACCCTGAATATCCATCAGCGCCTTCCTCAGACTGCCAGCGCCCCGCTCTGTCGGGCCTCAATCGTGAACTGAAGACCCCACAACCGGCGCTGGAGACGTTTCGGACTGCGGCAAATCGAGTCGTCAATTAACTTCTTGCTGCACCGAGATCTTTCGGAAATTCACCTCCCAAAAACCATGCGTGTGACGGCCATTTCCTTTGCGGCGATAGTCAAACGTAACTCGCAGAGACCCTGCCCAGCGCATGACCGGACCTATCGGACCTCTGCGTTATTTGTGATCTCGATCAAACCTTGAAATGGGCAACTTGCGTATTGAGCCCCTCGGCAAGTCGCGCCAGCTCTTCACTGGCAGCCGAAACCTGTTCGGTGGAGGCTGCGGACTGATCACCCACATCGCGGATTGAGACGACATTCTGATTGATCTCTTCGGCAACTGAGCTTTGCTCTTCAGCAGCCGTTGCAATCTGACTGTTGTACTGGCGGATATCTTCAACCGCTTGCGCCATTTCCTGAATGACCGTACCGGCCAGTTGCGCTCGCTCAAGTGTCTGTTCCGCGAGTTTATTGCCAGTCTTCATGCTGGAAACGGATGATTCCGCACTGGCAACCAGGTTGCTGATCAGGGTTTCAATCTCGGCGGCGGAGCTTTGGGTGCGTTGCGCCAGTGACCGCACTTCGTCAGCCACCACTGAGAAGCCACGCCCGTGCTCGCCAGCACGGGCCGCCTCTATAGCTGCGTTCAGTGCCAGCAGGTTGGTCTGGTCGGCAACCGACTTGATCACGTCCAGCACAGTCGCAATGTTGTTGGTTTCAGTTTGCAGACCGTTGAGCTGCTCCATCACGTTGGCGCTTTGTGTATTCAAGTTTGCGACCAGTTCCAGCGTTTCCCGGACGGCCTTTTCACCATTGCCCGACTTCTCGCTGGCGTGATTGGCGGCCTCAAAGGCCGCTTCCGCACTTTTTGCCACATCATTGACCGTCGCAACCATCTCATTCATCGCAGTGGCCACCTGATCGGTCTGGGCTTGTTGTTCTGCCACACCCTGGCTGGTCTGGTTGGTTACCGTGGAAAGCTCTTCGGAAGACGAAGCTATGCTGGATGCACCAGTTTCGATTTCACGAATCAGTTCTCTCAGGTTGGTTATCATCGTGCCAAAGGCTGCGAGCAACTGACCAAATTGATCGCCGCGCTGGCTTTGAACATTCACGGCCAGATCGCCTGAGGCAACCTTGTTGGCAATATCTACCGCTTCGTCGATTGGCCGGGTGATTGATCGGGTCAATTTCCATGCAAGAACGATAGCCACAAGGAGCGCGATAATGGTCACGATAAAGATTTCTGCAACCGCGAAGTCATATGTTTCCTGCAACTGTGTCTGCTCACCGTGTTTCAACTTCTCCATCATATCGATGGTACTGGTCGCAACAGCGTACATTTCCTCTTCAAGGGGTCTGACGATATCTATTGGTCCGAAGATGGCCGTTTCGTACCTTTTCAGAAGAGCCTCGTAGGATCTGGCGCCCTCAAGAATCCGTTCTGCCAATTGAGGGCTCTCACTGCCTGCCTCTTGCATTTCAGTCAGAGGCACAAGTGCATTTTCAGCGTGAGCAACAAACTCAATGGCGCGATTTATGTATTTGGAATTCTGTGTGATCGCAAAGTTTCTTTCGTCTCTTTCCGCCTCCAGCAAGTCAATTTCGGCGGCGTTCGCGTGCTTCACAATCGAAACGCCGCGGTGATAGGCATCAAGCGACGAATAACCGACTCCGGATACGATGATGAGAAGGATGAGGAGGATGGCGAAGCTGGTAGCGAGTTTTTTTCCGACGGCAAGATTTCCGAAAAAATGTTTTAGCGGCATTACAATCTCCGATAGAGGGTCTTCTACCGGAAAGGCACTTAGCATGCCAACTGTTCATTATTTATTTTTCAGCGACTTATAGTCATGTCGAGAAATCTCAAATCGCGCATTCTCAAAATGGGATTCAGATTAGTTCCCGGGTATTTGCGCTCTATCCCACTGCTGTTTCTTGCGATAAATGGTTGAGACACCGATTTTCAGAAAGGCAGCAGCCCGCGCCACATTGCCGCCGCACTTATCAATGGCGGATTCGATGATGCGCTTCTCCTCAACCCAGAACGGCAGGATTTCCTGGTTACCTGAATCGGACTGAATCGCAGCAGCAACATCACCGGGACCGCCTTCGGTTCGTGGTACTGTAGCCACTTCCCCAAAGGCCGGAGGATTATTCCCAATCGCCCATGCCCTGCTGCCCTTTGATTTCTGAGACTGAATCGGATTAGGCAGCATCGACATCTCAACGACACTGCCCTCATTCAAAACCACCACATTCCTGATCACGTTGCTCAGCTCCCGGACGTTACCGGGCCAGTCATACTGCATGAAGACATTCTCAACATCCTTGCTAAAACCTCGAAAATCCTTCTTCTCGTCTTCTGCATGCTGTTTTAACAACGACTGAGCGATCAGCATTATGTCGCTTCCACGTTCGCGCAATGGAGGCATATGAACAGGAATTACGTGCAATCGATAATACAGGTCTTCACGAAAACGCCCCTCCTGCACTTCACGGAGCGGATCCCGGTTCGTTGTGCAAATAAAGCGAATATCAACTTTCTGCTCTTTGCTGTCTCCCACTGGAGTAAAGGTTCCCGACTGGATCAGCCTTAAGAGTTTGCTTTGAAGATCCAGCGGCATTTCTCCAATTTCGTCCAGGAAAAGTGTACCTCCAGACGCTCGCAGCGCAGCGCCGTCTCTAGCCGCCGACGCCCCGGTGAATGCGCCTTTTACGTGGCCAAATATTTCGCTTTCAATGAGATCACGGGGAATTGCGGCACAATTCAAAGCAATAAACGGAGCGTTGGCCCGAGGGCTCTCCGCGTGCAGAGCCTCTGAGCACAATTCCTTGCCGGTGCCGCTCTCACCAGTAATAAAAACCGACGCATTGCTCTTCCCGGCACTTTCGACGATACGGTAAACATTCTGCATGGGCAGTGAGGCACCGAGCATCCGATGAAACTGGTCACGCCTGTAGACTTTCTCGTACTGCTGAACAACTTCTTCGAGCTTCTGCTTTTTGAGGATGTTTTTGAGTGTGACCTCGAGACGAGCTTCGTCGAACGGCTTGGAAATAAAATCGCTGGCACCGCGCTGCATGGCATCAACCACCATATCAACGGAACCATGAGCGGTGATTACAATGACCGGCAGTGATGGCATCTCGGCCTGAATCTTATCCAGAACGCTCAGACCGCTCATGTCCGGTAACCTGACGTCGGTGATAACCACGTCAAAGTTCTGCTGGGCTAGCTGTTCCAGAGCTTCTGTGCCTGTATGGGCCACTCGCACAGCATAGTCACTCTGCAGAAAAATTTGATAGGCCTTTGCGCTAAAGGGGCAGTCCTCCACCAAAAGCACGCCCGGACGATTTTCACTCGACATAATCGCTTCTCTTATTGGATGGTTCAAACCACTGTTGTTCAAGATGCCTGCAGATGGACACAATAGCGAGCATATGCAACCTGCATCTTCTCTGCCACCCGCCCTACTCAGGTAATGGCAGCACCATCCGAACAGGCATTGAAGAGACTGGCCAAGTCTTCCAGTTCCTGAGTATTATGGTCAGGCGTTTGATTTCGCGGTTTTGGCGGTCTGCTTGCGCAGGTCTGAAATCACATCCTGCTGATACCAGCCTGCTCTTAACCCCTCCTTAACCCTGCCCACATTAAACTCCTCCCGAACTCAAACAAGCCTCGGGAAAACGGTGAATGTGTCCAAATTAATCTCAAGCGCGCCAATCATTCTTGTATTGAGCGCACTGCTTACAGCCTGCAGTACCCTCGGTAAACATCCGGATTACGAACACCTGGCCGAACAGGACACGATGAGGCTCGAAACCTGGTCCCAGATCAGCAGTGATACCGAGACCACATATCTTAACGAACTCCTGGATAGTCCTGTTCTGGAGGAAATTCTGGGTCAGGCAATGGAGAACAATCCAGAGCTGCAACAAACGCTGCTGGCCCTCGATATTCTGCAAAGCCAATACCTTGCTACCCGCGCCACTCAGTTGCCTACGGTTGACGCCGCCCTCAGTGGCAGCAAGACCGAAGGTGCCAATGCTGATTATACGGGATCAGTGACTGTGAGCTGGGAACTGGATCTATGGTCAAGACTCGCCAACGAGACATCAGCGGCTGCCAACGATGTCGCAGAACAGCAGGCGCTCTATCAGTATGCCCGGGATACCCTAGCAGCGGAGGTGATGCAAAGTTGGCTCAAGCTGATCAACCTCAATCAAGCCATTGCAATTGAGGAGCAACGCGTGGATCTGCTTGAAAGGAATGAGCAGTGGATTCTACAGCGCTATCGCTCGGGCATGGGCGATCTGGAGGATCTCGACAGTGCTCGGAGTACTGCGGCCAGCGCCCGATCAACATTGATTGGCCTCAAGGAATCTCTGCAACAACAGCAAAGGGCAATGAACCTGTTGCTTGGCCGGAGCCAGGGCAGCACTGTAATTGCGTCCGACTATCCGGAGGTCCTGGTTCCACTGGCCGATCTCCCCAACCAGACGTTGCAGCGTCGTCCGGACCTCAAAGCCGCCTACGCAGCCATAAAGGCAAGTGATCTCCGAACATCCGTCGCCTACAAGGAGATGCTGCCATCCATCAACCTCGAAGCCGCCCTCAGCGACACAGGAACCTCACCGGGTGATGCTTTGTTGCGGAATCCGGTGTGGTCATTGCTTGGCCAGCTAACGGCACCATTGTTTCGCGGCGGTGAGCTTCGGGCGAATGCAGAAGCAGCTGAACTGGCCACCGCCCAAAGCTATCAAGCCTATCGAGAGACATTACTGACCGCAGTAAAGGAAGTCGAGAATGCGATTAGCAGGGAATCGAGCCTCGGAGCGCAACGGGAGCAAATAGAAATCGCCCTCTCCAGTGCCCACAGCAACTTCAAACAGTATCAGCAAAAGTACCGGAACGGGCTGGTCTCGGTGCTGGACCTTTTAGAGGTGCAGCAATCGGCCTTCGATCTGGAGTCACAACTCAACGACTTAACTTACGAGCGCCTTGGCAATCGAGTCACGCTGGGACTCGCATTGGGGCTGGGAATCAAGGAGACCGATCAGCGATGATCCGACCATACGCAAAATGGCTAGTTCTGTTTGCCGCCATCGGCGTGCTGATCAGTGTATTTTTCTACAATGGCCAGAAGATCGATCAGCAGGAAAACCGGCCTCTGCCGGAACGAGAAGATAACGGTATTTCACCGGATGTCGGGGTCATTCAGGTAATCACCGAAACCCACACCGTCGCTCTCGAAGCCTTCGGTTCAGCCAGGTCCCGATTTCAGATTACTCTCTCCGCGCAGATTTCCGGCCAGGTCTCGGAGCTGGCGGCAGCTTTCGAAACCGGGCGTATCGTGCACAAAGGTGATCTTCTCTTGAGCCTGGAGGACAGCGATTACCGTGCTGCGCTTGCCAGCGCAAAAAACCAACTTGCCAGTGCGCGGGTTGATCTTCTTGAGGCCGAGAGAGAAGCCGAACAAGCAATAGCCGAGTGGAAGGGGTCCGGCTTGACCGGCGAACCCGACTCTCCTTTGGTCTTGCATGAGCCCCAGGTTGAGGAAGCCAAAGCCGCAGTCTCTTAAGCCAAGGCTGCAGTGGTCAGCGCAGAGAAAGATCTGGCGCAGGCCCATGTACAGGCCCCCTTCGACGCGTTGATTGTCAGTCGCAACGTGTCCCCTGGCAGTTACGTGCAGGCCGGAAGCAGCCTTGCCGATCTCTACAGCGCCGACCGGATCGAAGTCTCCCTGCCCCTTGCTCAGCGTGACTGGCAAAACCTACCGGATATTGAGGTACTTACCCAGGGAAGTTGGCCCGTAACATTAATCTCGGTCGAGACAGGCAAGCAGTGGCAGGGCTATATCCAGCGAACCGAGCTTCATCTGGACGAGTCCACCCGGCAGCGATCTGTTATTGCGGCTCTGGACCGGCCACTGGAAGAGCCGGAAATTCTTTCACCCGGAACCTTTGTGAGAGCCCTAATCCAGGG
This sequence comes from Marinobacter sp. SS8-8, assembly GCF_030540945.1. NCBI lineage: Bacteria > Pseudomonadati > Pseudomonadota > Gammaproteobacteria > Pseudomonadales > Marinobacteraceae > Marinobacter > Marinobacter sp. SS8-8. The sequence continues at coordinate 213,110 of NZ_JASSVN010000006.1, read as the reverse complement.
CAGGGAACTGGAGAATCTCTGGCGCCTTCCACCGTCCTCACTCAGCCAACGGGGAGAAATCTGGTACGAAACCGACGGAGTCCTGGCCAAATTCTCAGCAGATCCGGTCGCCAGTGACGAGCAGTCGATATATGTCCGTCCACCAGCATCGCTCTACAACGACAGTGTGAACGTACTGATTCATCCATTGAGCACCTACATGCCTGGGATGGGCGTCAACCCGGTGGAGACATCCAATGACTGATCAGCATTGGAAAAAAGGGATCATACCCTGGTTCGCCAATAATCCGGTCGCTGCAAATTTGCTGCTGGCACTCGTCATCGGTCTTGGACTGATGCAGGCCGGAGATCTGCGCAAAGAAGCATTCCCCAGCATAGAGCCCGACACTCTGACGATCTCGGTCAGTTACGACAGCGGCTCGGCCAGACAATCGGAGGAAGGCCTGGCTATTAAGATCGAGGAGCAGTTGGAAGAAGTTAACGGTATCAAGGATATCACGAGCTCCTCCACGGCGAGCGGAGCAACGGTCACGGTAGAGAAAAAGAGTGATTACGACCTGGACGTGCTTCTGCGGGACGTCAAGAACAAGGTGGATGCCATCTCCACGTTTCCGGCCAGCGCCAAAAGCCCCGTTATTGAAAAAGCCGAACGAGAGGAACACTCCCTTTGGCTGCAACTGCATGGTGACACGGATCGTCATACTCTGCAGCAATTGGCAGAAGAACTGAAATCCGACCTTCTTGCAAATGCTGACATCAGCCGGGTCAGTAAATCCGGATGGCTTGATCCCATGATGGCCATAGAGATCGATGAGGGGCGATTGCAGGCCTACGGTCTTTCCCTGACGGATGTGGAAGATGCGATTAATCAGGGGTCTTCCAGCACGATGACAGCGGTGCTGAAGAGCGAACAGGTCTACCTGCAACTGAAAGCCTCGCAGCAAGCTTACCTAAAAGAAGAATTTGCAGCGATTCCGCTGGTTACCAGCGGTGACGGTGTGATCGTTTCCCTGGGAGATGTCGCCTCTATCAACGACACCTATGACGACGACACCTCCGTGTTGTCCCGTTTTGCAGGCGAAAACAGTGTGGGCCTTCAGGTCATCACCACGGGTATGGATGACATCACCGAGACAGTTGAAGCCGCCAGGAAGGTTGTCGAGCAATGGCACAGCAACGGCAATCTGCCCCAGGGAGTAGAACTCACCAATTGGTACGATCGCAGCGGTTTTATCAGTGAACGTCTGGATCTGCTCATCAGTAATGCTCTGACCGGCATCGTGATGGTATTCGTGCTTCTCGCACTCTTCCTTAACCTGACGGTCGCCTTCTGGGTTTCCATGGGCCTGCCATTCATCTTTTTCGGAACCCTCTACTTTATGGGCGACCGTTTTGCCGGTCTCTCGCTGAATGAATTCACCACCTTCGGCTTTATCATGGCCCTGGGGATTGTCGTGGATGATGCTGTGGTCGTGGGCGAGAGCGTCTATACGGTTCGGAAGCAGGAGGGCGACACCCTTCGCAACACAATCCGAGGCACTCTCAGGGTCGCTGTACCCACGCTTTTTGGCGTATTCACAACGGTGGTCGCCTTTTATTCCCTGTCGAATCTCAGCGGAAAACTCGGGCAGATATACGCCCAGTTTGCAGCCGTGGTTACAATCTGCCTGTTACTGTCAATCGTGGAGTCCAAGCTCATCCTGCCGGCGCATCTGGCGCACCTCGATACCCATCGCAGAACCAGTCGCAATATTTTCCTTGAGGCCTGGCGACGCACCCAGCACGGCGCAGACTCCGGACTGCAGTGGTTCAACGAGCGTATCTACAAACCGATCATCGAGTGGGCTCTCGCTTACCGCTATGCAGTACTGGTGCTGTTTGCAGCCATGTTCGCACTGGTTATAGCTATGCCTTTCACTGGCGCTGTCCGGACCAGCTTTTTCCCGGATATACCCGGCGATACGATCCGGGCTGAGATTACAATGGAAACAGACGCAAGTTTTGGTCTCACCCACTCAGCCTTGCTGCTCCTTGAACAAAAGGCCCATAAAATCGACGAACAGCTCATTGCTGACGCAGGGGCCGAAGCAGAAACCGGCATCGCCAACCTTCAGGTGCTGGCTGAAAGTGACCAGTCCGGAAAAGTGACCGTAGAATTGACGCCAGATTCCCCCTACGACATCATCACGTTCTCTCGTCTCTGGAAACAGCAGTCCGGGACGCCCGAAGGGGTAAGAACCCTGAGTATTGCCAGCCGACCTGAGATGGTGGACGCGCTTCGTATCGAATTGCGAGCCTCTGACGATGGCCTTCTGACAGCAGCCGGCCGGGACATCAAGGAACAGCTCACCAATATTCCGGCCGTCAGCGGTATTGAAGATAACATCGAAGCCAGTCAGCCCCGACTTTTCCTGGAACTGAACGCTCAGGGCAAGGCACTTGGTGTCAGCATGGACTCCCTCGCCCAGCAAGTTCTTCAGGCCTTCAGTGGTCAGGTGGTCCAACGTTTCCAACGGAGCAATGACGAAGTCGAGGTGAAAGTCCGCTATCCGGAAAACGCACGCGAAAATCCGATCGACGTGCTCAATGCCAGTATCCGGACTGATGACGGCATCGTGCTACCGCTCTCGACGGTTGCCACAACGACCTATGGCTATGACCGAGACACCATTACCCGCATTGACGGCAAGCGTGCCTTGTATCTATCCGCTGATGTGGACAAGGATGTCCTGTCTGCATCGGAACTTGTAGCCAGCCTTCAGAAGGAACTGGTTCCTGCGCTGAAGCGGCAATACCCGGGGCTCGACATCAGTTTTGCCGGCGAAGCAGAGCAGCAGGCCGAAACCCAGACCTCCATGGTGCACGTATTCATGATCGCTATGTTGGTCATCTACATGCTACTGGCAATCCCTCTGAAATCCTATATTCAGCCAGTTCTGATCATGACCGCCATTCCGTTCGGCATCGTCGGAGCCATTCTGGGACACTGGGTGAACGACCTGTCCATCAGCATCCTGTCTCTCAATGGCATCATTGCTCTTAGCGGCGTCGTCGTGAATGACAGTCTTTTACTGGTTTCGCGATACAATGAACTGAAACCCGATGCTGACCACCAGCTCGAAGCCATCAGCAAAGCCTGCCGTAGCCGTCTCCGCGCCGTTTTGCTGACCTCATTCACCACCTTTGCCGGACTTGCACCCTTGTTGTCCGAAACCTCGGCTCAGGCTCAGTTTCTGATACCAGCCGCTGTCGCCCTGGGCTATGGGATTATGTTCGCAACCGTAATCACCCTGATCCTGATCCCGGTTCTCGTGGCTATTCAACACGACGTAGTTGAACGGTTCACAGAGATCCGCCACTGGTTTACTGTGAACCCGGATAAACAAGAGGCTGATCCATGTTAAAACTGCTACTGGCGGAAGACGATCTGGACCTGGCCCAGACACTCGTGCAATACCTCGAACTGGAAGGGTTTATCTGTGACCATGTCAGCAACGGCATAGCCGGATTTAAGCTGGTACAAAAAAACAGTTACGACGTCCTGTTGCTGGACATCAATATGCCCCGTCTTGATGGGCTTGGGCTTTGCCAACAGTTACGTGACCAGGGAAACGATACCCCTGTACTGATGCTGACAGCCCGCGACCAACTGGATGACAAACTCCAGGGGTTCAGTGCCGGCACGGATGACTATCTGGTCAAACCCTTTGAAATGGAGGAGCTACTAGCCAGGGTCCGGGCACTCTCGCACCGGCGGAGCGGCCAGAGCCAGAAACTCACTTGCGGTGATTTGCAAATGAACCTCAGTGAGCGAAGCGTCTGGCGAAGCGGTCAGGCCCTGAAACTGTCGCCCACGAGTTGGCGCTTGCTTGAATGCATTATGCGTGCCTCACCGTCCCCGGTATCAAGGGAGGTACTGATGGACGCTGCCTGGGGGGACGACCACCCCGACAGCAACAGTCTGAAAGTTCACATTTATAACCTGCGCAAGGCCATCGATGGCCCCTTTCCCGAGCCCCTCCTGCACACCATCAGCGGAGCCGGCTTTGCCATCAAACCTCCCGGAACAGGCAAAGCTAATGTTCAAATCCAGGATTAGCCTCAGAGCCGTACTGATTGTGTCCTTTCTGGCCTTGGGACTCATTTTGATCGCCGCCTACTTATTGGTTTCCAAAGAGCATTTCATTCGGGGGCTCGATGCGGCGATGGCGAGTAATATGGAAAAGACAGCCCGCACGTTCAGCGAGGTGATCGGCGCTGGGGAAAGGCAGCAGGCCAGAGAGTTCAGTGGATTTGACGTCGCGACACAATGGAGCAACTTGCCAGCTTATGCCCGTAGCGCCTTTCCCAATGGACCGGGTGAATCCGCCAACTTGCAGAAAAAAGCAGACCGCACTTTGTTCAGCCGCCCGGGGTCCATCATCTTTGCGATGCGCTACGACACTGCAAACGGTCCGCTTTATCTGAGCCAGAAACTCACGTCTCCAGAAGCATCGACAGTGCTCCCCCAAGCCGCCAGGCAAAACCGGATGTTCACCCTGACGGTCAGTGTCCTGGTTATTGGGTTTATTTCTATTGTTGGCTGGCTGCTACTTCGGCACGTGTCCCGCCCCATGGCCAAATTGCGAGCCTGGACCCATTCCCTGGACAACGAAAAACTCTCACATCCTGTGCCAGACTTTTCTTATCTCGAACTGAACGAAATGGCGGAGCTTATCCGAAACAGTCTTTCCTCGGTTCAGCAGGCAGTAGACCGCGAACAACGGTTTCTAAGACACGCCAGCCATGAACTCCGAACACCCATCAGCATAATCCGCTCCAACATCGAGCTGCAGCGAAAACTGGCACAGAAGCGTGAAAGGCTCGCGGACGAACAGAGCATCATAGATCGAATCGACCGCGCCAGTCTGACCATGAAACACCTTACCGAAACCCTGCTCTGGCTGAATTACGAGCCAGATATGCCACTGCAGTCTCAGACTGTCAACTTACCGGAGCTGATACGGGAGTTGGCTGCCGAGATGACGTATCTTTTGGCTGGAAAGCCTGTGACCACAGAAATCAGTACCCTTCCCTACAACTGCACTGTACCTCTGGTTCCTGCGCGCATCATTCTGGGCAACCTGATCCGCAATGCCTATCAACACTGCTGGGAAGGCACTGTCATCGTTGAGCAGCGTGAAAATCGCATTACGATCACTAATCCAGCAGAGTCAGATGCGCAGAACGCTTCCACAAAACCGTCAGAGAGCACCGGCTACGGGCTCGGACTGGAGCTGACCACCACCCTCAGTCAACGGATTGGATGGCATTACACCGCAAGTCGCCAGGGAAACGTTCATCATGTAATCGTTGAGATTGAGGCGTTCACATAAGCGCCTCAGGCAATATGAACTAAAAGAGTCTTTCTCCGTTCTTTACTTCAAAGTCAGGAGCCACAAGCGCTACAGCCCCGGCTTCGGTCTTGAGACCCGTTATCAGGCACTCGGGAACGAAAGGTTCTATCTGTTTGGGCGGAAAATTCGTCACCGCAAGCACTGCTTGCCCAGCAACTCATCCGGCTCATAGTGTAGTCCTCTGGATTGGTGAGAGTTACCGGGCCCACGGTCGATCAGTGTCTTGAGGATTCCCTCAGCGGTGCGATCTGAATCTGCGCGTTCATCCGGGAATTCAAGCGCTTCTACGGGCAGCCGCCGCAGTCGGTAACTATAGCGTTACCAATAACGGCCTGACACTGTCCGAGCACTGGTCGATTATTCGAAACCTTCCAACACAATCTTGCCCACGGCCGTTCCGGACTCGAGCTCAGCATGGGCCGTTCGCAGATGTTCAGCGTTGATTAGCCCAAGATTCTTCCCGGCCGTGGTGCGGATGTGGCCTTGGTCCACCAGGCTCGCCACCGTTTCCAACAGGTCATGCTGAACCTGAATGTCATCGACGCTGTGCATGGAGCGGGCAAACATGAACTCAATGTGCAGCGCCAGACTTTTCGATTTGATTTTCATGACGTCCAGGGACGCCGGGTCGTCAATCATAGCGATCTTGCCAAACGGCCGCAGCACCGCCACGTAGTCATCGAAATACTGATCGGTGGCGTTCAGGCTGGCCACGTGGGTGATCGAAGCAATCTTGCCTTCGGACACCAGCTGTTCGATCTGTGGCTGCAGAGGCTCTCTGTGGCTCACGACAAAATCCGCGCCCAGTGATTCCACCCATTGCCGAGACTCAGGACGGGAGGCCGTGGCAACCACAGTGGCTCCAGTAAGCTTTTTGGCCAACTGTATCAGGATGGAGCCAACTCCTCCGGCAGCACCAACCACCAGAATCACGTCGTCGGTCGGTGTGATTTCCCCGGCCACCCGCTGTTCAAGACCGAAATGGTCGAAGAGCATTTCCCAGGCCGTGATGGTAGTCAGGGGCAACGCAGCCGCCTCTGCATCAAGCAGGCTTGCGGGTTTGCGGCCAACGATACGCTCGTCCACAATCTGGTAATCAGTTGGACAACCTGATGGTGTCCCTAAGCTATGATCCAGTTGTTTCCCTGGCTCAGGCGGCCAAGGCTATGGGTTGCCCGTAGTACACCTCATCGGGTGTCTGGTAATCAAGGGTTTGGTGGTACCGGGTCTGATTGTAATGCCGGAAGTACCGGTGGAGCGCCTGCTTCAAGTGGTGTCCATCCTCGAAGGCTGTGAGGTAGACGCACTCATGTTTGACGCTGCGCCAGAGCCGTTCCACGAAGATGTTGTCATGGTAGCAGCCCTTTCCGTCCATGCTGATCCGGATGCCATGATCTTTGAGAACGCTTGTGAAGGCCTCACTGGTGAACTGGACACCCTGATCGGTGTTGAAGATCTCCGGCGTTCCATGGCGCTGTAAAGCCTCCTCTCCTGTCCAAAGTGCATTTCATCCTTGACGAAAAAGGTTGGGGCTCCGAATACGCCTCGTTGGACTGCGTCGTCCGTCACTTCCACGAGTGCAGTTTTTATTGCGGGCCGGCCAATTGCCGCCATCACTTCATCTGCATCAAATCCCGCTCCGGTCAGCGTATTCCTGAGCACTTCATGTGATGAGAGATCCTGGCCCTTCTCCCAGGCAGCCGAGAACATAGCGCGGTTGTATTCTTCAATCCGGTCCTCGGATAGTGCCCAAAGTGCTCCACGCATTGCGTTGACTGTGCTGAAAATAAAGTGCGGATTCAGTTGAAATGGAATGCCATAGTAATCGGCTTGGCGCTGGAAATCGGCTTTGATCCAATCCCATTTCGCAGGGATTGTGACTGGAGAGGTGTTGCCTGAGCCTTTGAATATGCCTCCAAGCACGATCAGCTTGTAATTTATACGCACAGACCCGCCTTCAGTAAGCTGCAACAACCGCATAAATGCAAAGTAAGACGCAGGGCTTATGAAATCGTAATAGAAGTCGATACGTTTGCTCATATCCAATACCTGTTGTGTGTAATGGTCTACCAGGACTCTGCGAATGGCCGCGCATCTTGCTCGAATGTCCAGGCCGAACAGGGCTGCTTATGGAGCTGCCAGTAGATTTCCGCGAGGTCGTCGGGCTCAATGATGCCCCCATCGCCCTTGCTGGCATAAAGATCAGGCAGAAATTCAGCGGTTGCCTCGTTGCGAATGAGGCCGTCAACAATCACGTAGGCGACATGGATACCCTGGGGGCTCAGTTCCCGGGCCATGCTTTGGGCCAATGCCCTCAAGGCATGTTTGCCACCGGCAAAGGCCGCAAAACCACGCCCGCCTCTGAGGCTGGCCGATGCTCCGGTGAACAGGATGGTGCCTTCGTTGCGAGGCAGCATCTTCCTTGCCACTTCCCGCCCGACCAGAAATCCTGCCAGCGCGCACATTTCCCAGACTTTTCGATAAACCCGGGTGGTGGTCTCGCAGATGTCGAACCGGACATTGCCTCCCACATTGAACACGGCCACCCGAAGGGGGCCCAGCTCGGCTTCCACCCGGTCGATCAGCTCGCTGACCTGTGCCTCGTCACGGGCATCGGAGTGAATCGCCGTCGCACTCGATCCCAGCGCAGTGATTTCGGCGCTCAGTGCACCCAGATCGCCGCGGCGACGGGTGATCACAAGGTGAAACCCTTCCCGCGCAAAGCGCCGGGCTATGGCCGACCCCAGATAGTCTCCTGCCCCGATCACCAAAGCGATTGGCTTGTCTGTGGTAGCCATTTTATTCTCCTGATCCATGCACGGTGCTGGTAAAAGCCTAGTGCACTCTGGTCCGCCGGCCCGCCATTTTTGTCAAAAAGCACAGCAAGTATTCGACGCATTGGCGTAGTCCGGAATTTCCTTCCCGGTCACCAGGCCACACCCTTATCCGACCCCCGCTTGATAATCGGGGTTTCGTTTTCCCAGATGGCCAGGCCGTTTTGGAGGTCGGTGAGGCTGAGCTGGAAGTAGTATTCCACCTGTTGTTCGTCTTTTACTTTATGGTTACGCTGGATGATCTTGCCGGACAGGCTCAGGTCCGGTGCTTTTAATGTGCCTTTTTTCTGCACGCCGGACTGATCGAATTCCTCGGAATTGCGCAGTTCACGGGCGGTTTCATTCATGGCGTCTTCGGCGCCATCAACGCCAACGGCGGTGGTTGTGATGACCTTGCCGGAGCGCAGCAGCCCCACACGGATTTTTTTCACCAGTTGATCCGTATCGATGCGCTGCATGGTGTCATTGACGATCCGGCTTACGGCCATCACGTAGCGATCTCCACCGGGGTTGTCCACGGCACCGCTGGAAAGCAGATCCTGCAACGCGGCGTCGGCGGCCCGTTCAAAGTCGCGGTAGTCCATAGTCATGGTGACCTCGCCATCATCGGCTGCCGGGTCGATGTAACGTGTTGGGGTCGCGCAGGCGGCCAGGAGTGTTGAACACAAAACGACGGGCACCCATTTATTCATAACTCATTCCTTTTTGCATAACGCACAATGACAGTTTTACAGACGGCAATATCATCCGGCTCAGGGTTCGCGGTCCTCACGCAGGTGAAGTTGATAGCTGACAACCTTTTCATGTGGCGCAGTCGCCGTGAAGAAACGGGTCTGGTTCGGGAGCACGCGGGCCGGACGGTATCCTTCACCGACACCGGGCACGACCATGCCCTCTGCATCAAACCAGGTGACAGCCCATTCCATCAGCGTATCCTGATACGCCTGCACCGCGAACTGGATTTTGAGCAGGTCGCCGCCGCCCGGCATGTCGATCCGCTTTTCGAGTAATTCGGTTACCGTCACAAAGCCTCCGATCTCGGGATCGACCCGGAGATCGTCGCGCTGCACGACTTCCCTTTCCGGCTGCAGGGGCGCGCAGGCGCCCAGCAAACTGGTTACGAGTATCAGAACGGCTAACTGCATCATTCTGGACATAGCGTCTCTCCTATAAAGATGCGGACGTCTGGTTTGAGGAGGCTGGCAGCACCAGGTATTGCCCGGGATTGCTGCCTTGCAGATCCAGTAACATTACCGTAGCCGGGCTGGCCGTGGTAGGCCGTTTGACGTAAATCAGCGTGAACGGCTGATCCGGCACCTTTATCTGGCCCAGCAACCCCTGCTGGCTGTCTTCCAGAGTGAGGTTGCCGTCGGCCGGTCGCTCCAGCCGGGCAACCTCCCAGTGATCTGGCAGGGCCTGCCAGCTCCGCAGGTCGGCCTGGGTGGTGGCCAGGGTGTAGATGATTGAGCCAATCTGACCAACAGCGCCCAGTTGTTCGGTGGCCTGATACTGCATGACCCCCTTGACCACCGCCGCTGAAATTGCGCGAGTCAGGATGCCTGGGAAGCGCGCCTGCATTTCCGTACGAATGACCCAGCCCATCCGGGCCATGGTGCCCGTGGTCGCTGACGGGCCGTCACCGGGGCTGACAATCAGGTTGCCGGGTACAGCGCGGCGGTCTTTGTAGCGCGGGAGCGTGATGGTGGCGAAAATCAGTGATGGTCGATCCCGAAGAGTCACAATGAGCGGTACGTCAAAGCGAACTTCCTCGAGTACCGGCCCCAGGCCGTTTTCGTAGAGCACCCAAACCATGGACGGCAACTCTTCCCGCCGGAGTCTGCCAGCAGCCAGTGACTGGGCCAACTCGGCGTCGGTGGCCAGCGTTGGGTTGCCCGGCGTCATACGGGCAACCCGTTCGAAGGAACTGACTGCACGATCAATATCCGACTGGCCGTTACCCGCGGCGAGAAAATACAGGCCGTGCAGGTAGGTACTGGCGGGCACGATATAATCGGCATACACGGCCCAACCCGCCGGATCACCGTAGCGGTCCTCCAGCACTGCGCGGAATTCCCTGCTTTCTGCGTTGCGGCGCACTGAGGCGACATTGGCGGGCCCGGACTGTGCCGCCTCGCGCTGGGTCCGAATGTCTTCGGCAAAATAATCCACCGCACGCCGGGTGCGGTCATCGGCGCGGTTGAATTCAATCCGGGCAAAGTCGCTGTTGCCCTTCGCCAGAAAAGACAGCCCCTTGTAGGTATTCACCAGAATGGCCTCAGACATCAGCGCGCGGTAATCCCGCGATGATTCGTTTACCAGTACCGAGACGACCTTTCCCATCGCAGAAGAAGCCACCGTTTGGGTATCCAGGTACTTCATGCCAGACTCTGCCCGGTCAAAGGCGCTGATGGCGGCATCGTAATCGCCCGCCAGGCGGTAGGCCTCACCCAGGTGCAGCAGTTCCAGTACCCCATCGCCGGAACGGCCGTTCTGCCCGCTGCCTTCCTTTTTCGGAGGCAGCGCCATGGCGTTGGCGGCAGACTGGTAATTGCCCCGATCATATGCATTATTAAAGGTCGCCATCCGGTCACGCTGCTGGAAGGCGGAACAGCCCACAATGCCCGGCAGGAGGATCATTGCTATGGAGAGGTTCAAAAAACGGCTTGGCAATCGGCTGTTCAACATCATTATCCCGAGCGGCGCCTGGAACTGGCAGGTCTGATAGAGAGTCCGAAGTCGTTGGCTTTGCCCCCCCTCAAGGTGAGGAAGAAAACCGCAGTTCGGACTCTGCCATGGCAAGAATACATCAAGTGAACCGGATATGTTGACGGACCACACGATCAGTGGCCCTCAGTAGACATCCTCCAGATACCGCCCCTCGGCCCTGAGAGTTTCTACATCGGTGCGCAATGGCTCAAGAATGTCTTCAATGACCTGCATGACCCCCGCTGCCATATCCCGGCCACCACAGACCAGAATCTGAGCCCCCTTTTCAACCATCTGACGCACGGCGATCTGATCCTGCCTGAGCTTATCCTGAACATAGACACGCTCGTCAGATCGGGAGAACGCCGTATTCAGTGCCGTCAGCCGATGATCTTCAAGGTAGCGCCCCAGCTCGGGTTGATACAGAAAATCCGACTGCGAACTGCGCCCACCCCAATAAAGATACATAGGATGACGTTCGGTATTTTTCCGGATAAAACCGGTCAGCGGGCCAATTCCTGCACCGGCACCAATCAGAATAATCGGAGTGTTACCAGTCGCTGGCCGAAAGCCAGGGTTATGGCGGATAAAGCCATCAATACATTGCCCAGGCCTGAGCTCGTGTAAATATCCGGAGCAAAGACCACCAGGCTGTTTACGTACGCATATCTCCAGAATCCCGTCACTGGCAGAGGATGCCAAAGAGTAAAATCGCGCGACCTGCCCATGCGGAGGCATGATACCAAGCAGATCGCCCGCTTCAAATGGTGGCAGAACTCTGCGGGCCCGGGAGAGAAACTTCGACCACCGGCCGCGGCCTGGCCCTGTCACCCTGAAACGCAGGATGCTGGTCGGTGCCTGCACGGCAAGCCCGTAATCTGCCCGCTCTACAAGTTCCAGCTTTACCGTAGGCGGCGGCAACGGATCGTGGGTCAGCGAAAGCGGAGTTCCAATAAGCTCACCGACCTTATCTCCCCATTCGCTGAATTGCGTGGCGCAACACCGATCAATCAGCTCAATAGTCTGTAATTGGCTCAGGCCTTTACTGGCGAGCGCCCCATCCACGTCCAGGGCAAACTGACAGAAATTCGGAAACTGGCTGTCACCAAAGCCCAGAACGGCATATTTCAGGGTCTTCTCGCCCCTGAAATCACTGAGTCTGGCCATGAACCGGCGAGCTGACGCTGGCGCGTCGCCGTCGCCATAGGTTGAGGTCAGTACAAAAAGCAGGGAAGCCTGCGGATAATGGTCAGCCAATGCGTTCATCTCGCTGCAATGCACGCGAAAACCTGCTTTGTTCAGGCTGCCATGGAGCTCTCGGGCAAACCCCCAGGTAGTATTACCTTCCGAACCGACGAGGATAATAGCATCAGCCTGAGAGACATCGGCATTGTCCGGAACCTGCCCTGAGGACCGGCGGCGTCGCCACCAGATGCTTATCCCTGTCACCGAGAGCACCGGCACGGTCAGAGCCGCAGCTCCGAGAATCAAACCCAGCCACCACAGGCCCTCACCGGTATGCAAACTGACCATCCACTGCTGGAACACGCTACCATCAGAGCGGGGCTGGTACTTCAGCAGCTCACCGGTCGCCTGATCAACAAATCCGGAACCGCCGCTGGTGGTCAGTGAATAGACATCCTGTGGGTCATCAGGATAGGGAAACACCAGTTCCCGAAATTCGCTGAGGTCCACATCCGAGAGGGCGCCCAGCGTTGCCACCGGAGCCGGTTGTCCACCAGAGACCTCAGCAGGAAAAGTCGGCCCGGTTTCGGGAGTTTCCGGCAACAAACCAAAGCGCTGTGCCGACATATAACTGCCGGTCAATGCCGACAGCAGCAACCCGAGAACGGCAAACCGGGCCAGTTCGGAATGAATCCGTTTGCTGCCGGAACCGGCGAATGGCCGTAACAATGCCTTCCAGCCGCCGGTCCGACGGACCAGCAGCAGAATTCCGGAGATGCAGAGAAGTAGCATCACGGCGGCCATCACCCCGGCCAGCCCCCGGCCTGCGTCATCCAGCAGAAACGAGCGATGCAGATCCCTGATCCAGGTAAAAAAAACCGATGGCTCATAGGGTGCAATGCCTTCGCCAGTCAAGGGATTAACGATATCCGCCCCGGGCTGGCCGTCACGGCTGTAATAAACGACTACTCCACCGGAAGGGCCACGCACAATCTGTTCAGTTCCCGGGTAATGGACCAAGACCCGTCCTGCCAGCTCCGCCACGCTTACCTCGCCAACAGCCGGGATCACGGCTGTTGCCCTGTCCATGGCGGGTGCCAGGGCCAGTACCGCCCCGGTGACGGCAAGCGTCACCAGGAACAACGCCACTAGCAGACCCGGTAAACCGTGCAATTGTCGCAACATAGCCTTAGCTCCTCCCAGTCCATCAAAAATCGTAGCGGAATGAACGAACATAGCCACGCCCGGTGACCGGCTTGCCGGAACCTTCAGTGGTCAGTGGTACGGCGACATCCGCCCGGTTGTCCCGCATATCTTCAACGGCGGTGTCGATACGGATCTCATGGCCCTTGTCGATCAGCGCATCGTCCAGGTTCAGGGTTACTTTCAGGGTGCGCCCGCTCGTTATACTGGCTCCGGTCAGGCCATCGTACTCCGCCGGATTAAGCCCGCTGCCTCGGGCCCAGCCACTCAGGTGCTTGTAGTATTTTGATTTTTTCCCCGCAACCCAGAGAGTCCCCTGATATTTGCCGGAAGCATCCGTAAGGTAAAGCGCCAGGTAGGCGCCATCGCCACCGTAGTTGAGTAACTCGGTCGTAAAGGTCACTTCACGAGCCTGTGCAAGAGCGGGTAAAGCAACCGCTATAGCCAGGGCCAGAGCAAAAAAGATCTTTTTCATACAGTCTCTCCGATAGAAACGTACAACGCGTTAAACAAGAACGGTCAGGATTGGCGGATCATTCGACCGTCACACTCGGGCGACCCTTGACGACACCATTTCGCGGAACCGGTGTCTCGCCAGTGCCCTGGCCGCCGTCACGAGCCTTTGCGCGGTTCTCTCCGTCGCTGTCATCGTCGTCATCGTCGTCCTCTTCCTCTCGCTCCATGTCCATCAATATCAGGGAGGCGGGTCTGAAAGAGGCCTCGGCCCGGTTACCCTCCGGGTCACGGCCTTTTACCTCATAACAACCGTCATCCACCTTGATGCGGTATACCGTCCAGCCCTCGGCTTCCAGTTTCTGGCGCAGGTTTTCCCGGGGCTGCCAACTGGCTACCGGGTCATCACAGTCATCATCGGCCAGCAAAGGAGGACTCAGAAACAAAAAAGCGAGGCTTAAAATCATGGGCTTGGTCTTCATGGGATGTCTCCTGTTGAATCCACAACAATCACTCTATGCTGATTACCTGACAATGGCCTGAACGCGCCCGCCCCTGATCGGCGAAGATCAGCGGAACTGGAAAGCCTCTTTATGGAATCGCGTCAGACGGAAGGGCGCAGCCCGCAACCCCTGTTGGATTACCCGCCCCAGTCCTGCAGGGCCACAGAACCATACTTCTTCGCCTGCAGTCGAGGGCCCACCGGTAGACAGCTTCTCTGCCGAAAGCGACTCACCCTTGCTGCTGTCATGAATCTGGAGATTAATGCCGGGAAAGTCCTGGCAAAGCTGCTGTAATCGCGCCACCATGGGGTCCTGGCCGGCATTTCGGGTGCAGTAGTGAAGGTCCGCCTCTGGCACCGTGGTCTTGTTCGTGCCAAGGGCCTCAAGCCACGCCAGGAACGGAGTCACACCGATGCCGCCGGCAATCCAGATCTGGTGGGACTTGCGGTTTCTTCGGTTGAAGTCGAAGCAGCCATAGGGGCCTTCAATCTTCACCGTTTGCCCTACCCTGATTTTGTGGCTGAGATCGCGCGTGAAGTCCCCGAGAGATTTAATGAGGAATGTGACTGTGCCATTTTCCTGGTCAGCACTGGCAATGGTGAACGGGTGGGCACCTTCCATTGTGTTAAAGGTCACCAACGCAAACTGTCCCGCACGGTGACCCCGCCATGCCGGACCCAGATCGCAGGTAACCTCGGTGACATACCGGGCCGGAGTTTTAACCCCGGTGACCGTGCCCCGGACCTGGCGACGACGGCCAACTCTGCCAGCCAGGGAAAGCCCGCTGGCGATGCTGCCTGACAAAAGCAGGACGGCCATCAGCATGCCAACCGGTTGCTGCCACCACTGAAGCGGTGTGAGCCACGCAGCATGGAAGGCAAGCAGCAGGTAAAGCGCGGGCATAACCCGGTGCAGATAACGCCAGTATTTGTAGGGGAACTTTCGCCACAGGGTAATCAGCAACATGGCGAACAATAGGTAAATGGCGAACTCGCCGACGTCTTCAGCGACATCACGCATGGCGTCTATAAACCCGGAATAATCCGGGTCGTGCAGCTTGCCAGCTTCGCCAAAAATCGACTCTATTACGTCATCCCCCATTTCAATCAGCCAGTGGGCGGCGGCGAATACCACCGCCAGAATGCCAGCCCATTTATGGCTGCGATAGATTTGGTCCAGTCCGCCTAGCGGTCGTTCCAGCCAGACCGGGCGCAGCGCCAGCATCATGGCCAGTGACATCAATGCAATGGATAACAACCCGCTGAGCAGCAGACTCTGGTCATAGACCGCCCAAGAGGATGCGGCACCCGGGGCCGCAGGCAGGTTCCAGGCCCAGAGACCGAAAACCAGCGCAATGAAAGGTAAAATTATCCGGATCATGACATCTCCTCCGATCGACACCTGGAATAGTTGGAATAAGGCTATCGTCCAAACCTGACAGCCAGCTGAAGGTCGATGGAGGGCGATTCATAACGTCCGGAGCCATTCAGGCTGCTGTCAGGTCCTGGCTGTAGTATCTTTCTCACTGGGTGGGATTAGAGGTGAACTATGCGGGTACTGTTGGTTGAGGATACTGCAGGGCTTGGCGAGGCCGTGCGGGATCAGATCGCGGATGACGGCCACGCAGTGGATTGGGTGCAAACCCTGGCCTTTGCCGAAGCCAGTGTTCAGACCACGGCTTACGACCTGATTCTGCTCGACCTGATGCTGCCGGACGGCCATGGCTTCGGTTTCCTGAGGGAGCTAAGGGCAACGGGAAACACGACTCCCGTAATCATCCTTACTGCCAGGGATCAGGTGTCTGACCGGATTGAAGGGTTGAACGCCGGCGCCGATGACTATCTGGTAAAACCCTTTGATCTTTCCGAGCTGTCGGCCCGCGTGGCCGCGGTAGCCCGTCGTTACCGGGGTAATCCGAGCCCACGGATACGGGTGGGTCATCTGGAGGTGGATCTTGGTGATCACCGCATCAGTCGCGACGGCAAACCGGTGGAGCTTACCGCTCGGGAGTGGGCGCTGTTCGAGGGCTTCATCCAGCGACCCGGAATGTTATTGTCGCGATCACAGCTGGAGGATCGCCTTTACGCCTTCGGGGCAGAAATCGAAAGCAACACCATCGAGGTTTATGTCAGCCGTTTGCGTAAAAAACTGGGGCGGGACGCCATTATAACGGTCAGGGGGATGGGCTACCGCCTGGAAACACATGACCAATAGAGCCAGCTTACAGAAAAACCTGGCCATCGGCCTCACACTCGGCGTCACCCTTCTCTGGCTGTTCGGCGTTGCCGCTTCCGGACTCGTGGCACAGCACGAAATGAACGAGGTTTTCGACAGTGCCCTGGAGGAAACGGCCCAACGCATTCTGCCGCTGGCCGTTACCGACATCCTGAACCGGGAAACTGGCACCGGAAGCCAACGGGCCCCTGCCCTGAAAGACCATGACGAATACCTCACTTACCTGGTCAGAGACAGGCAAGGCAACCTCCTGCTCCAATCCCACGATGCCGATTCCCGGGTTTTTGGCACATTACCCGGGGAAGGGTTTTCAAACACGTCAACACACCGGATCTACGGAGCATCTGCCGTCAGTGACACCATCTACATTGAGGTGGCTGAACCCCTGGCTCACCGGCGTGAAGCAGCATTGGAGGCGGGTCTGGCATTGCTGTTGCCTCTGATGTTGCTGATTCCGGTCAGCCTGCTGGGTGTCTGGTGGATTGTCCGGCTTTCCCTGCGCAAGGTGGTCGAATTTCAGCAATCGATAGAATCCCGTGGCGCTGGAGATCTGTCCCCCGTTGCGGGGGATCGATTGCCAAAAGAATTTGAGCCGATCGCCGTTGCCGTCAACCGGTTGCTGGAACGGTTACACCGCGCTCTTGAGGCAGAACGGAGTTTTACGGCCAACAGCGCCCATGAATTGCGAACACCACTGGCAACGGCACTGGCCAAAGTACAGCGACTGAAAACCCAGGTACAGAGTCATCAACTGAAGAATAATGTTGCCGAGATTGAGGAAGCTCTGCGGAGCCTCTCGATGCTGTCCGGAAAACTGCTCGAACTGGCGAAAGCCGAAGGAGGGGGCGCAATAGCAGAAAATCAGCACAACCTTGTGCCAATACTGGAAATGATTGTCAGTGATTTTGAGGGGCAGATGCCGGGGAGAATTATCCTCGACCTGCCCGGCAATGAAGTGAACTCCTTGCTGGATCCCGATGCCTTTGCCATCCTCGTCCGTAACCTGATTGAGAATGCCCTCAGGCATGGCGCCCATAAACAGCCTGTGGAGGTCAGCATGGCAAGCGACGGTACGCTGAGGGTATGTAATGATGGAAACATCGTACCCCCGGAACAGCTCGCCCTCTTACGGAACCGGTTTGCACGCTCAAAAACGGATGCTGCCGGTTCCGGCCTGGGCCTGGCCATTGCGGATGCTATTGCCACGGGTGCGGGTCTGATATTGTATTTGCGTTCGCCGGCAACAGGACGCCAGGACGGTTTTGAAGCGGAGCTTAATGTAGCAGGCGCCCGGTAAGTTCGCAGTATTGGCAGCGTGGGCCGATCTCATTACGCCTTGGACTGGGTTATTCCCAGCTGCCTGTTGACTGCATCCCGAATCTCCCGGTAACGACCAGGGTTATTGAACAATGCGAAAAGGCAAGTGACTCTTTTTCAGGATCGGAAATGCACCGCCGCCAGCGCCTTCAAACCGCACATCCGACTTGTACCGGCTTGCAACTCCGCTGCTTTTTGTTTCGACAAGCCAGGTTCCGGACGGGCCTACGATGTACACGCTTTACATGGGTGTCGTATTGGATTTCCCGCCCAGGTGGTTGACGGCATACTCGGCCACTTGCTCCGTCAGGACGCCAAAATTAACATCCGTCCCCGTTTCAATAACGACGGAGGCAGGTGAACTTTGTTGACTAAATTGTCACGTTCCACTCCAGATAATCTCTGTTTGGTCGTTAACTGAGGTATCGGCATTTTCGAAGAGGTTGTACAGTGACTTCCACCCTTGTTGAACCCATTGAGCGTCGCCTCGGCGTGCGCGGCAAGCTGCTGATTGCACCGGTGTTTATCCTGCTGCTGTTTGCGCTCGTCACTTTTTACAGTGTTCGCGAATTCCGGAGCCTGGATGATCGAATGGGCACTGTCGCCAGAGACCTTGCTCCCGAGACGGCGGTTGCAACGGGTGTTCTCATCAACCTTTACCGGTTGAGACTTTGGGTTTTCGACTATTACGCCACGGGTAACGAGGAAATCCTGTCCCGTCTCAAGCATCTGGAGTCTGAATTTTTCAACGACCTGGCAAATGCTCAGGCAAATATCCAGGCACCGGAACGCATCCGCCTGGTCAGGGAAATCGAGCAGGCCACCTCCCGGTACGTTGGTTTCTTCGAAGAGGAATTGGTCCCCGCCA
Source organism: Marinobacter sp. SS8-8 (assembly GCF_030540945.1). NCBI lineage: Bacteria > Pseudomonadati > Pseudomonadota > Gammaproteobacteria > Pseudomonadales > Marinobacteraceae > Marinobacter > Marinobacter sp. SS8-8. Next base: position 194,410 of record NZ_JASSVN010000006.1, on the reverse strand, counting down.
AACAGCAAGTCCAGCGAATTGTTGCCGAAGAACTGGACCAGTATGGCCCTGCTGCTTCCAAAGCATTGCGCAGGGCTATGGACGGCATCACCAACCGGGAACCGGGCAGCCCACTCCGGGTCACGCTTGAGCAGCTGATCCACGACACACTCCTGATGAGAATGGCAACCCAGCGATATTTTTCGGATGGCACTGAAACCTCCGAGAAAGCACTGGGTTACGCCATGGAGGATGTATCGGATGCGCTTTCCTTTCTCGATATGGATGCCGTGCCCGGTTTCATACGCCAATACCTCGATACGGCCATTGAGGCACTGGAGAAATATCAGGCCTCGGTGAACAGTCTTTTGCTTCATCAAGGCGCCATGAACCGAACCAAAACAGAACAACTCGATGTTCTGGGCCCGGAAATTACGCAACTGGCGAGGGAGCTCGAACAAAAGGTTTTCGTTGCGATGGAGGCCGTGGCGGACGAGGCGGAATCAAAAACCGACACTGCTCTGCGCTTCATTATGGCCGCCTTCGCAACCTCTGTCGTGCTGGGGCTGGTGGTTGCCTACCTCCTTAGTCGGATGATGGCCGTGAGTGTGAAACGTGCCCGCGCAGAAATCCTCGGATACCTGGAAGACATTGGCAACAATCGTGGCAATGTCTCAACCCGACTCACCAAAGGACGCCCGGATGAAATCGGGGACTTCATATCAGCCGTCAATTCGTTTCTCGAAACCCTTGAGGACATAATCTCAAGGATTGCCACCGCATCCCGGGGCTTGACCAGCGAATCCGAGTCCCTGTCCGACATTACAGACAGGACGACAAAAAACTCCGAGCAGCAGAGAGACCAGATTACCCAGGTATCGGCGGCGATGCAGGAAATGGTTTCCACCTCCGATGAGATTGCCTCAAACACCAACGACACGGACGAATCTGCCCGGCAGGCCGCACGGCTGGCCGATTCGGGACAGGCAACCGTGACCAATGCAATCCAGTCAGTAACCCGGCTTGCGGAACAGGTGCAGGAAGGTTCCCTGCGTATTCAGCGCCTGGAACAGGAATCCGGTGAAATCGGTGGTGTCCTCGAAGTGATACAGAGCATCGCCGGGCAAACCAACCTCCTGGCCCTGAACGCGGCCATTGAAGCGGCCCGGGCGGGTGAAGCCGGCCGGGGATTCGCTGTGGTTGCGGATGAAGTCCGGGGGCTCGCCAAGCGGGTTCAGGATTCAACGGTTGATATTGAGCGGATTGTTTCGAACCTCCAGAGTGGCGCCGCGGGGGCCGTAGTTGATATGAGCAAGGCCAGACAGATGGCGGAGGAAGCCAGCGACGAGGCTGGCAGGTCCGGCGAAGCGCTGTCGGACATTCTGGCGGCAGTGAACCGGATTGTGGACATGACCACACAGATTGCGAGTGCCACCGAACAACAACGGGCGACCGCCGCGGAAATGACCCGGAATGTCGAGGCCAGCAGTGGCGCCATCGACGAACTGACTGGAGACATTTCTCACGTAAACGATTCCAGCAAGGCGCTTGCAGGCATGGCCGAAGAAATGGACAGCCTTGTTCGCCGGTTCCAGGTCAACTAATTACTCCGGTTGTTAACTGCGTCATAGGCGGCCCCGGTTATTGCTGATACTTTCAGGGCTCACGTTACGAAATGTAAACGTATACGGGCAGCCCGGAGGGATTCCGCCATGAAACGCTCACGCCATTGCCAGTTTCCTGGTTTTCGCACTCAGGCCGTTGTCCTGTTAACGGCGGCCACGGGCTTCAGTGTTGCCCATGCGGCGAACCCGGTGAATGTTATTTTTTCAGCAGAAAATGCCCTTTACGGCGCCGGCTATGACATCGGGCGTGCGGACGGCTGGTATGACAACAAGTTGCGGGCCGCTGTTCGGAACTATCAGGACAAAACCGGCCTTCCCACCAACGGTGACTTGGATTCGCAAACCCTGAAGGCGTTGGGTATACACACCACCGCCAAGACAACAGTCAACAGCAATGCTGTCGCCAGCCGTGAAGACGCTATGGCTGCACTGGGCTTATCGGAACTCAACCTGCGGCCACGGCCTCAAGCTGTGGTGAAAATGGTGCCGCGAAGGGAGGCAAAGCCCGAACCATCTGCACAATTGGTCTCAGCCCCCCAGGAAACGGGAACGGAAGAACCTCCTGCCACCGCTGAGGCGCCTGCAAGTAAGCCACCAGAACCTATCGACGATTCTGATGACAAAATCTTTGATAGTCATTTAGTTAAAAAGGCAACCTCAACTCCTTCTGAAGTTCCATTATCGGCCCCCACGGCCATTTTGGCAGTCGTATCCGAGTCGGCCAGTAAAACTGCGCCAGCCCCCGAACCCGAGACCAAAGTCGTCGACTCCGTACCACCAGCAAATAAAAAACCTGTAACGGCTGTTGCAGTGGTTGCCGTGGAGGCAGACGATTCACCAGCACAGCAACTGCCAGCAGAGCCAACAGGTACAGCCTCCCTTGAGCCTGAAATCGAGCCTGAAATCGACGTTACAGTCGCAGAACAGACTGCCGGCACTGACAACCCTGCTGCAACGAATCAGCCTGCGAAGGAGCCCCGGCGTAGCACCGGGGGCGGATTCTTCCGTGCGTTGTTTGATTTCTTCTTTGGCTGGCTGGTGTGAACGTCAGCCCTGCGCCCGGACACTGAGTTCCGAAAACGCTGAACTGATGATTTTCTCGCCAGCTCAGAAGGTTAGCGGTGCAATTGCCGGTCAGTTCTTCCGGATCAGAATTTCCAGAAAGGCGTGCTCAGTTTCTGTTCAATCAGTTCGGGTGAAAACCCGACATCGTTCAGCAACCGGCGATCCCTTGTCATAACCAGGTGGACGAAGTTGCAACAAGGGCTCTGAGCGCTTTCTCGTTAAATTCCGGTTACACATTCATTACGTTTTCATGATGCCTTGTCGTTTGAAAGCAACGCCTGGTAAAGATTATCTTTAAGCTGTGCACGCTTCTGTTTCATGCGATGCAGTTTGTCGTCACCAATGGGCGAACCCCTCTTTTCCAACCCCTCTATTTCCTGATCCAGCTCCGCGTATTCCCGGAATTTTTCATCGAACCTCGGATCGTTGCTCTTGAGTTCATCAATAAGGTCGCTGTACTGGGGAAATTCTTTGTGAAGCTCATGGCTGGAAATGCCCATCGTCTTGTCCTCCTCTTCTGTGCAGAGTTATGCATCGTGTCGATCAAAGGTGATCACCTTCAGCATAGACGAGCCTGCCAGTTTCTGGGCTTCTTTGACAAATCGCTAATTACCCACGAAGTTGCATGGGTATAGCATGGACGAACGTTAAACCAGTTATGTTTCGGGACACTCGCGAATGACCTTTGCACGAATTACCGGCACCGGCTCTTACCTGCCAGACAATATCGTTACCAATAAAGACCTTGAGAAAATGGTCGACACCACAGACCAGTGGATTCGCGAGCGCACAGGAATCGAACAACGACATATTGCCATTGAGGGGCAGACCACGGTCGACCTGGCCGAGCAAGCTGCGAGGAACGCCATTGACGCCGCTGGCATTAACGCTGAAGACATTGATCTGATTGTGTTCGCCACCTCCACCCCGGACAAGATCTTCCCGAGCTCCGCCTGCATTCTACAGGCCCGGCTGGGAATCCATGGCTGCCCCGCTTTCGATATTCAGGCAGTCTGCAGCGGTTTTGTCTATGCATTGGCAACGGCGGAAAAATTCATCAAAACCGGCAGCAGCAAGAAGGCACTCGTCATCGGGGCTGAGGTGTTCTCCCGCATCATCAACTGGGAAGACCGTGGCACCTGTGTACTCTTCGGGGACGGTGCCGGTGCGGTAATCCTGGAAGCCGATGACGAAACCGGCATTCTCTCCACGCACATCCACGCCGATGGCCAGTATGAAGAATTGCTTCATGTGCCCTGCGGTATTGCGGATGGTTATGACCAGGTAAAAGCCGGGCGCGCGTTTGTGGAGATGAAGGGTAACGAAGTGTTCAAGGTGGCGGTGAACACGCTCGGCAAGATTGTCGACGAAACCCTCGAAGCCAACCAAATGCAGAAATCGGATATTGACTGGCTGGTGCCCCACCAGGCCAATCTTCGAATCATCTCGGCGACTGCCCGAAAACTGAATATGTCCATGGACCAGGTTGTGGTTACCGTCGATCAGCATGGCAACACCTCTGCGGCTTCGATCCCCCTTGCCCTGGATGTCGCTGTGCGCGACGGGCGAATCAAGCGCGATGAGGTGATCCTGCTGGAGGCTTTCGGTGGCGGATTCACCTGGGGTTCCGCACTGCTGAGATACTGATTTTCCCTTCCCGTACCCTGTCTTTCCGGGCTTCGGCTATCGCTGAAGCCCAATTGCCATTGTGTTGGCAGCCCCCGGTCGGATAGACTGTGTTTTTATACAGTACCACTAACGCTCACTGCGAGGAATGACCATGGCAGTACAAGCAGTCTACTTTTCCGATAGGGACGGCCTGGATATGGCACTGAAAAATCCTGACACAATGCTGTTCACCTCAAAAGCCGAAGCCGATGCCCGGGACAAGGTCCTGGAGCTGGCTGAGGAAATTCAGGTATTTCTCAGACGCAAGGTTGAAGGCCTTGGCGATGACCTGGCCGAACGCTGCGCCATGGCTATCGCTGAACAGAAGGATCTGTTTCAGAAATCGCTCAAAAAGCCTGACCTTCTTAACGCGGAGCAGGAATAAGAGTCAGGGCGGCCGGTAAAGGCCGCCCTGACTCACGCTACGCTTCTCCACACCCCCTTCTCGTATTGCTCTACCCCATTCTCAGACATCCGGCACAGGCAGACCCACTGGTTCTGCACCAGGGCCGCCACGTCTGGCTGGCAATGAATCACCGACTCTATCCGCTGTGCCGGAGCATCAATCAGCACCGTCAGCCGAACCGGTTCGTGGCGCCAGAAGGTTCCGTCGTGCACCGATTGCAGGGGCAGGCCGATTCTCAGGTGCGACCCATTGCCCTCTACCACCCCCACATTGCCACCAACGACCGAATGAAGCAGTTTGTTCCCTGAGCCGTAGACGTCCGGAACCGTTACCGAAGCAAAGTACTGAAGGTTAATCCAGTTGGCTACGATCATCGGTGCGGCGAGCAGCCCTTCCAGCAGGCTGCCATCGGCATCCAGGGCGGGATCATAGTCGTGCAGGAATACCCGGCCGGAAAGATTCCTGCCGCGGGTTCTTGTCCGCCTGGCAAAGATGATGGCGGCATTGTTGGCCAACCCCCACTCCGGACGCACCTCCGACCAGTCTCTGGTCCTTGTCTCCATGGCTTCTTTCAACTGGTCATCCCCCAGCCCATTCAGTTTCAGTGGCGTTGCCCGCTCCTTGCGAACCCGAACGCCCGCCTTCTCAAACCCCGCCTCCAGATCCGCCAGCTTGTGAACGTGGGAATCCGGAATCAGGTGGCGGTCAGCAATGGTTACCTTGTCGGTGGCCGTGCAATGTTCGGCAGCCACGGCCCAGGTATAGTCGGGGATTCTTATACCCCGGGCGGCCAGCCCTGCCCGGATTTGGGGTTCGTTGACCAGGCGGGCGGCAAGGCGCGCATTGACGCCGCCACTCTGGCCGCCGCAGGCGCCGCAATCCAGTCCGGCCTGGTTCGGGTTGTTATCGGTATGACTGCCATGGCCAACAAACACCAGCAAGGGCGCAAAGCCGCCGGTTAAGGACATGCCCCGGAGCATGTTTTCTACCAGGGTTACCTTTTCCGCATCGGAAAGAGGATCGCCGCCATGGCTATGAACCAGTCGCCCTTCAACACAATGCTCATCATTGCTGTGCTGGCCACGCTTCAAGCTGTCCTTAAGCAGTTTCCAGGCCCAGGCGAGCCCGGTTGTTTCCACCATGGTGAATGTGGAGAGGCTGCTGTATTTCGCCTTTCTCACCGATTCCCGGACAATTTCTTTCTGATCCGATGCCCTGTTTTCAGCAAAGTCTTCCCGTAAGCTGCCTTTGGTATCGATTAACCGGTATGGCGCTGACAACAGCCCCGGCAGGCGTCGGACCGGCGCGAAAGGCCCGTGCTGCTGGTGCGCAATGGGCATTCCGAAAAAGCCCGCAAAACCGAGCGTCTGAACTCCGGGGTAGACCTCTTCCAGGTGCCGGCGCATTACTTCAGACCGCACATCGATACAGAAGACGGCCTGGGCTTGCGGCGTCTCGTCGCTTGGAACCGCAACCGGCTCGGCCGGTTGCCCGAACCCAAGCGCCTGCCAAAGAGCGCGCTGATAACCAAGCTCAAACGCACGCTGCCACACCCAGAGTCTGTTCCGGTCGCCTGCACGCCGTGCCCAGGCTCTGTGTTCCTGCCATTGGGCTTTCTGGGTGGGCGAGGCAAAGCCAGCGCCGAGCGACTCCCAGACCAACATGATGGCCAGCAGTTCTGCGCAGCGATCAGACGATGCCCCTTCCAGGCCGGCACGCCAGTCCTCTCCACGGCACCAGGACGCCCAGCCGTTCACCCGTAGCAACAGACTGTGGAACAGGGCCTCCAGCTCCTGACCCGAAACCCTGATGGCCTTGATTGATTCTTCAATGGCCTCATCCATGGTGTCCGGTACGGTGTTGAAAAACGCCCGGGCACCGGCCAGACCGGTTCTGAAATCGAGGGAACGATCCTCACGAACCGACTCGAGCCAGAATCCGAACAAACCCGTGTCGCATTCGCCTCGGGTCGCAGGCCAACGGCCCTGGCGCTGGTCAAAAAAAGCGCCACAGGTTTTCGAAACCTGATCACAAACAACTTCAGCCAGGCTCTCCTCACTATTGTCTGCGAAATTTTCCGAGCCTCCAGGAAACGTGCCAGGAATCGAGCCCTGCGCGGGAGCAGAGGTGTTCGGATGGCCAGGCCAGGCCAGATAATCCGAAAGACACCGCTCGTTGCCAAACTCCTCGATACTCGCCCTGAGATCCTCTTCCCGAATCCGGCCACCCTCCCAGGCCTCTCGGTAATACTCCAGGGGCATCAGCAAACTGATCCCGCCCCGCTCGTGCAGGAGCCGGTCTGCTTCCGCCGCCGTACTGTGCCTCAGGCCCCAGAAAGGGTTGACCGCAATCCACTGATCCAGCGGCCACACTGGCGCAATCAGATTACAGGCCTTGCGGAAAGACTCGCGCCAACCATCCTCCATTACCTGCAACTGCGGCACCGGTAAATTGGTCATGATCTTTCCTCCAGTCTGAACGGATGATGGGGAAGTCTACGAAACATTGACGGCACTCTCAGCGCGTCTGCCGCCAGCCTGCGGGTCAGCCGGTCAAACGGCAGGTCGAGGTAGAGCCCTTGCCGGAAGTGGGCGCCGAGCACCCGGGTTACCCGGAAACGGGCGCCCAGAACAATCAACAGCGAACACGCGGCCAGCAACGCGATCATTGCTGCCCCCAGTGCGTACCCGACCGCAGGAACGGCAAACCCCTCATGCACGGGTACAGCAGGCCCTACCAACCTATGGAGCAGTGAATAGACCGGAACCAGCAACACTGCCATACCTGCCAGCCAGAATTTGACTGCAGCCGTTGCGCCGGCCGGTATACCCATCGCCGCAGCCGCCACCGCCAGCACAAGCAGTGCTCCGAAAATCGCGTTGTGCTCCACAATCCAGGGAGCCTGGAACAGAATCAGGGTTGCAACCAGGCCGGTAGAGCCTGCCCAGAACAGCCGGTTGGTCACTGAAGACTCGGCAAAACCACCCGCCGCCGACACCACGACCGTCCGCCCGGAGGCCAGGAAGGAGTGGGCCTTATAAAGCGAGTGAGCCAACAGATGCAGCAGCGCCAGCGTGTAGGCTCCCATGCCGATTTCAAACAGCATGAACCCCATCTGCGCACAGGTGGACCAGGCCAGAGCATGCTTCACCGAGTACTGGGTCATCATGGTGAGAACCGCAACGACCGCTGTGAGGCCGCCAATCACCAGCAGTATCAGGTGTCCGGCGGTGAATCCGTCGAAGACCGGGAACAGCCGCAGCCACAGAAATCCGCCGAGGTTGATCACGCCGGCATGCAACAGTGCGGAAACCGGGGTCGGTGCCTCCATCACCCGGATAAGCCAGCCATGGAAGGGAACCTGGGCACACTTGAGAATGGCCGCCAGGGCCAGGGCCACCGAGGCCATGGTCAGCGCCAGCGAACCGCCTGCACGGGCCGTCTCACTCGCCACCATTTCTGGCAGGTAGAAGGTGCCGTAGTGCAGATACAGCAACACCACGCCGGACATCACCAGAACATCACCGGCGCGACTGACGATAAACTTCTGAACGGCTGCCATTCGAGCCTGTGGCCGGTCCTGGTAAAGTGTAAGGAGGTGGTGCAGGGCCAGGCTGACACCCATCCAGGCGCCCGCCAGAACCAGCAGGTTATTGGTGAAGACCAGAACCAGAACCGAGGCGATGGTCACCAGGAACCAGGGGAGGAAGCGATCACGGCCGGGATCCTGGCTGAGATAGTTGTTCGCATACCGCAGAATCACCCACCCAACGAACGCCACCATCAGGGCCATCCAGACGGCGATGCCATCCGGGTACAGGCCAAAGTGACTGCCGAGGGTGGCCAGGGTGTTGCTGTCGCCAACGACCACGGACTGGACGACAAGCAAGGTTGCAACCAGTAAAGACGAAGCCATTGAGAGCACCATCAGCCAGCCGGCAATGCGCCAGCAGTGATTCAGCTTCAGAGGGCTTTTCAGCCAACCGCTCAATCCGGCCAGGGCAAAAAGAGCCACCGGCAGCATCAGCCAGATGGCCATTACCAATAACGAAGAAAATTCAGCGATGGGATTCATAGGGACAAACCTTCTGTTTGGCGGAACCTTTCGGGAGTACTGTGCCCTTGCTCGAATGATATAAAAAATGGTTTATACTGATCAGTTCATTCTGTTTTTAAGAACAGTTGACGATGAAGCTCAATTACCACCACCTGTATTATTTCTGGAAAGTTGCCCGTACCGGCCACCTCACCCGGGCAGCAGACTCCCTGCATATTTCCCAGTCCGCCCTGTCAGGGCAGATCCGGAAACTGGAGGAAAGCCTCGGCCATGACCTGTTCATTCGGGAGGGGCGCCGACTCAAGCTGTCCGAGGCGGGACGCATGGCGTTCTCCTATGCCGAAGAAATCTTCCGGCAAGGTGAGGAGCTGTCGGCCCTGTTTGCCTCAGGCGCGCAGCCGAACCGGGAAATCCTCCGCATTGGTGCCGTCGCGACCCTGTCACGGAACTTTCAGGAGGGTTTTCTGCAACCCTTGCTGAATCGGGAGGATCTGGAGCTTAGCCTGCAAAGCAGCCACATTGATGAATTGCTGCGGCGTCTTTCAGCCCATCGACTGGACCTGATTCTTGCCAATCAGACAGTGCAGGGGGATGAGCAGAACCCCTGGCGCTCCCGTCTGATCGCCAAACAGCCGGTAAGCATCATTGGCCCGACGGGCCTGGAGATTCAGAGAGAGTTTCCTGAGATGCTCAGACACCGGAGCCTGATTGTTCCGGGCCCGGACAACAACATACGCCAGGCTTTTGATCAGCTTTGCGAATACCACAGGCTGCGCCCGCGCATTGCCGCAGAAGTGGACGACATGGCCATGATGCGACTGCTGACACGGGACACCGGGCACTTTGCCATCATGCCGCCAGTGGTGGTGCGGGACGAACTTAAAAGCGGCGCCCTGTCGGATTATGGCGCCCTGCCCGGCGTCTTCGAGGAATTCTACGCCATCAGCATCCGGCGCCAGTTCGAGTCCCCTGCACTCCGGGAACTGCTCTTGCAGACGTCTGATAATTTTCTTGCCCGACCACCGGTTGATCATTCTGACTAGCCAGTCTGGCCAAAAAAGTCATCCATCGGAGCCGCATAGAACCGTATACTGATCCCGAAAGGCCACAATAATAACGACGGACAGCCCTCAATGACCCAGCCCAGTGAACGTGAACGCCCGTCCATTCTGATCATTGGCGCCGGTTTCGGCGGCCTCGGAATGGCCATAAAGCTGACGCTGGCGGGCTACACCAACCTGACACTGCTGGAGAAGGCAAACCGGGTGGGTGGCACCTGGCGCGACAATACCTACCCTGGCGCGGCCTGCGATGTGCAGTCCCACTTCTACTCCTACTCCTTTGAACCCAAGCACGACTGGTCCAGAAAGTTTGGCCTGCAACGGGAAATCCTCGGCTACATGGAACACTGTGTTGTCAAATACCGGCTGGCCGACCACATCCGTTTGAATTCGGAAGTGCAGAACGCGGCTTTTGATGACAGCAACAACCAATGGACCCTTACCCTGGCCACCGGAGAGCGGTTGACGGCAAGCGTGCTGATCACGGCAACAGGCCAGTTAAATCAGCCCGCCTGGCCAAAACTCGATGGCCTTGAGCGTTTCAAAGGCAAGATGTTCCATTCAGCCCGCTGGGACCATGACTACGATCTGACGGGCAAGCGGGTAGCGGTTATCGGTACTGGCGCGAGTGCCATCCAGTTTGTGCCGGAGATTGCACCCAGGGTGAAACAGCTGGATCTGTTCCAGCGCTCTGCTGCCTGGGTGCTGCCCAAGCCGGATCGCCCCTTCAAACCCTGGGAACAGGCCTTGTTCCAGAAGATCCCGGTCTGGGACCGGATCTACCGCTATCTGATCTACTGGAAAAACGAGAGCCGGGCCCTGGCATTCACCAAATTCAGCGGATTGCTGGAGTTCCATGCCAACCGGGTAAAACGGGAAGCGAGGAAACAGGTTACCGATCCCGCAAAACTGAAACGCATCCTCCCCGACTACCAAATCGGCTGTAAACGCATTCTGATTTCCAACGACTGGTACCCGTCCATTAACCGGCCGAATGTAAATCTGGTGACCGACCCCATTGACCATATTGATGAAACCGGTGTGGTTACCCAGGGCGGCCACCACCATCCAGTGGATGCCATCATCTGCGGGACTGGTTTCCGGGCCTCGGAATTCCTCTCCCCCATGCGGATAGCCGGCCGGCGCGGAAAGACCCTGAACGACGCCTGGCAGAACGGTGCAGCCGCCTTCAAAGGCATCACCGTCAGCGGCTTTCCCAATCTGTTCATGCTGTATGGCCCCAACACCAACCTGGCCCACAACTCCATCCTGTATATGCTGGAGTCCCAGTTCCGTTATGTGCTCGATTGCCTGGATGCGCTCGGGAAATACCCCGGCTCCGCCATGGACGTCCGCCAGGACCGGCAGGACCGGTTTACCCATGTTGTTCAGGAGGGGCTTGAGCACAGTGTCTGGAACTCCGGGTGCAGTTCCTGGTACCTCGACGCCAATGGCCGGAATACCGTTAACTGGCCGGGGTTTACCTTTACCTACCGGTTCGCGACGCGACGGGTGGATACCGCGGACTATCAGTTTATTTATCCCTCTGAGCCACCTGCCTGAGGCAAAACCTTCATCAATGCTTGAAGCTTTCGCAAATTCATAGGATGATCGGTTCATCGGTTTGAGGGATGATAAACATATGCTAGAACGTATCCGCAAAGGCTCGCTGGTGGAAACCGCCATAGAAAACCTTCGAAATGCCATCGAAAGAGACGACTGGCCGGTTGGCCATCGTCTGCCGGTGGAATCGGAATTATCAGACGCTCTCGGGGTAAGCCGGAATACTGTCCGTGAAGCGGTCCGGGTGTTGGTGCATGTGGGAATGCTGGAAACCCGCCAGGGGGATGGCACCTACGTGCGCGCCACCCGGGACGCCGGCGAAACACTTCGCAGGATAGCCCGTACCCAGTTGGCGGATCAGCTGGAAGTGCGCATTATGCTGGAAACCGAAGCCGCCAAGCTGGCTGCGGCAAGGCGCACAGACCAGGATCTGCGAAACATGACCAGCGCCCTCGACGCGCGGGCCAAAGCCGGGGACGACCTGCAAAGCCGCATCCGCCATGATGAAGCCTTCCACCACGCCCTGGTGGCGGCCTCCCATAACCCCGCGCTGGCTGAGCTGTACGATTACTTCTCCCACGCCGTCGGCCAAACCATCGAGCAGACCGAAACCAATACCGATCTGCCGGAGCCCTCCCAGGAGGACCACGAACTTCTGCTGGCCGCGGTCCGTCGGCAGGATGAAACCAGGGCGGAGAACCTTGCCAGGGAATTATTGAAACCCAGCCTTCAGGCGCTCAAGCGGCAGGAGCCCTGAGATATGAAATTCAGGATTGATACCTTCACCCTGCTCCTGCTCGGCGCCATTGTTCTGGCAACGTTTCTGCCCGCCACGGGCCGGGCCGGAGACATGCTGGCGACCACCGGCACCGTGGCCGTCGCCCTGCTCTTCTTCTTCCACGGTGCCGCGCTGTCCCGTGAGCAGATTGTTTCCGGGGCCACCCACTGGCGCCTGCACATTCTGATCACCTCGCTCACGTTCATTTTTTTCCCGCTGGCGGTGTTGCCCATCAACGGACTGAGCGACGTTGTGCCGTCCTGGATGCCGAAAGATCTGGGCCTGGGGTTCCTGTATCTGGGTGTGTTGCCATCAGCGGTCTCCTCTTCCATCGCCTACACGGCCATGGCCCGGGGCAACGTGCCCGCGGCCATCTGCAGCGCCGCCGCCTCCAATGTCTTCGGCATGATGCTGACCCCCTTCCTGCTTCTGCTGTTGGTAAGCACCTCGGGTGGTGGAGACTTTTCGGTGGCCGAAGCGCTGAAAGGCATTCTCCTGCAACTGCTGCTCCCCTTCATGGCTGGCCATGCCATGCGGCCCTGGCTGGGCGGTTACCTGGCGCGGAACGAAAACCTGATGGCGCGTTACGATAAGTGTGTGATCTGGCTGATTGTCTACTCGGCGTTTTCCTTCTCGGTGGAAAGCGGGCTGTGGCAGAAACTGCCATTGCAGGCGATCCTGTTCGCTATCGCCTTGTGCCTGGGCCTGCTCCTGCTGTTTATGGTGTTTGCGCGGTTTCTGGTGCGGCGATTCGGCTTCAGCCTCGAAGACGAGGCAGCCGTGGTGTTTTGCGGTTCCAAGAAGAGTCTGGCATCAGGGTTACCCATGGCGAAGGTATTGTTCTCCGGCCACCCGGGCTTCGGGATGATTGTATTACCGATCATGGCCTACAACCAGATCCAGGTGATCGTCGGAGCCATTCTTGCGCAGAAATACCGTGAGAAAATTGAACAGGCCAATGCAGAAACAAAGGAATAGCCGGGGCCACGGTTTTAACCGCCACCCATTTCTCCAAAGAGCGTGGCAAGAATGACCAGACCCACAATCCAGCCGATGACCGCAGGCCAGAAATTGACCATCTGAGGTGGCTCATCCGCCTGCGCCTGCGCCATCTCCCTTTCTGGGTAATTGCGCTCATCCGGCAGACCCTGAACCTGCTTTATGCTGAACCAGTTAAACCAGTCCCGGAGAAACTGGGCCACAGGAGCCGGAAACGTGCCATTCTCAGCCATTGGGCGCAACTGCGGCTCGAGTTGCCGGCCGATCTCCCGGCGCAGTGGCGTCTGATCCGCCGGCGGTTCATTAAGAATCGCCTTCCAGATACCGACGTCCTTGCTCCGGGAGGCGTCGTTCAACAGTGCCTTGACCTGGATAACCACCTCACGGACAACCTGGCCGTCGCTGGCATCAAGTGGACGAGCAGCCACCTCATCCCCGCCCCGGTCCGGCTCCTGCCGCCGAACGGCTACCGACTCTTCCCCCGCTGGCTCCGGAGCATCACCCAATGCCTCCCGAAGCGCCTGTTCGAGGCGCCGGGCTTCGGCATCCGAGGCAAATTTTAGCTGTTGCTCATACGCATCCTGGATCCGCTGGCGATCACCGGTCGGTTCAATTCCGAGGATTTCCCAACAATTCATACAGCTGTAACTCCCGGCTCTGGCATTCATTACATTTTAGAGAGACAAAAAGACCGCAGTGCCCTACGATAGGCACTAACCTACGATAGGTACTAACCACTATAAAATCGTACCAACCTTATTTATCGGCAGATTATAGAACGTCAACCATGCACCAAGCGACAAAAACGGCAGGAGTCAAAAAGGGCCGCCTTTTCCTGACCTGCTTCAGCACCACTGTGATTGCCAGTGCGTTGTTGCCTTCGACAGGATTCGGCCAATCCTCCACATCTGATCTCATGCCCGGCCTGCTCGCCCTTGAGGGCGTGCAAACCGAGATACCCGAGGTTCTGACAACAACACGATTACGACAGTCAAAACTTCGGGTGCCCGGCACAACCACCGTCCTCACCGGCGACATGATTCGCGACCTGGGCATCATGAATCTGGTTGAAGCCTTCCGGCTGGTTCCTGGCATGGTCGTTGGTGCCTATGGCAGCAACAACCCGGTCGCCGCCTATCACGGAACTTCCCAGTACGAACAACGACGGATGCAGGTTCAGATCGATGGCCGCACGGCTTATCGGGTCAGCCTGGCAGACGTTGACTGGATCACCATGCCGGTGGCCCTGGAAAACATAGAACGGATCGAGGTGAGCCGTGGTCCTAACTCCGCCGCGGATGGTATCAACGCCTTCCTGGGCAGTATCAATATAATCACGCGCTCACCCCAGGACACCGCTGGCGTGGAAGCGTATGCAGCCGCAGGCTCCCGGGGCTTTGTCAGGACCTTTACCTCCGTCGGCGACGCCAGCCAGGCCGGTAGCTGGCGGCTTTCTTACGAAAAGCGCAAATCAGATGGTTTCGACACCACCAGGGATGGAGTAACCCCTTTTCACGATGGCAACAATGTCAACAACTTCAACTTTGACAGCATTATAAACATCGACAGCCGCCACTCCGTGGATGTCCGTGCCGGCGTGACAGATGGCATCAACGAAGAGGATGCTGACAGATCCGGTAAGTTCGGCGCAACAACATCCCCCGATATTATGGCCGATGACTACTACCTGCAGGTTCAGTTCAATGGCGCCACCTCCTCCAATCACTTTTATCACATCCAGGCCAGCCACCAGGTTCAGCAGCGCCGTCAACGCTGGTCTGTCAGAATCCCCGAACTACCGGAACCGGGAGAGGCCCCGCCAACTGCTCCGGATTTTTTGGCGGACCTGTTTCCTCCGGGAGTGCCGCTCCCTTCCCAGACCTCTCCGCTCATCGCAGACCTGAATGAGGATATCGAGGAATCCCGTCATGAATTCGAGTTTCAGGACACCATCATCTTCAATCCAGGCCTGAAACTGGTGTCTGGCCTGGGCTACCGCAACGACGGCTACGACTCGGAAACCTTCTTCAATGGCAAAGGCAGCACTTATCAGAGCCGGCTGTTCGCCAACCTGGAATACTCACCGATCCATTGGCTGACCCTCAATGCGGGCGGAAACTGGGAACGAACCACCACGACCGATGAGGGCTATTTTTCTCCAAGAATCGCATCCAATTTTATTTTGAATAATAACCACGCCCTGCGTTTTGTCTTCTCCCGGGCGGTGCGTACACCGGATGCTTTTGAACAGTCCCCCGACTGGTCCTACCGGCCGGCCAATGTGCGCCCCCCTTTCGAAGCGCTCGAGGGCACCCGCCTGCTGGTTGAGAATCTGGTGGATAGCAGCACCTCCACCTATGGAGAAGATCTCGATGAGGAGTGGATCACCTCCCGTGAAATCAGCTATTTTGGCCAGTTCCGGCTGGAGCAGGCAATCCTGTCCACGGAGATCCGGTATTTCAACGATGATTTTCGGGACATGATCAGCGGGGTCATTAACGAAGAAGAGTGGTTCATCGCTAACAACGTTGCAATGAAGCAGGAAGGGGTCGAACTTGAGACCTCACTCACATTCCCGGGCACCATGCTGCGAGCCACTTATGCTTACCTGGACCAGGAAGGGTATTATACCGGTGATCCTGACGCCCTCTCGCCCAAGGACCAGAGATATGTGGTCGGCCTGCTTTCCCGGCTGTCCGCCCGTCACTCGGGTAGCCTTGCCTGGATACAGGAGCTGCCATTCGAGTTACAGTCTTCGGTATCCTATTACTGGACTAACGAAGTCCGGGAGACTCGCTTCGAGCGCGCGGATTTTCGCCTCGCCAGGCGCGTTGACGGGCCGGACTACAGCTATTTGCTGGCTTTGACGATCCAGCATTATCTTGATCTTCAGGCCTGGATGAGCCCCGACAACCGGATTGAGGATCACAACCAGTTCTTTGTTGAGGCTGGGATTCGCTTCTGAGCACCTATTATGGACAGCATCTGACCCTGGACGGTATGAGGCACACATCAAACAGTTTTTTTGAAACGCGGAACCGAGCGCCGGTCCGAAGACTGGTGCTCCGGCTTTGCTTCGGCCTGCTGATCTGGGCATTTTGCCTCTCGGCTTTTGCCCAGGAGGAAGCCGCCGGGCGAACCGTCTTTCTCGCCGGCTCCGGCAATGGCGCCCTGGACCAGCATTTGACCGGCTTACTTCAGTCGCAAATGGGCGAAGGCGTCAACCTGCGCCCGATAACCGATGACCAGATTCCGATGATCGGGGAGGAGCCAGTCATCACTATTGGCCCCTCCGCCTTTTCACGGATTCGACAGGCCAACCGGAACGTGCCAATACTGGCCATGCTCGTAGACAGGTCGTTTCTGGACGCCTTTGCCGACCGCTCGCCGGGCCGGGTTTCCGGCATTCTTTACGATGTCCCCCTGATCCGCCAGGCACTGACAGGAAAGGCAATCCTGCCCCATGCGACCAGGATTGCCCTGCTGGCAACCGCCGACTCGGTGGAACTCTATGAACCACTGATTGATAAGCTGCCGGCCTACGGCATGTCGGCCAGAATTTTTCTGGTCGAGAGCAGCGACAAGCTGATTCCAACACTTGTTCGTGCCCTGGGCTACGGTGATTTCCTCCTCGCCGCGCCGGACAGCGCAATTTACAACCCGAGGACCATCAAACACATTCTGCTAACCGCCTACCGCCGCAACCGGATTGTCATCGGACCAACCCAGGCCTATGTGAAAGCGGGTTCACTGGCATCCAGTTATGCACCCTTTCCCGAGATGGTTCAGTTGGCCAGCCAATTTCTGGACACCTACTTTGAGACAGGAGAGTTCCCTCCGCCCTCTTACCCGGAGCAGTTCCGGGTAGAAATCAACAGACAGGTCGCGCGTTCCCTGAACATCCCATTGCCCAGCCGGGAGGACATTGCTGCCCGGGTGGATCGACAACTGACCGTCAACGGGGAGGCGGCTGATGAGTAATACACCCGCACTGCAGCGCCCGTTATCCCGCAAGCTGTTGCTCCTTGGGGCTCTGCCCGCCGTTACCATGTTCCTCGTGCTTATGGTGTTTTTCACATCGGCCCGGCTGGAGGATGCCCGCCGCGACTTGTCGGACAGCAGCCAGATGCTGGCAGACAGTCTGGCTCCGGCTCTGGAGTACGCGGTTGTATCCGGCAATACCCCGGCTCTGGACCAGATTCTCTCGCAATCCCTGCGCCGCAGCAGGGCGGGCTGGATTCGGGTATCGGATGTTCTGGGCGAGCAGATTGGCTTCGTTGCCCAAGGACCGGTGAATCCGCAGGAGAACCCGGAACGCTATCAGGTTTTTGAGGCAGAAATTCTCCAGCAACCTCTGGAACTGGGGTCTGAGCGCACTGCGGAGTGGTTTGAACCGGACTATGGCTTTGGTTCCGGCTCGCTGCGATTGGGAACAGTACAGGTCGGTGTCGGCACGGATGTCCTGGCGGAACGTCGCCAGGACATCCTCTGGACATCCACTGCTGTTGGTGTGGCGTTGCTTTTGTTCACCATCCTGATCATCAACCATTTCCTGACCACGATTCTCTCTCCGATCCGGGATCTGGCAGGCCGGATCAGCAAGCTGACCGCTGGCGATTACCAGGAACGGCCGTTGAATACCCATCAGACATCCCGGGAAGTTGTTGCAATTGAAGAACAACTGAATCAGCTCGCAAACCACCTGGCCGGCCTGCAGACCGCCCGGGATCAGACCCTGGCGGCGTCTGAAAGTGCTCGTGAAAGGGCGGAAACGGCAAATCAGGCGAAATCCGAGTTTCTTGCAACAATGAGCCATGAGCTACGTACACCACTCAATGGTGTGCTGGGCATGATTGACCTTGTCCAGGAAGAACCACTCAGCAACCGCCAGCGCGACTACCTCACCACGGCCCGCCAGTCCATGGACGATCTGCTGACCGTTATCGGCGACATCCTCGATTACTCCCGCATGGACAGCGGAACTCTCAAGCTGGAGAGCCAGAAGTTTGACCTCAGACAACTCATCTCGAACTGCACCGCCACCTACCGGCATGTGGCCGAGCAACAGGGGCTGGCTCTGAATCTCACATTTTACGGCGATTGGCCCGAGACCCCACTGGTAACCGGTGACGCCGCGCGCCTTCGGCAGGTGCTCGCCGGGCTGGTGGACAATGCCATCAAGTTTACCAGTGATGGCTTTATCAATATTCAGGCCGGCTGCTTCTGCCTTGAAGACAACTGCGTCATCCTGAACTGCTCAGTCAGCGACTCCGGGTCCGGCATTCCGGTGGAGCGCCTGCACGACATTTTTAATTCCTTTGAACAACTTGATAGCGGAAACGCCCGGCTGCACGGAGGTACCGGGCTGGGCCTGTCCCTGGTGCAATGCCTGGTGGAACTGATGGGCGGCCACATTCAGGTTGACACCGACCTCGGCAAAGGTTCCTCGTTCCGGTTCGAGCTGCCCTTTGAGCTGGCAAACGCCACCAGCCAGCCCGACCCCTCCGGCCCACCGCCACGGGAAGCCATCAACGGCACCCGCCACGCCCTGGTGGTGGAGGACAATCCCGTGAACCAACGCGTGGCCACCGCCATGCTCAGCCGGTTGGGCTTCCAGACGGACTCCGCCAGCAATGGCGAGGAAGCCCTGGAGAAGGTCACCACCAATCACACGGGCTATGACATCATTCTGATGGACTGCCAGATGCCTGTTATGGATGGCTATGAAGCCACGCGTTATATCCGGGAATGGGAACAGAGCAACGGCCAGACCGGCACTCCCATCATTGCGCTGACGGCGGATGTGCTGCCAGGCACGGAAAAAAGCTGCCTTGACAGCGGAATGAATGACTACCTGGCCAAACCGGTCCGAAAGGAAAATCTGCGCGAAGTACTGGGCCGCTGGATACAGCTTTGAGGTGGTTGGCGCCCTTGTGCGGGCGCCTTTCGGTGATTCAGGGCCGGTTCAGGCCACCGGCTCTCTCATGGTGACGAACTCTTCCGCCGATGTCGGATGAATACCCAGCGTGGAATCAAACTGCGCCTTGGTGGCACCGGCCTTGATGGCAATGGCGAGGCCCTGGGTTATCTCGCCGGCATCCGGCCCGACCATATGGGCCCCCAACACCCTGTCATTTTCATCGTCCACCACCAGTTTCATCAGGCTGCGTTCATCCCGTCCGCTGAGGGTGTATTTCATCGGCCGGAATTCAGAGCGATAAATCCGCAGGCGGTGCCCTGCTTCGCGGGCCTCCTCCTCGGTCAGGCCAACCGTACCGATGCTGGGCTGGCAGAACACAGCGGTGGGTATGGCGGAATAATCCATTTCGCCCTGGCCGTCACCGAACAGTCGCCTGGACAGCACCATGCCTTGCGCCAGGGCCACAGGCGTGAGCTGCGGAGTGCCAATCACGTCACCGAGTGCCGTAATTGAGGGGACGGCGGTCTGGAAATGGTCATCCACAACCACATACCCGGACGCGCTCAGCTGGACGCCCAGATCGGTCAGCCCCAACCCGTCGACCAGGGCCCGCCGGCCCGTTGCGGCCATCACCAGGCCGGTTTCCATGACTTCACCGTTACTGAGCTGCACCCGGTAATGGGCATTTTCAGCGTCAACGGATTCAATCGTGACGCCATACTTCAGGATGACACCCTTCTTGCGCATTTCGTTTTCCGTGAACCGGCGGACATCACCATCAAACCCTCGCAGGAACAGATCGCCGCGATACAACAACGTGGTCTCAACACCCAGCCCGGCCAGAATGCCGGCAAACTCAACGGCAATGTAACCACCGCCCCAGACGACTGCCTGTTTTGGCAGTTGCGGCAGGTAGAACATCTCGTTGGAGGTAAGAATGCACTCTTTACCGGGTACGTCCGGAACCACCGGCCAGCTGCCGGTGGCCACGGTAATGTGTTTCGCCGTATATGACGTGTCGCCGACCACCACCGTATGAGCATCAGACAGAGTGGCAGTGCCTTCGATAATCGTAACCCCGGTACTCTCAAGCAGCCGGCGGTAAATGCCGTTCAGGCGCTCAATCTCGGCGTTCTTGTTGGCGACCAGTCTGGGCCAGTCAAAACGGACATCATCAAGCGGGACCTGCCAGCCATAACCAGCCGCGTCTTCCAGCTCATCGTGAACGTGGGCACCGTATACAAACAGCTTCTTGGGTACGCACCCCACGTTGACACAGGTGCCTCCCAGGTACCGTGATTCCACCACGGCAACGCGGGCGCCTCGTTGCGCCGACATACGGGCAAGTCGAACACCGCCGGAGCCGGCTCCGATAACAATCAGATCAAAATCCTGCTGGTCAGACACAGCTTCCCCCGTTAACAATTAAAAATCAGGTACGGCCTGGCGCGGCTGTTTTGCTTTCCGGATGCACTTCCCGGAACAGAACGTGATCCTGAAAATCTCCGAGCTGGATCTTGCCCAGGCTTCGGAAACCTTCCGACTCGTAAAATGGCAGGTAGCGGCTGTTGCCAGTAACCAGAACCAGTCCGTTGCCCCGCGGGTTTTCCGCGCAGAGTTTTTCGACCGTTTTCAGCAACAAACGACCGTAACCCCGATTCTGATACTCGGGATTCACGCCCATCATTGGCAGTTGGTGCGCCAGTGGCTGAGGCAACATGTCACCGATCTTCTCGTGGTAATCCAGGTACCGGCGAGTAGAGGCGAAACCGGTCGTCAGCACCATGCGGATCCGCCAACTGATCTGCTCAGCCAGGTTCATCCGGAGTTCAGGTTTCCCGATGAAAGCAACGGCAACAAGCGTATCGTCCACCATCACGCCAATAGCATCCTGACCGAGCTCGAAGTACAGATCAATCAGTTCGCGTATGGTCGCCCGCACCCGTTGGGCATATCCGGGACGCCGGTGATCAAACAGGTACTGGAATGTCGGCTCATTCCGGTAGGCGTGGAACAGTATGGACCTGGCTTCATTACGCGCCGTTTCGTCCAGGCGAACAATGGCTGGTTCGGATGTGTTCTTGTTGTCGCTGCCGTTACTCATCGCGTCCTCTCCTGCGTCAGTTACGGGTAAGGAGGCCCGGAAACCGTTTTCAGAATCAGATGGCCAGTGTTAAACGAACGGATACCCGCCCCGGTTCACTTGCCCTGTCCATGGCGGCCTGGTCAATTACCACACCATGATTGCCATTCAGCAACTCCAGCCAAACCGCCACCTCTGCAAAAGGCGCGTTCTCAAGCCAGACCCGAATGGCGACATCTCCACTGGGCTCAAATCGCTGAAGCGACAGGCCCGCCTCACCGGCGGAACGGGTCACCAGCGCCATCAGGGCACGACCATCCCCGGGTTTGTCCGCAGTCGCCGCCGGGGTACTGGCGCCGGAACTTCCCAGACGCCGGATCGTCTGTTCGTTCGCCTGCATCCAGGCCAGCAATTCGCCGGCATTGTCCCGCGCAGCCACTGAGTGCTCGTAAAAGCCCGCAACCGGGCGCCAGACGGCAACGTAAAGAATGCCCAGAAACACCGCGATTGCGAGCACCGCCAGAGCCTGCTGGTCGCGCGGGGGCAACTGGTCGTATTGCGCGATGAGTTTGCCGACCACTGGCTGATCCTTGATTCTGGAAAACATACCGTTAGCCTCCTGAAACCGTCAGGCGGCCACGTGCACCGCTCGCTTCGTTAACAACAGAGCCGATCTTCGCCTCAAGGCCCTGGTTTGCCAACCCGTTTCGCAATGCGCTCAGGCGATCATAGCTATCCGCTCTCACATCCACGATCAGCTCACCCCGCGAGCGGCTGTAATTCACCGAGTTGAAGTTCACCGCCCGGCTACCCGGCAGGCGCGCGTATTGTTGGCCGGTGTATTTCATCAGGGTGATGAAGTCCACTTCCGGTCCATTGGAACCGGCAACCCGCAGTTGCCCTTCGATCACGCGCCTGACATTGCCGGCATGGGTCCGACGGTCATTGGGGAAGGCGTCGCGGTAGATGGCCATGGCCTCGCTTTGTAATTCTCCTGCCTGATTCTGGTAATAAAATCCCATTCCGGCATTCAACGCCACCTGAATCACAAACCAGACCGCCGCTACCGCAATCAACGGCTTCCAGGGCTTCAGCGGGCTTGCCTTGCCGGATTTCAAGGAAAACCTGCCCTGGCACAGATTCACCGGCTCACACCGGTGGTGGTGATGAGCGTAGGCCAGCAACTCAAGGGGCATGAGTTCCAGGACTTCCTTGCGCACCGCAAGACGCCCAGAGCCACTCAACTCGGCAATGGCCGATTGCTGGATGTCGAACTCATCGCCGGTACCATAGAGGGTGACCGGTATTTCCGCCACAACCTCTTCAGCGGAGGGTGCCGCAAGGGTATGGGCAAACATACCGAGGTTTGCAGACTGCATGCTCAGCCACTCGCCCCGTTCACTCACCATCATCGCGATATCGCCGTCAAGGCAGACCGACCAGCCTCCATCGGTGCGCGGCAATAACGAAGCGTCCGGATAGATGGCCTCCAGGCGCACGTGCTCCCAGCCGCTGAACAGGTGCACCCACTGCGCCATTCGTTCCCGGTCTATGGCTGCTACGCGGTAGCCCTGTTCGGTATGCCCCCCAAGTGCCAGGTGCACGGAATCAATGTCCTGGGCGATCTGTTCCTCAACAGCATAGGGTAATGCCTGGTTGATAAACCGGCTTTGCTTTGCGGGAATATCGGCCAGGCAGTATATCGCTTCCTCGCCGGGAATAAGGCCGATCAACAGAACGTTATCCAGGGCGTTCTGGCCCAGGGTCTGCTCAATGGTATCGCGACTGTCTCCGATGCCACGGGCCTGGGTATCACCACTGGCGTCGTGCAGCACCCAGTTGAACATCTGGGCACCGGGATCCTGGTCAGCGTCCGCAAACGGCGGTATCGGGCGGACGTAAAGGCGATAAGACATGATTATCCTTCTGAAATGGTAAAAGGCTCTTTGGTAATTCGGTTCTTCTGCCCGATATCCCTGTGGACCGTCTGGACTTCGCCTTCCGGAGTCCGGAACACGGTGCTGACCATATTCACAACACGGTTATCGTAGGTAATCCGTGAGGCAACTTCAAAAAACCGCGTCTGCAGCCCCAGGCCAACCGACTTCAGCCCGAGGCCGGCGAACTCTTGCAGGGCTAGAAAATCCTGAAGGTTCTCGAACCGTTCCTCTTTCCGCCGTGCAAGAATAGATGCGGCCTGGGCGTCCGTCAGATCTTCATGCAGCGAGCGAATCACCATGGCGGTGGCAGTATTCACATTAATTCCCGATCCGTTGACCGGCAGGGCCGCCACGTGGGGCCGCAGGGCCTGATAAATCCCTTTGGTCATGCCCTCGATCAGGCGCAGCTCGGTAACGGTGGTAAACGGCTGGTTGCCGGCCCGGTATCCCGGATTCGCCATCAGGTACTGGCCATCCTCGGCGCCATAGGCGGTGACTGTCTGGTCATCCGCGTCGATCCAGTCCACCAGTGAATCCACGGAAACGGCGGTTATGCCAAGTGCTGCAAAGAGCCGAACAAAACGCTCCCGGGCCACGGGATCCACCTTGCCAGTGCTGTCTGCCAGGTCGTTCAGATTCAGCCGGCCACCAAGGTCGTCAATCTGGACCTCAGCCACGCCATTGTTATCCAGCGGCAATACCGCCGCATTGGCGGCCCAGAACTCGTCCAGACTGTCGACCATCAGGTTTTTTTCCTTGTCCTCATTAAAATCCCTCCGCAGGATCTGACGGGCAAAGACCTCCGCACCGAGCGCGATACTCTGGCCCTGCTGCTGGGCCAGATAGTGGCCCGCCCTGAATACCCGGAGGCTCTGCTGCTGGGTCATGCCCGAGGCAAGCATGACCACCAGCGCCATGGCCAGTAGCACCATGATTAAAGCCACGCCACACTGGCGGTCAGGTAACGCCGGAATACGCGCCATAGCGGCCTAGCCTCCCTGCCCCGGCACGCCGGTGTTTTCACCCGGCTGTTCCTCGGTGCCATTCTCTTCGGTCTTGCTGGCAGCCTGGTTGGCCTGGTTAACGGCACCCTGGGCAATGGCCGGATCAAAATCCGGCAAGGCAAAGGTTCTGACCAGCGTTCCGAAGCGCTCATGCTCCAGGGTCACCTCCATACCCAGTGGCAACGGGGCATCCGGCCGGCTACCGGGTGTCAAGCCGGCCATAACCTCATCCGTCGGCCATTGCGGCTGCCAGCGGCGGTTCCAATCCAGAAACCGCACTTCCAGACGTTTGACACCCTCCAGAAGCAGCACATCGCGACTGTCATCTTCCTGGCCCTGATCCACCATCGGCCAGTACCGGCGCCGCAATTCGCTGCCGGTGTATTCCCAGCCAACGCGTTGCAAGCCACTGCGGCGGATGCCAAGGGGGTTGCGCCACCCCTGGCGGGTCAGCAACAGGGAGAAATCATCCTGACGGCTGGAAAGCGCAGGCAGGAAGTCGCCGTAAATGTCCCGGGCCGGCCTGTTGACCAGTTGCATAACATCGCGCTCCAGCAGCAGCATGGCCCGCTGCAGACCGTCGAACTGTTCAGCCAGCTCATTGACCCGGTCGCGGGAATTCACCACCCCGTTGATGACCTGCCACACTCCGAGACCGATAACAGCCGTGATGGTCACCGCAATCAACACCTCAAGCAGGGTGAAGCCAATTTGCGGGTTTTTACAGGACTGTCGGGACACGGCCATCATTGTGCGCCTACAAAAGCCGACAGGGTATGAACCGGAACCGGTGCCGCACCATCCTCACGGTAACGGGCGACCGTGACTTCAACCCGGCGCATTTTCGCCTCGGCGGTGGCCAGTATTGCTGTCGTCACCCGCCAGCGATATGGCCCGAAGTCGGTATCCTCGGAGTTCTCGGAGATTCCCGGAAGGTTTTCCTGCAGGCGGACTTCGTTGATCCGGTTATCCGCCAGCCAGCTCGCCAGGGTTTTGTCACGCACCCGTTCATAGCTGGAAATGTACTGGCTGCCCACTTCGGCTGCGGCGGTCGCAATCAGGCCGAAAACCAACAGGGCAATGAGCACTTCAATAAGCGTGAAACCTGTCTGCGTTTTCACCCGCCGCTCCCGTCATCGCCCGGTTTGCGCCACCTCATGGGCGACACACCATCAGAGGCCAGCACGTGCAGGGTGTCAGAGCCGTTGCCAATGGTGAACTCCAGCTCGAACGGCGTCGTCTCGCCACTGGAGAAAAACACCACGTCCGGGAGCAGGGTATCCTTTGATGAGACCAGTCTCGGCGCGCCGCTCTCAATGAATTCGGTAACGGTCAGCCACTCCGGAAGGCTTCGGGCCCGGAACAGTCGCTCGCCGGAGGCCTTCCAGTCCCCGGTCTGGTCCCGGAACGCCAGGAACTGGTAGCTGTCTTGCTCAAGCCTGAGCCCCAGTTCCAGATTATTGAGTACCGCCTGTTCGGAGGCCGTCTGCATCAGCAGATACAGTTCCCTGACCTCGTCCTCCAGCTCACGCTGCCGGGAGCTGCCGCCCATGGTAAATACGGCGAGTGACGCCAGCAGCCCCACAACCACCAGGACCACCAGTATTTCAATCAGGGTAAAGCCGGTATGCGGGGCTCTGGGCTGCACAATGGTTCAGCCCTTGGTGTTCCAGACACTGATATCGGCAGCGTCGCCGTCACCGCCTTCCTGGCCGTCGGAACCGTAGGAATAGAGATCATAAGGGCCCTCGGTGCCCGGGCTTACGTACTGGTATTCCGATCCCCAGGGATCTTCCGGCACGTTCTTCAGGTAGCCATCCGGGTTCCAGTTCCTGGGTTCCGGGCTGCCGCTGGGCTTCGAGACCAGCGCTTCGAGACCCTGCTGGGTGGACGGGTAATGGCTGTTGTCCAGGCGATAGAGATCCAGCGCGTTGGCAATGTTGCTCAACTGGGTTTCCGCCACAGTGACTTTCGCCTGATCGCTCCGGCCCATGATGTTTGGTGCCACGATGGCCACCAGCAGGCCCAGAATGACCATAACCACCATGATTTCGATCAGGGTAAAGCCCCGGCTGCGATTGTGTGTATTCAGGTTCTTGATCGTCATTGTCTCACTCGTCATTGGCATGGATTGCTTTCGGTTCGGATTCGTCTCCTGACAATCCGGCGCGGGTTTCATCCCACAAGGTTACTCATATTCAGAATTGGCAGCATGATGGCCAGAACGATGATCAGCACCACCACGCCCATCACCAGCAGCATCATCGGCTCGAACAACCCGACAATGGCGGCGATCCTGGATTGCAGGGTGCTTTCCTGCATGCGCGCTGTCCGCTCCAGCATGCTGTCAAGTTCGCCACTGGCTTCCCCACTGGCGATCATGTGCAGCATCATCGGCGGGAAATATCCGGTCTGGTCCAGAGAACGGTGCAGGGAACCCCCTTCACTGACTTTTCTGGCGGCGTCCCGCAATTCCTGCCTCAGAAAGTCGTTGGAGAGGACCTCACCGGCAATACGCATGGCTTCCACCAGAGGCACACCACTGGTGGTCAGAATGCTGAGGGTACTGGCATATCGAGCGGTATTCACCCCACGCACCATCCCGGAGAGCAATGGCAGATGTAGCAACCGCTTGTGAAACCAAAGCCGGAAACCTGGCTTGGTCAGAAAAAACCGGAACATCATCAACGCGGCGACCAGCAAGATAAACAGATAGACACCGTAATCCGCCAGAAATTCCGACACCGCCAGCATCGCCATGGTGAGCGTTGGCAGTTCCTGCCCCTGTTTCAGGAACACCTCAATAATGTCGGGCACCACGTAGGTGAGCAGGAACACCACGATGGCAATGGCGACAATACTCAGAATGATGGGATAGATGGCCGCCAACTGAATTTTCTGGCGGGCTTCCTGCCGGCTTTCGGTGTAATCCGCCAGCCGGTTCAGCACCAGATCGAGATGGCCGGCATGCTCCCCTGCGGCAACGGTGGACCGGTACAGCCTCGGAAACGCCCGTGGAAACTCCCCCAGGCTATCGGCCAGCGTGTAGCCCTCCATGACCTTGGCGCGAATAGCAATCAGCATGCTGCGTATTCTGGGTTTCGGAGACTGCTGTGCCGCGGCCGAGAGCGCCTGCTCGATGGGAATGCCGGACTGAATGAGGGTCGCCAACTGCCGGGTAACCAGGGCAAGATCCGCCGCGGCCAGGGAGCCCCGGCTGCTCAGAGGATTGCTGCGGGCCTGTTTCTCTGCTGCCGGCTCCACCGCCAGCGGTGTCAGGCCGCGTTCACGCAGTTGCTGGCGCACCGCCCTTGGGGCATCGGCCTCAACCACGCCCTGCTTCTGCTTGCCACGGGCATCCAGCGCCTTATATTCGTACGCCGGCATAGGTTACTGACCCCGGTGTGTAACGCGGAGCACTTCTTCCACGGTGGTTGCACCGTCCAGTATTTTCTGCACGCCGTCGGCGTGAATACTTGGGCCGTGCTGGCGGGCAACCCGCTCCAGGTCCAGCTCTCCGGCCCGTTTGTGGATCAGCGAACTGATTTCCTCAGAGATTTCCACCACCTCATAGATACCGATACGCCCCCGATACCCAAGCTGGTTGCAGTGGCTGCAACCCGTTGCCCGATAGATCGTGGGCGGATTGGCGGGGTCCTGCTGCAGGAATACGCAGTGCTCCTCGGTGGGCGTGTAGGGCTCCCGGCATTCCTTACAGAGCACCCGCACCAGCCGCTGGGCGACTATGCCCACCAGAGACGAGGAAATCAGGAACGGCTCGATACCCATGTCCATAAGCCGGGTGATGGCACCAACAGCGGTATTGGTGTGCAACGTGGAAAGTACCAGGTGGCCTGTCAAACTCGCCTGCACCGCGATTTCAGCTGTCTCCAGATCCCGGATTTCCCCGATCATCACCACATCCGGATCCTGGCGCAGAATGGCCCGAAGTCCCCGGGCGAAGGTCATATCGACCTTGACATTGACCTGGGTCTGGCCAATACCCGGCAGGTTGTATTCGATGGGGTCCTCAACCGTCAGGATGTTGCGACTGCGATCATTGATTTCCTGCAGGGAGGCATAAAGCGTGGTGGATTTACCGGAACCGGTCGGGCCGGTGACCAGCAAGATCCCGTAGGGCCGGTAAATCAGCTTGCGGAGGACTTTCAGGTCCCGCCCCGCCATGCCCAGGGATTCCAGGCGAATGGCGCCAGCCTGTTTGTCCAACAAACGCAGAACCACACGTTCGCCGCTGGACGACGGCATGGTGGACACCCGGATATCGACTTCGCGGCCGGCTACCCGCAGGGCAATCCGGCCATCCTGGGGCACCCGTTTCTCGGCAATATCCAGCTTCGCCATGACCTTGATCCGGGACACCAGCAGAGGTGCCAGCGCCCGCTTGGGTTCGACCACTTCCCGCAACACACCATCCACCCGGAAACGAACCACCAGCCGCTTTTCATAGGTTTCTATATGAACGTCCGAGGCACTGGTTTTCACCGCTTCGGTCAGGATGGCGTTGATCAGGCGGATGATTGGCGCGTCGTCTTCCTGTTCCAGCAAATCCTCGGTTTCGGGCACGGAATCGGCCAGTGACGCCAGATCCATGTCGTCGCCAATGCCCTCCACCATCTGCATGGCTTCGGCGGAATCGTTCTGGTAGGCGGAATTCAGGGCCTGGTCAAACCGGTCCGGACTGATCGTGGCAAAGCGGGCGCGACCGCCACTGATACGATTCGCTTCCGCCAGCGCCGAATGGGACGCCCCGGGCCGGACCAGGATCACCGGCTCGCCGGCCTCCGAACGGGTCAGGATGACGCCATTGCGCTTGGCAAAGGTAAAGGGAAGACGGCCCAGCGGAGCATCCTGAGGGTGAAGTTCAGTGTCTGTGGTCAAGGTCGTCCTCGTTCGTGAAACCCTTTTCGATTCAATCAATTCAGAAAGGCTACCACAGGATATGGACCCGCTGAATAACTCTATGCACTATACTGCCAATAAAACGCTGCAGTCTGATAACCTGTGGGCCTTTTCGCGGCCCACAAACTCGCATTCAGGATAATCAATGCTCCTAAACAATGAACGGCTCCCCGGGATTCTCGCGCTTCTGGCAGGGGCCGCCATGGTAGCCTTGACGACCTGGCAGGGTTACCGTTTCTGGCAGATGGAAAGCCGGCAAGGTGATTATGCCACGGTGCAGCCACTGGTCTCCGAGTCGGCTGCCCGGGAGCCGCCCGGCGTCAACCTGTCGTCCCTGGATCTGTTCGGGGCCGCTTCCCAACAAAGCGCGCCGACGGAGGTGGATACCGAGAACCTGCCTGAAACCAATCTCAGGCTGTTCCTTCGGGGCGTTCTGGCCGCCGATGGTGAGTTTCCCGGCAGCGCACTGATCGAAGACGACAAGAGCAAAACCGAAGCCTACCTGGTGGGTGACGAGCTGCCAGGCAACGCAACCTTGCGTTCGGTGCACCCGAAGCGGGTGATCATCGAGCGCTCCGGAAAACTTGAGAACCTCTATTTCCCGGAATCCGAAGATCGCAGCGGCATGTCCTTCACCGCTGATCAGGAGAACGAGCCAGCCGCCTCAACCCAGCCCATCGTGTCTTCCTCGCCCTCAACAACGCCCGCCACCGCCACCAGCGATGAGCAGCGTCGGGAGGAAATCCGCCGGCGCCTTGAGCAACTCAGGGAGCGTCTCCGGAACAATAACTGAGGCCCGGTTTCTGCCATGACTGCCTTTGAGCTCCGCTGGCGGCAAATGACAGCGTCCCTGGCGCCAACCGACAACGGCGCCCGGCGCAAACCCTATAGAATGCGCTCACATTCGTTTTAAATCCGGGAGGAAGAGAAAGATGCGACGCTGGAACGGCTGGGGCGATGAGACGTTCAATCTGGCAATGCCGGAACAGGGCCAGGACTTTCTGGCCAGCAGGATCGGGAACGGCCGTCCGCTGGCCGACACAACCCTGGAATCGGCTTGTGCCAGGGTGCCGGAAACCCGACTGCGTCCCGGTCTTGACCTGGAGACCCTGATCGATACCTCACCCGAAACGCGGGTTCGGCACGCCCGGGGCCAAAGCCTTGCTGACTGGCTTGCCATGCGCAGCGGCGATTTTGGCGTATACCCTGATGGCGTCGCCTTTCCGGTATCAAACGAAGATGTCCGGAAACTGCTTGCCTGGGCGGAGCAGCAACAGATCAACCTGATTCCCTACGGCGGCGGCACCAGCGTAGCCGGGCATATCAATCCGGTTGACAACGGCAAGCCCGTGCTCACCGTGGATATGGGCAGAATGAACCGCCTGCTGGATCTGGACCCGGACAGCCAGATTGCCACCTTTGGAGCAGGTACCCCCGGTCCACTTGTGGAATCCCAGCTTCGGGCCCACGGCTATACCCTTGGCCATTTTCCGCAGTCCTTTGAACTGTCCACCATCGGGGGCTGGGTGGCTTCCCGCTCCAGTGGTCAGCAGTCCCTGCGCTATGGCCGGATTGAGCAACTCTTTGCCGGTGGCCGAATTGAGACGCTGCAAGGCACCCTTGCCCTGCCCACTCTCCCGGCCTCGAGTGCCGGCCCGGATATCCGCGAGATGGTATTGGGCTCCGAGGGTCGGATCGGTCTCATTACCGAGGTTAAGGTGCGGGTAACCCGGCTACCTGAACACGAGAGCTTCCACGTTGTCTTTTTTCCGGACTGGGAGAATGCCCGCACCGCAAGCAGACTGCTGGTCCAGAACCGAACCCAGCTGTCCATGCTGCGCCTCAGTAACGCCGTCGAGACCGAAACGCAACTCGCCCTTGCCGGTCACCCCCGGCTGATCGGCACGCTGGAGCGCTTCCTGTCGCTCCGCGGCGCAGGAACGGGAAAATGCATGATGACATTCGGAGTCACCGGAAGCCGACGCCAATGCCGGAATGCCCTGCAGGAGGCCCGCAGTCTCTGCAAAGCCCACAAAGGGGTCTACACCGGTACCCGGCTTGGTGATAAGTGGGCCGCCAAACGGTTTACCATGCCCTACCTCCGGGAGGCGCTCTGGCAGATGGGCTATGCCGTCGACACACTGGAAACCGCAACCGACTGGGACAATGTCGATAACCTGCTGGGGCTTATCGAGACCAACCTTCGGGAAGGGCTGGCGGATAAACAGGAAAACACCCACGTGTTTACCCACCTGTCCCATTTCTACGGTCAGGGCTGCAGCATCTACACCACGTACGTCTTCCGGGTAGGCGACAGTTACGAGGAAACCCTCGCTCGCTGGCGAAGGCTCAAGACAAGCACCTCCGAACTGATTGTGAATAACCGGGGCACCATCAGCCATCAGCATGGTGTTGGCAAAGACCATGCGCCCTACCTGCCAGTGGAGAAAGGCGAGCTGGGCATGCTGGCGATCCGTTCCCTGTGCCACAGCTTTGACCCGGACGCCCTTCTTAATCCGAAGACCCTGGTGGAGTGAGATGAACGATGACGCGGGCTGAGACTCTTAAAGCACTGACAACCGACAACGCCGGGTTCGATGTGGTTGTGATTGGCGGCGGCATCACCGGGGCCGGCGTTGCCAGAGAAGCGGCGGGCAGCGGCCTGCGCACCCTTCTGGTTGAACAGAAGGACTTTTCCTGGGGCACGTCCAGCCGTTCCTCAAAGATGGTTCACGGAGGGCTGAGGTACCTGGGCAGCGGGCACTATGGTCTGACCCGGGACGCCGTCCGTGAACGGGAACGATTGATGGCGGAAGCACCGGGGCTTATCGGCCCGCTGCGATTCATCATGCCTCACTTCAAAGGCCAGTTTCCCGGGCCTCGCCTGTTTCAACTGCTGCTCAGGGCTTACGACTTCATCGCTCACTCTCCAAGCCGGCACTTTCTGAGCCCGGCCCAATCGGCGCTGTGGGTTCCCGGACTAACTACCGAAAATCTGGCAGGGGCCAGCGGCTTCACCGACGCCGTTACCGACGATTCCAGGCTGGTACAACGGCTGATTGCAGAGGCCCGCAGGGACGGTGCCATCTGTCTGAACTACACACGTGCCCAAGAAATAAAGCGTAGCCAGGGCAAAGTGTCCGGGCTGGTTATTCAGCCAGAGGAGGAAGACACTCCGATAGAGGTATCCACCGCTCTGGTGATCAACGCAACGGGCGCCTGGGCTGATAGACTCCAGACCGGCGGGAACGCCACCAAGGCCATGACCATCCGCCCCCTTCGCGGCAGCCATCTGGTACTGCCCTGGTCGTGCTTGCCAGTGTCCTGCTCGGTATCGCTGTTTCATCCGCAGGACCGTCGCCCGGTGTTTGCCTTTCCCTGGCAAGGTACAACCGTTCTGGGCACCACCGACCTGGACCATGAAGGCTGCCTGGATCAGGAGCCCGTCATTTCAGAGGCGGAAACCGAGTACCTGCTTCAGATCGCGTCTCGCCTGTTCCCGGGCATTCCCATCTCCCGATCCAACATACTCTCAACCTGGGCCGGAGTGCGGCCTGTGGTCACCGATGGCACGGGTAAAGCACCGTCAAAGGAAAACCGCGAACACTCGGTTCGACAAGACCAGGGGCTCATCAGCATTGCCGGCGGCAAGCTGACGACGTTCCGTGTGATTGCCCGGGAAGCCCTGAAAATGGGTCTCGGGGAACGTGCAGGCAGCCTTCTGCGGCCGGACAGCCTGGCGGTTTTCCAGACTGCGCCAACAGGGGTGCGGCCGGAACAGGTCAGGCATCAGACCTGGCAGAGACTGCAAGGATATTACGGGCCCGACCTGAATCAGCTGGTTGCATCGGGCCCCATGGAGCCTGTGGCGCCAGACCACCATTGGGATTTGCTCTGGGCAGAGCTGCTATGGGCCTGCGAGGCAGAAGATGTTCGACATCTGGACGATCTGCTGCTGCGAAGAACGCGACTTGGCCTGATTCTGCCTGAGGGTGGCAAGGCGCTGTTGCAGGCGATCAAACGACGCTGTCAGGCAGCGCTGGGCTGGGATGACAGGCACTGGGCAGAAGAAGAGACCCGCTACTTCGGTATTTACCGGAGCGCCTATTCCCTGCCCCGGAAGGAATCGCCCAATGCCAGCTAACCCCCTGATTCTGGCCATCGACAATGGCACCCAGAGCATCCGTGCCCTGCTCTTTGACACCAAAGGCAACCTGGTTGGTAAAGGCAAGCAGGAGATCGAACCCTACTTTTCCAGGCAACCCGGCTGGGCCGAGCAGCATCCGGAATACTTCTGGGAGCAGCTCGGTGAGGCCTGCAGACTGTTGTGGCAGACAACCACGGTAACGCCTGACCAGGTGGCCGGCGTTACCGTGACCACTCAACGGGGAACCGTGATCAATCTGGATGGGAACGGCCAACCGCTGCGGCCGGCAATCATCTGGCTGGATCAGCGCCATGCACGGGTTGATGGCCCCGTCAAAGGCCCCTGGGGCTGGCTGTTCAAACTGGCCCGTCTTGAAGACACCATCCATCGGTTCCGCGAGAAAACCCAGGCCAACTGGATTGTCCAGAACGAACCCGAGATCTGGGCCAAAACCCGGCATTTCCTCCTGCTATCCGGCTATCTCAATTACCGACTCACGGGGGAGTTCAAGGATTCGACCGGCAGCCAGGTGGGCTACCTGCCCTTCGATTACAAAAAACACCGCTGGGCCGGCCCCAGGGATTTTAAATGGCAGACCATGCCGGTCGAACCCGCCATGCTTCCGGAGCTGGCGCCGCCGGGGCAACCCCTCGGCTACCTGACCTGCGAAGCCAGTCAGCACCTGGGCCTGAGCAAAAGCCTGCCGGTGATCGCCGCGGCCTCCGACAAAGCCTGCGAGATTCTCGGCTCCGGCGGACTGACACCGGACATCGGCTGCATGAGCTACGGCACCACCGCTACCATCAACACCACCAGCCAACGGTATGTTGAGCCAATCAGGTTGATGCCGCCCTATCCTTCAGCGCTGCCAGGCCACTATTCCACGGAGGTGATGATTTACCGGGGCTTCTGGATGGTGAGCTGGTTCAAACGGGAATTCGGCCTGCGGGAGCGGAAAATCGCCGAACAACGGGGCGTTGAGCCAGAAGCCCTGTTTGATGAACTGGTCAAGGCCGTTCCACCAGGGTCCATGGGCCTGATGCTGCAGCCCTACTGGTCACCAGGGGTACGCCAGCCCGGGCCGGAAGCGAAGGGCTCCATCATCGGATTCGGAGATGTTCACACCCGCTCGCATATTTACCGTGCCATTCTTGAAGGGCTGGCCTATGCACTGCGTGAGGGTAAAGAAAAAATCGAAAAGCGCAGTGGCGTGAAGATCCGAAAACTCCGGGTCGCCGGTGGAGGCTCCCAGAGCGACGCCGCCATGCAACTGACCGCCGATGTGTTCGGACTCCCGGCCGAAAGACCGCACACCTATGAGACCTCCGGGCTGGGAGCTGCCATCGACGCCGCCGTGGGGCTCGGCCTTCATCCGGATTTCGAGACAGCCGTCGCCGAAATGACCCGGGTCGGGGACGTATTCCATCCCAACGAAGAAACCCGGGCTCTCTACCAGCGGCTCTATTCCGAGGTGTACCTGAAGATGTATCCCCAATTGCAGCCGCTGTACCGGAAAATACGGGACATTACCGGCTACCCAAGGTAACACATCCAGATAACGCAGCCGCCCTCCCTCCGCAAGACAGGCAGCCTCAGGAATCCCCGACCGCGCTCTGGGCCACCATCTCAGCGGTGATCGCCGACAGCGTCCAGCCCAGATGACCATGGCCGGTGTTGTAGAACACGGTCGGCAGGCGCCCCGGCCCGACCTTGGGCATCATGTTCGGCAGCATGGGCCGCAATCCAGCCCAGGGAACCACCCGGCGGGTACAAACCCCGGGGAAACACTGCTCAACCCAGCGGGTCAGCGGGCGGATGCGGTCATCCTTGATATCGCGGTTGTAGCCGCTGAACTCGGCGGTACCGGCAACACGGAAGCGGCCATCGCCAAGGCGACTGGTGACAATCTTGGTGGCATCGTCCAGCAGGCTGACCGTCGGCGCCGCTTTCCGGGAGGCCTCGTCGTCCAGCTCAACGGTGATGGAGTACCCCTTCACCGGATAGATGTTTACCCGGTCGCCCAGCTTGGCAGCCAGTGCCCGGCTGCCGACACCGGCACAGATCACCACGCCATCAAAGGTATCGCGGGATTGCTCCTCGCCATCGTGCGCGGTGACCCAGGCATTGCGATCATCGGCATTCAGTTCGGTGACCGTGTGACCATAACAGGTTTTAACACCAAGACGCTGGATCGCATCGGCCAGGCCGTTGGTGAACTTGTGAATATCTCCGGTCGAATCACTCTCGGTAAAAAAACCTCCGTAATAGTTGCCCGCCAGTGTCGGCTCGATGGCCTTCATTTCTTCGGGGGTCACTGCCCGGCGCTCCAGACCACCGGACGCCAGCAGTCTGGAAACTTTCGCGGCATGATCAAAGCCGGCCTTGTCGCGATAGATATGCAGGATGCCCTGTTTCTTGAGATCGAAATCAATCCCCTCCTCCTGCGCCCAGGCAAACAGGTGATCACGGGCGGCAATGGCCAGGCGGGCGGTTTCGGTGGTGTTTTGCTCGTACTGGGGAATGGCGGCAATGAACTCGGCGAACCAGCTCAGTTTGTGCCAGGAGGGTTTGGGGTTGACCAGCAAGGGCGCATCCCGGCGGGACATCCACTTGATGCCCTTGATCACAGTCTGCCAGTTGTTCCAGACTTCCGCATTCGAGGCCGAGAGCTGGCCACCGTTGGCAAAGGAGGTTTCCATCGCCGCATAACGGTGCTTCTCATAAACAGTGACGTCCAGCCCGCGCTTGGCAAGCGTATAAGCTGTAGTAATACCTGTGATACCACCGCCGATTACAGCGATTCGCTTCATTACAATCTCCGTGAGGCGCCCAGGGTTTCCTCTCTGCTCGAAATGGCAGAAAGCACCCCTTCCGTCACGGGACCTGAGAGATTCACGGCCGTTTCAGGGAAACCGGCCGCTTGCTCCTTCGGTGTGCCGACTGACGCGATTGTCGACAGCTCTTCGGAAAGTATTCATATCAGCGGTCCTTTTGCCTGAGAGTTTCCGGGGCAGTTGCTCCTTCGGCGCTGAAGGCTCGCTTGTGCGCTTCAGTCTCTCCCGCTGACATGTCTGATTGGTAATGAACGCCAACCAACGGGGACAAACATAGCAAATAACCGGGAGGCATGAAACCTACCCCTGCTCATACTCCCGAACCAGCTCCTGCAGAAAATAGAGCCCCGCGGAACTCAGGAAACAGCGACCGGCGCCGGAACGAAACAGCAGATTGCGTTTATCCAGATAATCCAGGGCTTCGGGGAAACCTTTTTCGAAGCGCGCTGCCCTGAGAATTTCCTGATATTCCTCATCGGCCGCCAAGGCGCTGAGGTCTTGCTCGTTCAATCCGGCATCCGGGCGGCCAAGGTAGTCCAGATCCCGACCGCTGCGTGCGAAATAACGCCCGATAATCAGCAGTACCACCTGCACCCGGAAGGCGTTTTCATCGTGCTCTTCGCTCTCGTCGTCACTGCTTTCCTTGAGGAAGAAAAACGCGCCGGTCTCATTGAGCACCAGCTCGCTGCCAAGATGCTCATAGAAGGTCCGGAAGTGGGACAGATGATTGTAAAGCAGGTTGTACAGCGGATTGGCGCGCAGCTCGGAGCGGTTGCTGTCCCACACATCACGCACAATCACCCGGCCAGCCTGGAACTCCCGGTAGACAGCGGCGCTGTGTGCGGGCAGGATCTGGTCGAAGATAGTCGACACTTGGGCATTGCCCGCGATTTCGGTGGATTCCATCGTGTCAGAGAATTCAGGCATGGTGTTGCTCTTCCTGGTTTGCCGGGATTTCGGTTTCGAGACGGCGCTTCCGGTAGACAAACTGTTCGCTGTCAGGTGACTGTTCCAGGGTTCGGAAGCGGTTAGTGGTGACAACCCGCAGGCCCTCCGGGGGTGAATTTACCAACCGGTTCAGGGCCGCCAGCAAGTCCGGAAAGCGATAGCCGGGGATAAAACCATCCAGGCGGCCGTGCAGTTCCCGCACCAGATCGGTGGTGGGCCGCAATTCCAGCATTTCCAGCCATTGATAGAGCTGGTTGATGCGATGAACGTCGATACGGGTGTGGCGGCCACTTCCGCCCACTTCCTGAAGAACAGGCACCTCGGCCTTACGGCGAAGATCGTTCAGCCGCAGTGCCAGTTCGCTGAACAGCAACTGATAGTAGCTGGACGAGTTACCGAAGGCGTAATGTTTTGGGCGCGGCTGGGCTCGCAGGCCCACCAGGAAGCCGGTACCACGGGCAAAGTGCCCACCCTCCAGCCACTTGCGGCGCAGGCTGAGGGTCTCGGTTTCACCCTTGAGTTCCTGCAGTTTGCCGTAGAAATACTCCATGGCGTTGTACTGGACCATGCCCTGGCGAGTCTTGCGCAGGAAGTGTTCCACCTCCTGGGCCACTGCCTGAATGGGTTTGTAGAGGGCGTTCAGGCTGATGGAGGAACGGAACAACTGGTCTGCCAGGCTGTGATCACCGTGGCTTTCCAGCAGCCGGACCATGGCTTCGAGGGTCTCAAACAGGTTGCTGCCATCGGGCAGGCGCGTGTCCGGGTTCAAAAACACCAGGGTCGGTTTGATGTGGCGCTCGTACAGGGTAACGATCCGCTCAAACAGGGTCTGGCGGAACTCCAGGTATTTCTCCGGCGCTCGGCTTGCGTCGCCGGACAGGTCCGCAAGCTGCGCACTGATGGTCTGCATG
The DNA here is from genome assembly GCF_030540945.1 of Marinobacter sp. SS8-8. Classification (NCBI taxonomy): domain Bacteria; kingdom Pseudomonadati; phylum Pseudomonadota; class Gammaproteobacteria; order Pseudomonadales; family Marinobacteraceae; genus Marinobacter; species Marinobacter sp. SS8-8. The sequence goes on along the minus strand of NZ_JASSVN010000006.1, from coordinate 156,502 downwards.
CGCAGGACATTCTGGCGCAGCAAGCCGATGAGCTGGCTCACCCGCTCGTTAAGATCATCCCTCAATTCGGTGTAGTCCGGGTCGGCGTCGCTGAAGCTGCTCGTTTCCAGACGATTGCGCACATCCCGCAACGTCACCAGATGCCCCCTCAAACGGGCATCGGTCAGTTCCTGGTACAGCGAGGCGTTGCAGGCCCGCATCAGGTTGATCAGGGCATCCTGGAACACCAGTCGCCGCTCACCCTCGGCCTTGATGATGTCAATCACCAGGCCGCTGCGGAACAGGTTGTCGGTGTTCAGCGCCAAACGCACCCGATCCCGGTCTGCCTTGCCGAGAGCGCTGGTATAGTCCATCACCTCGGCCACAAGGTCGCTTTCCCGGATATATCGGCTCTCGTTCCGATCCATCCGTTCGATCATCCGGAACAGAATCTTCGGGTGCTCGAACAGCAACCGGGTGGTGTCCAGGGTGCTGAAGCGTTTACTCATCCACCGGCTCCAGCAGGTCGGTCTGGGTCTGATCAGCCCACTGACTTAGCGATTCGCCGCTGGTGAAACCCTCTGCGCCGCCCCAGAACACCAGCGTGCGCTGCGGGCTGTAGGGGCGCGCGGTACGCATCTGTCCCACTTCCAGGTGCCTGCCGATCAAGTAGATCACTTCCGCGCTGGCACTGTGGGTGGCGGCGGAGAACAGGTTGAAGCCCTGGTTGCGTAAACGCTCCAACAACGACGGCATCTGGCTGATGTCCACGCTGGCCAGCTCGTCCAGCACCATGGGGAACGACAGCTGCACGCCGGGATACAGCACCCGCTTCAGCAGCCGGTACACCAGCTCCAGATTAATGAGCGCCGTGGTGGAGGTGGACTGGCCTTTCTTGTCCAGATTGGCGGCGTTTTCCTTGCGGGTGCGGTAGGAAATGCCGGTGATGACCTTGTCCATGGTCAGGCGTTTGCTGCCGCCCTCCCCGAAAAAGTCCGCCACGAACACCCGCAAACGGTCGTAGAACGCGTCCGACTGCAGCTGGTTGCCGTAAGGGTCGATATTGTTGGCTTCTTCCACCAGATTGCGGAATTTCGGGTCGGTGTGGATATCCACCCGGATTTCCACCAGATCGTTAATGCGCACGCCGTCCAGCTCGCGGTTGAGCTGCGCTTCAAAACGGGCAATGTGCTCGTGGTTGGATTTCAGGGCCTGCCGGTAGCTCGCCACGGTTTCGTTGTGGATAGCAACCTGCTGCTCTAATACATTCCAGCGCTCAGCCATGCCGGCAAACAGGTCCGACAGGCTTTTGAACGTTTCCCGGATAACCGATGACGCAGGACCGTCTTTTTGCAACTCGCCTTCGACATCTTCATGGATGCCCAGATAGACGAACTGACGCAGGTGATCGAGGATACTGCGTCGGCGCTCTTCCAGGTCGTCCAACTGGGTTTGCAGGTCATCGAACGCTGCAACAGAAACCTGCCCAATGGCCAGTGGCTGCTCGGCTTCCACGACTTTCAGATGCGAAAAACGGTGCTCCACAGTCCCCACGCTGCGGCTGAGGCCCGCCAGTTCCCGCTCCCGCTCTTCGATACGGTCTTTCTCGGCCCTGGCTTTGGCCGCTTTCTGCTGAACGGCATCCTGCTTTTCCTGCTCCAGTCGGGCCTGATCTTCCAGCCTGGCCAACTGTTCCTCCGCCGCCTGCTTTTCCTCGGTGGCGTCCCTGAGTGTGGTGGCTGCCGCCGGGTAACGGCTCAGGGTGTCCAGGTCTTTTTCGATGGCGCGGATCTCTTTTTCGGTGCGCTCGATCAACCGTGGCCGGTCATGTTGCTGATTGGCGGTGTCGGCCAGCTCAGAGCGTTCCTTTTCCAGGCCATGAAGTTCCCCTTCAATCTGCCGGCGCTGCTCTGCAAAGTCCGTCTGCCGGGCTGGCTGAGCCTGGTATTCGGCATCAAACCAGTCAAAGCCTTTATCACTGGGCACGAACAGTCGCGCGAAGGCTTCGATGGCCGCCTTGCTGTCGGCATCCAGATCCTGGCCCGGGCTGGCCATGACCAATCGGGGATCCACGGCGCGCAGCGGTGCAGCGGTGGCTTCTTCCAACTGGTTCTGCAACTGCCATTGTTGCTTGCTCTCCCGATCCTTCAGGGATTCCAGCTTGCGCTCAAGTTCCTGCCTCTTTTTCTCAATCTGCTCCAGCCGGATTTCCGCCTGGGCGGCACTCTTGAGGGCAGCCAGATGCCCTTTCTTACTATCGAGTTCCTCCCTCTGGATGTCCTCGATTTCCTGCAGGGTCATCTCCCCGTATTGGGACACCAGCAAATCGCCATCTTTCTGGTTCTGCTCGACCTGCTTAATGCGGCGGTCGGCAGAGCGAATCTCGCCTTTCAGGCCGCTCGCATCCTGCTCCAGTTTTTTCAGGGTTTGCACCACATGTCGCAGCGTCTCGTTCTGTTCATTGAACGCCTCCACCGCCGCTTTGCGCCTGGCACCAATGTCCTGCAAGGCGTTGGTGACGCCATCCCGAAAAGCGGCGAAATCGTGCTGACTGCGAAGCAGAGTCTGGTAGGCCTGATAATCCCGGTGGAGTTTTTCGAACCGGGGACGTTCTTTCTCGATTCGTGTCAACTGGGTTTGCTGCTGCTTTAACTGGTCATGCCGATTGAGGAAGTCGTCGATGTTGAAATCGAAAGCGTCGTCGGCAAACTTCTTGTCCGCCTCGATGATGCTGGCCACCGCATTGGCCATGGCCTGATCGTCCGCCTTCATTTCAAACAGCAGCAGGATCAGTGTGCGCAGAGACTGTACCCGGCGCTCGTCGGTCTCACCCAGTGGCAACACGGAATAGCGCACGGCATCCGCGTTCATTAACTCGCTGCTGTACAGCATGCGCTTGAGTCTGGCCGGGTCGCTCACCAGCCGGGTTTCCCTGGAGCGTTTTTTCAGGGTCTCTGACAAACGGCTGAACGACAATTCTGGCACGGCCTGCCCGATACCGTCCTCATCGTCACCATTCCAGAACAGGGGCCGCAGTTGGTCGTAACCCACCGGCACAAACGCTCGGCCATAGCTGAGTTGGCTGGCGCTGTCCCGGTACAGGATCTGGCAATGCACCCCGGCCGGGTTCACCGCTTCCATGATCAGGAAGCTGAACTGGCTGGGAAAGTAATGCTGATAGCTTTCCTCGTTGGTGTAAAAGCTGCCGGCGCTGGCATTGCGGAAAGCAAATTTCTTGCGGCTGTTCTTGAAATTGTTTTCCGGTAACAGGAACAGACGCAGGGAATTCAGCAGGCTGGACTTGCCGAGGTTGCCCGGCCCCAGAATCAGGCCATGGTTATCCACCGGGATTTCCACGTAACAGAAGCCGGCGGAATCCACCAGCACGAGGCGGCGTATGCCGAAGGTGAAATTACTTGGGCTCGCCTGGGGCTCACTCATCCAGAATCATCTCCTGTTCCATGAATTTTCCGGTGGTTCGAAAAGCCTCTGCCAAGGATACAAATCGGAGCGTTTCGGCCAACGAAAGCGCTTTGGTAAACCGTTCGGTGCTATCCGGTATCTTGCAGAAGCGGTTAAGCCACGGCTGCCAGTCGGCGGGTTGCACAAACCGGGCTTTGTCAGTGAGCGAAGCAGCGATCGTCGCAAACATTTGCAGACCACCCGCATCATAATCGAAGGCGCAGAATACGTCTTCATAGCCCATCAACCACTCAAGAATCGCACCCCGGGTAATCCGGTTGCCACCGCCCAACACCACGTCACACCCTGACAACTCCAAAGGTTTGCCCAGCACCTCACTGGCAAAGTTCAGCATCTGTCGATATTGGTGGAAATTACGTTCGTTCTCAACGATCAGCACACAGCGGGCACGCTGAAAGCCCATATCCACGGAATCGCACTCAATGACCACGACATCCGGCCGGCTGGAGGTCAGGCCATGATGGTAAACCAGAAGCAGGCTTACGTCTGTGCCATGGCGATGGGAGTTTCCCTTTTTCGCGGCATCCACTCGGCTCACAGGCGCCTTCGCTTCATTCTGCAGCGCTGCGAACGCGGTTTCATCCAGAACCGTGACGACCCACCGATTCGCTTGCACTTTTTCCGTGGCAAACACCTCCCGGTGGCGGCGGCGATACTGTTCAGGGAGCTTCTTTAAAAAGGCCTCATAGTTAATGGCCTGGCCTTGGAGGATTTTCTGAAGGTAGTCGTTCAAGGGCTTACCACCATCACTCTGGAATTGGCTTTATTTAAAGGTGTCGTCGGCGTTCATATCCGGCACACTGGCCAGACGCTCACCATTGGCCGGATTGGTTACCGGGAGTCGGTTGCCTGAGCGGGCCTGAACCCATTGGCCGTTGATATAGGCGCTTTCGCGCACAAGTTCCGGATTCGTTAATCTGATAGTCATCACAGTCCTCACAGGAGAGAGTCGGCGTCCTCAGAGCAAATAGCTTTCAATTACATCCCTGACAAACGCAGCGTAGTCATCAACGGCAACATTCTGGTCTCGGTATTTTCTGCGCTTCAGGTACCAGTCCTGCAACAGGGCCTTGGCCATCGAGGCAACAAGGCGGGCATTTCTTGAGCGGTAAACCCCCGCCTTGATGCCGTCTTCAATTAACTCCAGGAAGATCTCTTCGATCTCCAGCTCGATCGCAACCGCGTCGCGTTTTTCCTCGGCAGGCAGGCTCTTCGCCTCCATGTAGGAGAAGTAGAACCAGGCCCGCATCAGCTCGCTCAGGTACAGGTGCGCTTTGATCGCAGCAGACAAACGGTCACGGACATCCGGGACCTCTGCGGTGTAATAGAGCAGGGTTCGCCGCGTGATAATGAAGCCGTGGCTCTGGATCAGATGAATCAGGTCGTCCTTGTTGCGGATATAGGCATAGAGGCCACCCATGCTCATCCCGGAATCCGCACACAGGTCCCTGAGGGTCATGGCATGGAAACCCTTGGAGTTGGCCAGCCGCAGGGTCGACTCGATGATCCGGGTCAGGTTTCTGACCGCTGTCGGCTCCTTCTTGATGCTGATTCGTTCCTTGTTCTGACGGTAAACATCGCGGATCACATCCTCCTTGGACATGCTGAGTTCACCACGAAATGCCTCATAATTCTTGATCATAGCTGCCACGCCTGTCTGTTCCTGCGGCGGGGATTATAAGCCAGATTATGCGACCGAGAGGAACCGGTCCTGGGTGGCCTGATCAGCACGCAACTCATCACTGCTCGCTTCATGCACTACCTGACCCTTTTCCAGGATGTAGGCTCGCTGGGCATGCTTGAGGGCAAACCGCACGCTCTGGTCGGTGAACAGGATGGTTGTAGTCTGACTGAGGTCGTCAATCAGCTCACCAATCTGCTGCACAATAACCGGGGCCAGTCCTTCATTGGGCTCATCCAGCAGCAACAGTCTGGGCTGAATCATCAGGGAACGCGCCACCGCCAGCATCTGCTGCTGGCCGCCAGACAGGGTGGCACCGTCCTGGTCCGCCCGCTCACCAAGCATTTCGTACTTCTTGAGGATGCCATCCACCGTCCAGCGGGCGGTACTGCCCTTGCGTTGATAGGAGGCCACATCCAGGTTGTCCCGCACCGTCAGCCCGGGGAATATCCGGCGATCTTCCGGCACATAACCGATGCCTGCGCGGGCAATCCGGTGCGCGGGCCAGCCCTGGACCGGCTTGCCATCATAGATCACCTCTCCGGATCGCGGCGGCGTCAGCCCCATAATACTTTTCAGGGTTGTGCTCTTTCCCGCACCGTTACGGCCAAGGATGCAAACCGTCTCACCGGCTTCGAGCTGAAGGGTAACACCCTGGAGCGCCTGACTCTCACCGTAGAACGTCTGGATATTGCGAACATCAAGAATCATGGATTGGCCTCCTCGACCGCCTCGTCGTCTTCCTCACCCAGGTAGGCGACACGAACCTCCGGATGGTTCTTCACTTCCTCGGGTGTACCGGCAAACAGCTTTTCGCCACGGTGCATGACCAGAATCCGGTCCGCCAGGTTGAAAACCACGTCCATGTCGTGCTCGGTAATCATGAACGTGTAGTCACCACTGTCCGCAAGCTTCTTGATCAGCCGGGTGGTGCGCCGGGTTTCATCCGGGGTCATCCCGGCGGTGGGTTCGTCCAGCAGTACCAGCTTGGGTTGTGTCGCCAGCACCATGGCGATTTCCAGCAATCGCTTGTCGCCGTAACTGATGACTTCGGCACGCTGGTCCCTGAGGCTGTCGATGCCCAGGCGCTGCAGAAACTCGACCGCCTCCTGCTGAATTCCGGTGTTGCGGGAAGCAATGTTGAACAGCTTGCGGCTGTGGCCGTGATAGGCCGACAGCACCACCTCCACATTCTCCTGCACCGTCATCTCCGGGAAGATGTTATTGATCTGGAACGACCGGGATACTCCCAGCCGGCTGATCTTGTGGGGCGGCAGGCCGGTGATATCCCTGCCGTCCAGCATGATCTTGCCTTCAGTCGGCTGCATCCGGCCGGAAACCATGTTGTAGAAGGTTGTCTTGCCGGCACCGTTGGGGCCGATAATGGCAATGGTTTCCTTCGGCATGACCTCCAGGTTAATTCCAGATACCGCAGTGACTCCGCCAAAACGCTTGGTCAGGTTAGCTATGGTAAGGATTGGATTACTCATTTCTTCACCTCCATCCACCAGTCAATGACAGTACCCAGCAGACCCTTGCGGAAGAAAATCACCATCATGGCCAGGATGATGCCCAGAACCAGCATCCAGGACTCTGTATACGTGGTAATCCAGGTTTCCAACAATAAGAACGCCGCAGAACCAATGAAGGGCCCAAGGAAATATCCGGTGCCACCGAGGATGGCCATTAAAATCGGTTCGGCGGACATGGACCAGTGCAGAAGTTCCGGGCTCGCCACCCGCAGGAACGGGGCGATCAGGCCGCCAGCCAGGCCCGCAAAGGTGCCGGCAATGACAAAGGCCACCAGACGGTAGGTGCGTACGTTCAATCCGGCAAAGGACACCCGTTCCGGATTCTGGCGGATGGCCTTGAGAATCATGCCGAAAGAGCTGCGACAGATCACATAGAGCACCACCGAGGCAATGGCAACAATAGCCAGCACTACGTGGTAATAGACCGACGGATTAGCCAGGGTGAGATCAAGGCCGAGCCCGAAGGAACCCAGGGTAAACCCGGCAAGGCCATCACTGCCGTTGGTCACCGAGCGCCACTGGTAAGCGATGGCAAAGACCATCATGCCAAAGGCCAGGGTGAGCATGGCAAAGTACACCTCATTGAGCCGGACACTGAGGAAGCCGATCACCAGCGCCAGCAGTGCGGACGCCCCCATGGAAACCAGCAGGCAGGCCAGTAACGGCCACTCCAGATGGATCAGTACCAGTGCCGTGGCGTAAGAGCCGATGCCGAAGAAGGCGGCATGCCCGAAGCTCAGCATACCGGTATAGCCGAAAATCAGGTTGAAGCTGGCCGCGAACAGGCCCAGGATCAGGATTTCGGTAAAGATAAACACATAGAAATAGGAAGCAATCCAGGGCACTGCAATCAGCCCGGCGATCACCACAGCCAGAATGGCCATCAGAACCTTGGTCTTCATGCGGTTGCCCCCTTGCCCATGATGCCGGTTGGTTTGAACAACAGAACCAGCGCCATGCCCACGAACGGCAACAGCAGGTTCACTTCCGGCAGATAGCGGCCACCAAAGCCGTGAATCAGTCCCAGGATGATGGCACCGAGCAAGGCACCCGGGAAGCTGCCCAGACCGCCGATCACCACCACAATGAACGACTCGATAATGATCTTGTCACCCATGCCGGGATCCAGTGCACGCATGGGTGCGGCCATCACACCACCGACAGCGGCCAGCCAGGCGCCAAAGGCAAAGACGCCGGTCACCACCAGACGGGTGTTGATGCACAGGGCCTCGGCCATGTCCCGGTCCAGTGCGGCTGCCCGCATGACGCGGCCGACGCGGGTGCGGTTGAACAGGTACCACAGTCCGGCCAGCAACAGCAGGCCGACGACAATCACAAACAGGCTGTAGGTGGCAACGGAACTGCCCAACAGTTGCACCGAACCGGAAAGCAGCTGCGGCGGCTGGACCACATGAATACCACTACCCCAGATCATCCGCACACTCTCGTTGATGATCAGCAGGATGGCGAAGGTCAGTAGCAGGCTGTCTGCCACGTCCCGGGCATAAATGAAGCGCAACAGGACCCGGTCGATGATCACCGCCAGGATGGCGACACCCATCGGAGCCAGTATCAGGGCCACCCAGAAGGGCATGCCTGCAATATTGATCAGGGTGAAGGCCAGGTAGGCCCCCAGCATGTAAAGTGCCCCATGGGCAAAGTTGATGATGTTCAGCACACCGAACACGATATTCAGGCCCACTGCGATGATAAACAGCAGCAGCCCGATATCGAGACTATTCAGCAACGCCGCTCCGATGCCAGACATGGATTACCTCATTAGGTTAGGGCCGGTTCCGTAGCGCCCCGGAGGACGCCACGGCAAGCGTAAGAACAACAATCAGATCAGAGCTTGCAACCGGTCTCTTCGATAGTGCGGGCTACTTTTTCGCCGTCAAAGATCCGCAGGTTGGTCAGCGTGCGGATGCCGTGCTCCGGATGCATGGGGCCGGAAACACCCCAGTTCGGACTGACCATCGCCTGGTGATCACCCTCACGGAAAGTCACCGTGCCGTTCGGCGCCTCCAGGCTCATGCCGCTGAGCGCCCTGGCGACGGCAGGACCTTCGGTGGTACCGGCTGTTTCCATGGCCTTTTTATAGGCATAGATAGCCGCATAGGCCCCCTCGGCGTTGTAGCTCGGGGGAGTACCGTAGGCGTCGATGTACGCCTTGACGAAGCGATCATTCACCGCGTTGTCATAGGCCTCATACCAGTAACGCGTGGACAGATGCACACCCTCTGGCATTTCGTCGCCCAGGGCGGAGAGCACCTCGGTCGCGGCACCGACGGTAAACATCACCTCCAGGTCCTTTTCGAAGAACCCACGGGTATTAGCCTGGCGGATAAAGTTGACCAGGTCACCACCCCAGACGGAGATCAGCACACCCTCGGCGTCGGAGCCCATTACACGGTCAATGAACGGGGTGAAATCCTCGGCCCCGAAGCGCGGAAAGTTAGTCTCCGACATCAGGTTCACATCCGGCTTTATTTCCTTGAGGTAGTTACCGAAGAACTCCCAGGACTGATGGCCAAAGGCATAGTCCGGACCAATGGTGGTCCAGTTGGTGGCGTCGGTTTCCGCGGCCACCAGAGCGGCGGCTTTCATGTTCTGGGCCACGTTTACACTGATGCGGTAGGTAAACGGATTACACAGTTTGCCGGTGACATCCGGCGTCGCGGCGTGGGTGATGATCAGCGGCTTCTGCAGCTCTGGCATGGTCGGAACCATACCCTGGGCAACACCCGAGCTGTCCAGACCCACCAGGGCGTCAACACCCTCGGAGTAAACCAGTTTCCGGGCTGCCTGAATGGCTACCGATGCCTTGCCCTGGCTGTCCTCATAGACCATTTCGACCTGGCGACCCAGGATGCCGCCCGAAGCGTTGATTTCGTCCACCGCAAGGTTGATGCCCTTCTGGGCAAACTCACCGTAGGTGGCGGCACTGCCGGAGAGAATGTAGATGCCCCCGATCCGGATCGGATCCTCGGCATAACTGGTACCGGCGGTACCCAGCGTAGCGGCTGCGGTCATCGCAACCAGGAGTTTCCTGATGCTCGTTGTTTTCATGATAATGCTCCTGTGCTCTTGTCTTTGTTGTCACTGGAACTTGCAGGCCCGTTGAATCCGGCCCGGTTTTCATCGCTGTGAATGCGTTGTTCGCGCTATCGCAACCTCCCGCCGACCATGGTCAGCCCAATCATCGGGACAGCCCGGTCATCGTGACAGCCCGGTCATCGTGACAGCCCTGTCATCGTGACAGAGAGTCCCGGAGAATGTTTTTGCGGATCTTGCCGGTGGCGGTCTTGGGCAATTCACCAAGCACCACCTTCCGCGGCGCCTTGAAGTGCGCCATGTGCTCCCGGCAAAAGGCAATAATCTCCTCGGCGGTGGGTGTCTCGCCGCCGTCGACCGGATTGACAAAGGCACAGGGTACTTCGCCCCACTTTTCGTCGGCCATTGCCACCACCGCCGCCTCGGAAACCTTCGGGTGCCGGTAAAGGACCTCCTCGACCTCCAGGCTGGAAATGTTCTCGCCGCCGGAGATGATCACGTCCTTGGCCCGGTCCCGGATTTCAACATAGTGATCCGGATGCATGACGCCCAGGTCACCTGTGTGGAACCAGCCGTCCCTGAACGCCTTTTCCGTGGCTTCCGCATTCTTCAGGTAGCCCTTCATCACGGTATTGCCACGGATACAGATCTCTCCCATGGTGTCGCCATCGGCAGGCAGCGGTTCCCCACTGACCATATCCAGCACTGCGACCTCGTCCAGACCATGGGTGGGAACACCCTGGCGGGACATTTTCACTGCCCGTTCCTCCAGCGGCAGCTGCTGCCATTCCGGCTGGGGCACACACAGCGTCGAAGGCCCGAATGTCTCCGTCAGGCCATAAAGGTGGGTAATCCGGAAGCCGATCTCCTCCGCCTTGTGGATCACGCTGCTGGGGGGCGCCGCCCCACCCAGGGCAAAGTGGGCGGGCCGGGAGAGCGTCAGGCCCTCGCGCCCCAGCTCCTGCAGCAGCATGTTCATCACCACCGGCGCGCCGCACATGTGGGTCACACCGTAGCCCTCGATCCGGCGGTAGATTTCCATGGCGTCCACCTCCCGCAGGCAGACGTGGGTGCCGCCCACCGCCGTGATCGCCCAGGTGTAGGCCCAGCCGTTGCAGTGGAACATCGGCAGGGTCCACAGGTAGACGGTCTCGGCGGTCATATTGAATACCATGGCGTTGGTCATGGCCGCCAGGTAGGCGCCGCGATGGTGGTAGACCACGCCTTTGGGATTGCCGGTGGTACCGGAGGTGTAATTCAGGGTGATGGCGTGCCATTCATCGGCGGGCCGTTGCCAGCAGGCCTCCGGATCGCCCTCCGTCAGCAGATGCTCGTAGCCCAGGTCCGCCAGGCCCGCGCTCGCCCCCGCCTTGCGCTCGATGGCCACCAGCAGCGGCGACACCTCCAGCTCGGCAATAGCGGCCCGGACCTCGTTCTCCCACTGGGTGTCGTAGAACAGTACCCGGGCTTCGCCATGGGCCAGGACAAAGGATATCGTGGCCGCGTCCAGGCGGATATTGATCGAATTGAGCACCGCGCCGGTCATCGGCACCGAGTAGTGGGACTCCAGCATCTCATGACTGTTCGGGCATAGGATGGCCACCGTGTCGCCGGGATTGATGCCGCGGCGACGAAGCGCATCGCCCATCTGGCGACAGCGCTGGTAGAGCTGTTGGTAGGACAGTGTCCGGTCATCGTCGATGACTGCCCGCTTGTCCGGGAAGATCCGTGCCGAGCGCTGAAGCAGACTCAGTGGTGTCAGCGCGGAGTGGTTGGCGGCTGTCTTGTCGAGTTTGTTGTACTTGTTCATGCTTCACCGTTTCAGGTAGCCGGGGTTGTTGATCCGCAACCGGCCCTCCGTGAGGGTTCGGAGCACTGATCGCAGGGCCGGATCCGCTCCATCGAGGTGACGCTCCCGAATGGCCCGGGCAAGGGCTGTTTCATCTTCACCGGCGCTGGCTTCAAGGGATTGCTCTGCCAGGAATGCCTGGACGGTCTGGTCGGTTTGCTCCGACTGGCCCTGTTCGCGCTGCTCAAGCTCCCGGATTGCCATACCCATGGCATTGGCAACCATCAGCGCCTGATACTTGCGCTCTCCCGTCAGTTCCGGGGCCACTGAATCCAGCAACACCTGGCGGGCCTCGGTGAGCAAATCCCGGGTTTCCGGCTGATTGATCATAGCCCATCCTCCCGTTCCTGGATCTGGTTCAGCAGGTCGGATTCCATCTCGGCCACCATGCGGCCGGTCAGTGCCAGCTCCAGCGAACGCTGTTCACCGGACATGTGCCTGCGCGCCTGCTGCAAGGCGATCATCGCCCAGCGCACCAGGGCCATGACTTCCCAGTAACTCACCACCGCCGGATCAAGGCCGGTGCCGCTTGCTTCCCGGTAACCGTCCAGAAGATCCTGTTTAGCTCCAACGCCACCAACTTCCCGGTCATCCGCCCCGAACCGCCAACTGCGGCAACAGAGCCAGCCCAGATCCTCACAGGGATCGCTCCAGGCGGCGAATTCCCAGTCCAGGACAGCGGTCAGCTCGGCGCCATCCATCATGTAGTTGCCGGTCCGGAAATCGCAGTGGCACAGCACCGTCGGGCCCGGTTCCGGCGCATGGTCCTCCAGCCAGTTCAGCGCCCACTCCAGTACCGGATGGGGGTCACCGATTTCTTCCAGATAACGGCGATACAGCGCGACCCGACTCAGGGCCGGATTGTCCGGATCGGGCAGCGCCAGGAAGGCCAGCGACTCCTGCGGTGGCCGCACCATGTGCAGCCTGGCGAGCTCGGCACCCAGCCGACGCACGATGTGGCGACGCTGATCTTCGGTGAAATCCGCCCTGACCAGCTTGCGTGGAGACGCGCTGCCCGGCGCCCGGGTCATGACATAGAACACCCGCCCACTGACCTCAGTATCCTCGCACAGCCAGAGCGGCTCCGGGGCGGTAACCCCGGCCTGAAACGCCGCCTGCAAAACCTGGAATTCCTCGGGCCTGGACAGGCTCTCCGCCACCCCGGAGGGGGCGTCCTGCCGGACCACAAATGCCTGCCGCCCCGGCCGGCTGCCGCCCTCCAACTCCAGGGTCAGCCCGAAGTTGTCCTGGATGGCGCCCCCGGAGAGCTTGTCGAAACCGATAACCCGGGCACTCCGGGCGCCGGCTTGCCGGGCAATGAAGGCGCTGAATGTGTCGGCAAGCGCAGGCATCAGGCCTTCACCCCCCAGTGCCAGAAGTCCGTGCGCTCCGCCAGCAGAGTCTTCGAGAACACCATCTTGTGTATTTCCGAGGCACCATCCACCAACCGCGCCTGGCGGGCATAACGGTAGATCCATTCCAGCGGGGTATCCTTGGAATAACCCCGGGCGCCGCACAACTGAATGGCCGTATCCACCGCCTTGTGCAGGGTGTCGGCCACCGCGACCTTGGCCATGGAAACTTCCTTGCGGGCGAAGTCACCCTGGTCCAGCTTCCAGGCAGCGTGCATGGTCAATAGCCGGCCGATCTGGATCTCCATCGCGGCCTCGCCCAGCAGCCACTGCACGCCCTCGCGCTGGGCCAGGGTCTGACCGAAGGATTCCCGGGTATCGACATACTCGGTGGCAATCTCCAGGGAGCGACGGGCCAGGCCGAGCCAGCGCATGCAGTGGGTCAGACGGGCCGTGCCCAGGCGGATCTGGGTGACCTTGAGGCCGTCACCGACCTCCATCAGCCGGTTCTCATCCGAAATTTCCAGGCCATCGAACCGGAGTTCGCAATGGCCGCCGTGCTCTTCCGGCCCCATGATCGGAATCCGCCGGACGATCTCCCAGCCCGGATCGTCCTTGTGGAACAGAAAGGCGCTAAGTCCCTTGCGGGTGTCGTCAGACGTCCGGGCAATCAGAATGAAATGGGACGCTTCGGCGGCGCCGGTAATATAGTGCTTGTGGCCGTGGATGACCCACCGGTTGCCCTTGCGCGTGGCAGTGGTCTGCATCATGCCGGGATCCGAGCCGCAGCCGGGGGGCGGTTCGGTCATGGCAAACGAAGACCGTACCTTGCCCTCCACGATGGGTTTGAGCCAGCGCTTCTGCTGGGCCTCGGTCGCCACCTTCGCCAGCAGGATCATGTTGCCGTCGTCCGGTGCCGAGGAATTGAACACCACCGGCCCGAAAATCGAGCGGTTCATCTCCTCGTAACAGGCCGCCATACCGGAGACATCAAGCCCCTGGCCGCCCAGGCGCCCAGGAATCTGCAGGCACCACAGGCCCTGCTGTTTTGCCTTGGCGCGCATCTTCTCAAGGTGGTCGTGCGCAATGTTCTCATGCTCATCGTAGGCCTCCGGGTTCTGCTCCAGCGGCAACAGTTCCTGCTCCACAAAATCCCGGATGCGTTTTCGGTACGACTCGTTCCTGGCGTCCAGATTGAAGTCCACAGCCCACTCCTTACAGCGAGGATTGAAGATGACCACCATCCACCACAAGGGTGCTGCCGGTCATGTAGTCGGAAAGTCCTGAAGCCAGAAGCAGCAACGGACCGCTGAGATCATCGGCCTGCCCCAGACGACGCTGGGGGATGCGGCGGATCATTTTCTGGCCGGGTTCACTGGCGAAGAAATCACGGTTCAGGTCGGTTTCAATGTACCCCGGTGCCAGCGCGTTGACGCGGATACCGTAACGGGCCCATTCCAGCGCAAGGGCACGGGTCAGTTGCTCAACACCGGCCTTTGCGGCGGCATAGGGCGCCACGTTGCCGGCCACCCGATGGCCAAGGATGGAAGAAATCATGATGATGCTGCCGCCCTGGTTGATTGCGCAGAGGCGGCGCGCCGCTTCATTGCTGACCAGCCAGCAACCTTTGAGATTGGTGTCGATCACCCGGTCCCAGTCCGAACCGGCCAGGTCCAGGGCCTTCTTGCTGGTCGCCACGCCGGCATTGGAAACCACGACATCGGGGGTGGCGATGTCACCGGCCATGGTGTCGAACGCTTCAGTGACGCTTGCCTCGTCGGTGACATCCATGGTGACCACATGGATGCGGTCGGCATGCTCGGGAAATGCACCCTTGAGGGACTCCAGTGCCTCGCGGCGGCGGCCACTGACAATGACCGTGGCACCGGCCTCCAGCAGACATCGGGTAAAGCTGTGGCCCAGGCCGCCAGCCGCACCCGTAACCAGTGCAGTCTTGCCGTCAACGCGCAGGGGACGGTTTGTATTACCAGGGTTCGTATTATTGGAATTGTTCATATTTCGACCTCCGGAACATAAAAATAGAACGAGCGCTCGAATTATTCAAGCTTTAGATCGAACCAGGACCCGGAAACCAAAAATACCCCGGGGCTTTGAATTACGACCAAACCCGGATCGTGAGCACACTCATTGCGTACACAAATTGTGTAAAGGTTATGCAGACAATCAATGTCCGGGAAATCCGGGAAAAACTCTCAAATCTTCTTTTGTTTCTGGAGAGGTCCTGGAAGATATATTCCTCGACGCCCAAAGCAATGCAGTCATGAGGGGAAAGTCAGAAACTTCCGGTTCGACGCTCCTGGGCTTTTAACTGCTGTGTCGCGTTACTCATGGTATTCCCTGTTCAAAGATCAAACTTGACGGGTCTAGAGTGAAAATCAGGCCAATAGGAGAAGGGCGGTAACCCAACCGTTAAATCTGGTGCACTGGTTGCCCACGGCATCCAGTGCTTGTTCAAGTATCACCGGGCCGCGGAGCTTTCACTTTGTTCGGTGGCAGGTTGTACTGGCTGGTGGTGTTGACCACATGGGCCTTGAGCATCGCCCCGTGCTGGACGATGCGATCAATTTCAGGATAATGGCGGTGAGTGCTATGGTAAAAGTTCATGAGTTTTCACCCTTGTTGTGCTTCGTTGCCTTCCAGCTTGGCGGGCAACCACTAGGCTGAGGAGAAAACTCAATCAGTATCAATACGCGTCACTCGGACGGCCTTTTCGCCACTTTGCTCCGTAAAGCCCGCCAGTGTGCTCCGGGTTAGCGAGTCGTCACCTCCCCCAGCGCCAATAAGACAGACTCTCAACATCCACTAACTAAATAGGAGTTAAAATAATGGAAGCAAAAACGCTTTTCGTTCTAGCAACTGTGGCACTAATGCCATTTAACGTGATCGCCAAAGACACGCTATCTAGCGGTCAAGATCCAGTCTCGGATGAAGTCATTGCCCAGCAACGGGACAAGTTGGCAAAAAATACTGAGGGCAAGGGGTTTGGGCCTCAATCACCACGCGATATTGACTCGGTCAACGGTAGTAACAGTGTTGCTTTCAACGCTGCCCCTGCGTATTCGCAGATGAATCTGTGTAATATACACTTTCACAAAAATGCGGAGCACAAAGGCGGTGAATTCACCAAGTATGCCGGTAATGGTGATGGCCACGGATATCTGAGCGGTTACCAGTATTCAGGGCAATTGACAAAGGCGGAGTTATCCCCTCTCGACCACGAAGTATGCCCAAGCAAACACGGCAGCCTTTATCCTGGAGACACGATTGAGGTCCACTACGTACACTCAACCGCTCAGATAAATCCAGGACCAACTTTGGGTTCTTGTTTCAACGACTCGATTAAGAATCCGCAATTGCGCGTAGAGACTCAAGTTTATGTCCTCGTTAATGACAAAAGTGCAGGTAATTTCGGCGAACTAACCCAGTACGGAGAGAGAAACGGATTTCAACAAGCATTGAATATCCCTAACGATACCGGAACTTCTGTTCAATACGCCGGTTCCACCACAGGGCCTGGTTACAATGAAAAAGGCTCTCCTTTTCAGGTTGCCTGGGGCGTTCGCCCCAAAGTCGCTAAGGTCAATATTGAGTCGGTTGGCAAGTGGTGCAAAGGCAATGCCTTCGATGAAGACCATGCTCATGGGGTAAGAAATCTTGTCATGAACCCGGATCTCCTGTCCAAAATCACGCGATAGTGTTCGCGGAAAGGCCCAAGAATCGCTAACAGGGTCAATTAAGTCGGACTGTGTTGTCAGCGGCTGCGCTACGCTCGCCACTGACAACAGACCACGAGGGCTAACCCCCTAAAAATACTTTGGGTGTAATTTGGATATTTTTCGGGTGAGGAAATCAACAGAACTGAAATGCCATAAGGCATTGGTTTTTTGACATAAAAATGGAGGCGCGGGTCGGAATCGAACCGGCGTACACGGAGTTGCAGTCCGCTGCATAACCACTCTGCCACCGCGCCGGGAAAGATCGAAGAAATCGGATCTTTGTGCTCTCAGGTGGGCATTGAGAGACTTGAAATTGGAGCGGGAAACGAGATTCGAACTCGCGACCCCAACCTTGGCAAGGTTGTGCTCTACCAACTGAGCTATTCCCGCTCTTCGCCAAGAGGCATTGCCCCGTCAACGGCTGCGTATTCTACGGATTACCGTTCAGGCGTCAATAGTTTTTTATCAAGGTTTTGTTTTATGGGGGTTTGTGGGTAAAGTTTGGCCTATCACGAACACAAGATACGATGAAGCAGCTTCCCCACTGGCAGAGATTCACCGCACTCTCTAAGCTAGTGACTGGCCAGTAACATCACTTATGGATTCGACAGAACGTGCCCAGTCCCGTTTCTTCCAAGCAGACCGATCCACAAAGACCTTTCTCCGGCCCGGGCTCCGTGACCGTTGAAGCCGGCACCCTCAGGGTCGCCGGTGACTGGTTACTGAGCCATTACCGGGCGCTGACATCGGTGGCGTCTTCTGTGTCTGTACAAGAGATCAGCAGGTTACCGGTTGACCTCTCCCGATTGGACCGGATTGATACCGCCGGCGCCTCACAGCTGGCCTCGTTGGTCGGGCCGGACCGCTTGCTGGAAGCGGCATCGGCCCCCGGAGAGTTACCCCGCGAGAAATCCGCCCTGATTGCGGCCGTCTGCGAAGCGATGAAAGACCAGCCCCCACCGGGCCGTGCGACCCCCTCCCTGCTCTGGAGCTTTATCACCGGAACCGGCCAGAAGGTGGAAAGCATCTTCCGGCTGCTGTGGATTCTCGTGGGCTTTATCGGCCAGACCCTGGCTACTCTGGTCTGGAACCTGCCCAGGCCAGGACGCTGGCGAATGACGCCGTTTGTAGCGGCTGTTCATGATACCGGGCTGAATGCACTGCCCATCGTGGCATTGCTCACTTTTCTGGTCGGTGCCGTTGTGGCCTTCCTTGGCGCCACGGTACTGGAGAGCTTCGGCGCTACCATTTATACCGTCAACCTGGTGGCATTTTCATTCCTCCGGGAGTTCGGTGTGCTCCTCGCTGCCATTCTTCTGGCCGGCCGCACCGCCAGCGCTTTTACGGCACACATAGGCGCCATGAAGGTTAATGAAGAGCTGGATGCCATTCGCACCCTGGGGCTCAATCCCATTGAACTACTGGTACTGCCACGGGTAATGGCTATGATGGTCAGCCTGCCGATTCTTACCTTTGTCGGAATGATCTCGGGGATAGTTGGCGGGGCCGTGGTGTGTGCCCTGGTGCTGGATATCTCGCCCATTCAGTTCATGGCCATTGCTGAGCGCGATATTGCACTGAAGCATTTCCTGGTGGGTCTGGTTAAAGCTCCGGTTTTTGCCTTTCTGATAGCGGTTATCGGCTGCCTTGAGGGATTCAAGGTTGAAGGCAGTGCGCAATCCGTTGGGGAACACACAACCGCCAGTGTCGTCCAGTCTATTTTCATGGTCATTCTGCTGGACTCCATTGCTGCACTATTCTTTATGGAAATGGGCTGGTAATCATGGCGCTGATGAGTGCAACCCTAAAAACCAAAATCGCTACGGAACCCGTGATCGAAGTGCGCGAACTGTGCAACCGGTTCGGTGACCATATTGTCCATGAAAACCTGGAACTGGACCTTCTCAGGGGCGAAATTCTGGGCGTGGTTGGTGGCTCGGGAACCGGTAAAACCGTGCTCCTGCGAAGTATTGTCGGGCTCATCGCGCCCACCTCCGGCCATATTCGGGTCTTTGACCAGGACCTTACACAACTCCCGGCGAGGGCCCGTTCTAGGGTTGAGCAACGATTTGGCGTTCTGTTCCAGGGGGGCGCCCTGTTCACCTCCCTAAACCTGCAGGAGAATATCGCGGTACCCCTGATTGAACACGCCGGACTGAAAAGGCCGGAGGCGGAAAAGCTGGCAGGAATGAAACTGGCACTTACCGGGCTACCACCGGAGGCCGCCGTGAAATACCCGTCTGAACTCTCCGGTGGCATGGTCAAACGGGCGAGCCTGGCAAGAGCGCTGGCCCTGGATCCCGAAATCCTGTTTCTGGACGAGCCCACCGCCGGGCTGGACCCCATCGGCGCCGCTGGCTTCGACCGCCTCATTGTGACGCTACGGGACGCCCTTGGGCTGACGGTATTCCTGGTCACCCATGACCTCGACACTCTGTATTCAACCTGTGACAGGGTTGCGGTACTGTCACAGCGCCGCGTGCTGGTAGCTGATACTCTGGAGACGGTTGCCACCATGGAGGACACGTGGATTCAGGACTATTTTAACGGCCCCCGCGGCCGCGCAGCCAGTTACGCCTTCAGGGATCATTCACAGATACGAAATCAGGAGTAGTCACCATGGAGCCCAGGGCCCATCACCTGATCATTGGCCTGTTCACCATCATCGCGTTCGGGGCAGCCCTGATTTTTTCCCTGTGGCTGGCAAAATCATCTGCCGACCGGGAATGGGCTTACTACGAAATTGTCTTTGACCACGCTGTCAGCGGTCTGGCTGAAGGTAATCCGGTTCTTTACAGCGGCGTGCAGGTGGGTGATGTGATGACGCTGACCCTCGACTCAGAAAACCCTGGTCGTGTCCGGGTGATTGTTCGGGTTGATCAGTCTGTACCCATTCGTGACAACACCAAGGCAGGGCTCGTGCTGGCGAACATTACCGGGAGCATGAGTGTGCAGTTCAGTGGTGGCACCCCCGACCGGCCTGTACTTAAGGGGGATCGCGACAATCCCCCGGTGATCGTAGCGGCGCCCTCTGCATTCAATAGTCTCCTTACCAACGGCGAGCAACTCCTGGCCAAGGCGGACCTCCTGCTTACCAACGCCACCAAACTGTTGTCCGGGGATAACCTTGAGAACATGGCAGCCATTGCGCAGAACACCCGTGAAGCCACCGACGCCCTGATCGCCCGCCGGGAGCAGCTGTCGGCTCTGCTGGACCGGTTTGATGCTGCCGGCACTCGTGCCGAGGAGGCTGCCATCAAGGTTTCCCGGGTCTCGGATAACGCCAATGAATTGCTGCAGACTGACGGACGGCGGGTTCTGAAGTCCATGGATAAAACCCTAGAGGTTATTTACACCACCATGTCCAGAATCGATCAGCTGACGCGCGACAACCGGGGCGCCATGGATTCCGGGCTTCAGGGGATGGGTGAGCTAGCGCCTGCGCTGAGAGAGCTCAGGTCCACCCTGCGCAGCCTGAATCAGTTTACCCGCCGCCTGGAACAGGATCCCACGGGCACGCTGTTCGGTAATGAAACAATGAAGGAGTTGGCACCGTGACATTGAGCGCAATCGTCAGGCTTACGCTTATTCTTGGTATCGCCCTGGCCGGCGGCTGCACGGTGTTTCCGAACCCGGACCCACCCCGTGTTATGGACTTGGCTCTGCCCGAAGCAATCCAGCAGTCCGGGCAACCGGTTTCGGCCTCCCTTCGCGTCGATACACCCTACGCCTCAGAGCCTTTCAATGGTTCGCTGATTCTGGCCAAGCCAACGCCCCGGGAGTTCAGGGCCTATGAAGGTGTTCGCTGGCGGGATACGATGCCGGCGATGGCCCGGGACATGCTGGTCAGTACGCTTCGCCAGAGTGGCGCCTACACCAGGGTTATTACCGACACCAACCCGACCCAGGCGGAGCTTACCCTGGTAACAGAACTTTCGGGCTTTCACGCGGAGAATCCGGAATCCGAACCAGAGGTGGTAATTGAGCTGCACCTTCAGATGATTCACAACCGATCAAGGGCAAGCCTGTGCACCCGCCATGTCCGGGTTGAGGAGCCTGCTTCGGGCACGTCTGTTGACCAGATTGTTGAAGCCTTCGGCGCCGCTGGCAGCGACCTCGCCGCCAGGGTTATTGAATGGGCTACGAAGTGTGACTATCCGTCTCACCTGCCACCTTCTCCGGAAACAGATCAGCCCAGGCAGCCTTAAGATACAGCACCATGGACCACAGTGTGAGAGTTGCGGCGATGTAGAGCAGTGCCAGCGCAACATCGGCCCAGGGAACGCCGGGAGGAAACGCCAGCAACCCCACAATGGCAGCCATCTGCGCCGTTGTTTTGATCTTGCCGATGTAAGAGACGGCAACGCTGGCACGGCTGCCGATTTCCGCCATCCACTCACGCAGGGCGGAAATGACGATTTCCCGGCCAATAATAACGGTAGCCGGAATGGTCAGCAAAATTGCGGAATGCTCCTCGATGAGCACCGCCAGAGCCACGGCCACCATCAGCTTGTCAGCCACCGGATCAAGAAAGGCGCCAAACGGGGTGCTCTGGTCGAGCTTTCGGGCCAGGTATCCGTCCAGCCAGTCCGTGGCCGCTGCCAGCGCGAAAATTGCGGCACTCACGAGGTAGCTCCACCCCACCGGCAGGTAAAAAATCACCACAAACACCGGGATCATGATGATGCGTGAGAGCGTGAGGATATTAGGTATATTCATGCCGTCCTTACTCGTCGTGCAGTGCTGCGTATATGGTTTCCGCCAGTGACTTGCTGATGCCCGGCACCTTGGCCATTTCATCAACCCCGGCTTTACGGATTTCCTGTATGCCCCCGAAATATCGGATCAGGTCGCGGCGCTTCTTAGGCCCCACCCCTTCAATGCCTTCCAGTGTAGACTGCCGGCGCTTTTTGTCCCTTCGTGCCCGATGCCCGGTGATGGCGAAGCGATGTGACTCATCCCGGATGTGCTGGATCAGGTGCAGCGCCGGAGAATCCGCCGGCACCCGGAACAGGTCGCCGGTCATGGCGTCAATGAGCTGCTCCATGCCCGCGCGACGGGTCACGCCCTTGGCGACACCGATCAGCGGTATATCGGAAATCTCAAGCTCATCAAACACTTCCCGGGCAATGTTCAACTGTCCTTTACCGCCATCGATAAAGACCAGATCCGGGCGTTTGCCGTCTCCGGTCACCATCCGTTTGTAGCGGCGGCTCAGGACCTGGCGCATGGCGGCATAGTCATCGCCGGCGGTCACGCCCCCGATATTGTATAGGCGGTAATCGCTCTTCAGAGGGCCATTCTCATCGAAAACCACGCAGGATGCGACGGTATTTTCCCCATGGCTGTGGCTGATATCAAAGCATTCCATGCGTGAAGGCGTTTCCGGTAATTCCAGCAAATCACGCAGGGCCAGTAGCCGCCGGTACACGGTCTCCTTACTGGCAAGATGCGTGAGCAGGGTCTGGCGGGCGTTGGTCATGGCCAGTTCAAGCCATCGGCGCCGTTCACCGCGGACATTGCCACGAATCCGGGTTTCCCGGTTGGCGGACTCGGTGAGTGCCCGGGCGAGCAACTCCTGGCCCTCCACTTCAACCGGCACAAGGACATCCCGCGGAATCTCCCGGCGGGTGCTACCGCCAAAATAATACTGGCCAAGGAAGGCACTGAGCAGCTCGCCTTCGGTCTGTTCGATGGAGTATCGGGGAAAGTAGTCCTTGGTGCCCAGCACCCGGCCGCCACGAACAACGATAACCACAATACAGACAACCCCGGCATCCTGGGCAATGGCGACCACATCGGCATCTCCGCCTTCGCCATCCACCGACTGCTGTTCCTGAACGTGGCGCAGGTGGTTGATCTGGTCCCGGTAGGCCGCCGCCTTCTCAAATTCGAGGCTCTTCGAGGCCGCCTCCATGGCGTTCATCAGGTCATGGATGATGGCGGGGTTCTTCCCCTCCAGAAACATGGTCGCGTGGCGGATGTCCTGCTGGTATTCCTCCGGCGTGACATAGCCCACACAGGGGGCGGTACAGCGGTTGATCTGATACTGCAGACAGGGTCGCGTCCGATTCCTGAAATAACTTTCACTACAGGATCTTATGCGAAAAACCTTTTGTAGAACATTAAGGCTTTCCTTGACCGCTCCGGAGCTGGGAAACGGCCCGAACCAGGTTCCACCGCCTTTCTTGGTGCGTCCCCGACGAAACGTCAGCGAGGGATAGTCGCTGTGGGAGGACAGGTAGATATAGGGATAGGACTTATCGTCCCGGAGAAGAATATTATACGGGGGGCGCAACGACTTGATCAGGTTCTGCTCAAGCAGCAGGGCCTCGGTTTCACTGCCGGTAATCGTGACTTCGATTGCGGTAATTTTTGCAACCAGTGCTTCGGTTTTCGGCGCCAGGCCAGTCTTGCGGAAGTAGCTGCCGACCCGCTTTTTCAGATTACGGGCCTTGCCGACGTACAGCACCGAGCCACCCTCGTCATACATTCGGTAGACGCCGGGCCGCTCCGTGAGTCGCTTCAGGAAGCTCTTGCTGTCAAACTCCCCTATATTGTTACTCTCAGGGTCAGACCTTGTCGGCATCAAGCAACCCGAGCCGCACTGCCATCAGGGCCAATTCAACATCACTGGAAATTTCCAGTTTCTCGAAAATCCGGTAGCGATAGCTGTTGACCGTTTTCGGGCTCAGGCACAGCTTGTCGGAAATGTCCTGCACTTTCTGGCAGCCTACGACCATCATCGCAATCTGCATTTCCCGCTCTGAAAGCCGGTCAAACAGCGTCAGTTCACCGTCTTCGTCGCGGTCGCCGCCGCCAAGCTGTTTCAGCGCCATTTTCTGGGCGATTTCCGGGCTGATGTAGCGCTGCCCCGTATGGGCCATGCGAATGGCGCGAACCATCTCCCTGATGTCTGCGCCCTTGGTTATATAAGCCGTGGCACCGCTTTGCATCACGCGGGCCGGATAGGGGTCGTCCGCGCAGGCGGTAACAACAATCACACGAAGGGAATCATCAATCCGGAGGATGCGGCGGGTCGCCTCAAGCCCCCCGATGCCGGGCATACGGATGTCCATCAGGACAATGTCCGGACGCTGCTTGCGCACAAAATCAATCGCGTCCTCTCCGGAGGAAGCCTGCCCGATGACTTCTATGTCCGGGTTATCCGCCAGCATCCGGGTAATACCGGATCTCACCAGATCGTGGTCATCAACAACCAGTACCCTGATCAAAATTCACCTCGCACATGGCTTTCGGGAAAACAGCGCGATTGTAACGTTTAGTTCCGGCCCCGGGTAGGTGCAAGCCTAAATACCATAACAGACATGCCGCCTATGCAGGCACATCCAGGCCCGCGGCATTCTCTACGGGGTCAAACCAGACCACCAGATCGCCCCGGCGAACCGCAGCCAGCACTCGATTCCGTTCACCCATGGGGTTTTCGGTGTCGTTCAGTCCGTGAAAACGGGTGCAGTACTCTTCCACCAGGCCCAGAAGCTGATCCTCCGTTAACAGCCCGGTATCAACGGTAAACTTTTCCTGCCTGGGATCCTGCTGGGGCTGATGTTCGGTGCTGCTTGTCATACTACCTCCTGTGGGACCACCATAGTAAGGATAATAGCGGTGAGACAAAAGTCCGGCAGAACACACCGGGCGGGCTGCGCGTCTGTCAGACGTTTTCTCCGGCGGTCCTGAACCGAGCGATCAATTTTCGCATCGAAACGGATTCCTGCCTCAGGGCTTCGCTGATGGTTCGGGTCTGCTCAACACTACGGATCAATAAATCGGCGCTTTCATCGAGCGCCCTGGAACGGCGGCCCACCCGCCCGATCTCATCTCGCTGTAGCGCCACGGCAGAACTGATCTCGGCACTGTGGCTCTCCAGATCAACGAACTGCCCTTTCAACGATTCGAGGTGGCTCTTGAGTGCTGCCAGGTGTTCACGGTTGCTTTGGCCCGCCTCACGCATCTCGTCCAACTGGTCATCAACACTGCTGACTCCGGACACCAGATCCTGAACCCATTGGGAAATATCCCGGGTGGAATCGGACGTGCGGCGGGAAAGAGTCCGTACTTCATCGGCCACCACAGCAAAACCCCGGCCATACTCACCAGCCCGGGCCGCCTCAATAGCCGCGTTCAGGGCCAACAAATTGGTCTGCTCTGCAATATCCGCAATCACGCCGATTACCTGCTCAATCTTGCCGGTGGACTCGTTCAGGGCATGAATGGAACCGGAGACACGGGAAATCACATCCACCGTGTGTTCAGCCGCCGCTTCACTGTTCGTAAGCCGGTTCTGGACTTCGTCGTTAGCTGCAACCGCTGTTTTCACCGTGCTACCCGACTCGTCCGTGGCCCGCTGAATCGCCGAGACCTGATCGGCAATCGCCGCCATAGACTGGCTGACGTCATGGATCTGCTTCCGGGTGTTCTCAGACGCAGCCTGGAGCGACTCTGCACCGCTATCCAGGGCACCGGAGCGTTCATCCAGACTACCAGCGGCAGAGCGGATGTCTCTGATGAAATGCTCAAATCGGGAGACCAGCCCACCCAGTGCCTTTGCCACCCCGGCCACCTCGTCCCGCCCCTTCAGAACCGGTACCCGGGTCAGGTCTGCGTTTTTCTCCATGGCAACGAGATCGCGCTCCATCCACTGTAGTCGCAGGATCACGGACTGTCTCAGCCACCATGTCATGGCCACGACAATGAGCAGGAAGGACACGGAACCGGCGACCAGGAAGTTTTGTTGCCCCGAGAGGAACGAAAGCAATTCGTCGGCCCCGGTCGAAACCGATCCACGGCTTTCGATCTGGCGCTCGCTGATAGCCTCGAGCATCGGCTCCATCGTAGGGAACAAGTCAAAATCCACGACCTGCCCGACACGATAATAACTTTTCTCTCCAATACCCTCTTTCATCCGGGCCATCAGGGCCTGGACCCGTTTAAAGTTCTCCCTGTTCACGTTCGCCCAGCGTTTTAAGCCCTCCTCGGCCTCCAGTCTGGCCCAGTGCCCAGGCAACAGGTTTTCCAACCGGCTGAACTCCGTCTCAATCTCATCCCAGAGCAACAATTGGGCCTTGATCTTGAAGGCGAGATTCTGAAGGTGGCGATGATCCTGCTCCAGGTCAGCCAGTAGCCAAGTTTCATTAAGGTTGGTTTGGATCAGGGTTTCGGAGGCGCCCTCTGCTTTCAGGATAATGCTCCAGGAGAGAGCAGCGAGTCCTGCCAGGGCAAAGGCCGAGAGAAAAGCGAAAAACAAAATCCGGGTTCTTACTGTGCCGAACATGACAACTCCAACAGCGGGCTATGCCGCGGATGGTATGCCAATTTTGTGACCCTTTTATTGCAATCGTTGCGTCAGAAAATCATCTTCACTGTTCGGCTACCTGCCGCCGGACGCGGCGTTTGGTGTGCTAGATTCTGCCCTCAACGCTCGCCACAAGCCGGGAATCCTTCAGTGCCGCGGTGCGGTGCCTGACAACACCCTTGTATTCAGTGCTTTCGATCATGGCCATAAAGGCATCTATGGAGGGGTAGCGAACCAGGACAATCTGGTCCCAGGACTCATCCGGTGGCGCAATCAGCGAGCCGGCACTGCGGCCGGACCAGATAACCTCTGCGCCCACGGATTCCACACAGGCGGCGGCCTCCTTCATATACAGCTTATAGGCCTCCCGGCCGGACCGCTCCGGCGCCTCTTCCTTGTAACTGGCCCGTTCACGGAAACGCAGCAGGTTCAACATAACCACCGGCTGATCCTTGGGGGTATCCGCCAGTACCTTCTGCAGTTGCTCGGGCGTGGGATTAATGGCGTCCATCCTTATCCTCTTATTCTCATGGTTACGGCGCCTACTATAGCCTAGCCCCGATGGATGAACGCAAGGGTTTTCGTTACCTTTCATTCAGGCGGCCACCGGCCGGTGATCAAGGGAAAACCTGATGCCGTTAGGACTCCCAGCTTCCTCCTCGCTTATAATTCCTGTAATCGGTTTATACTCCTCTACCCAAGGCCGCCTTTGATGCCCCTGATTAACCTATTCCTGCAAACCATGGAAACCACACTGCCCGTGTTTGCCATGGTGTTTATTGGCCTCGGGCTTCGAAAGATCGGCTGGATTGACAATGCATTTGTGAACACGGCCTCAGCTCTGGTCTTCAAGGCGACCCTGCCGACCCTGGTATTCCTGAGCATCATCCGGGCCGATCTTGGGACCGCGTTCAATCCCGGGCTTCTGGTGTTTTACCTGGGCGCAACCCTGGCGAGCTTCGCAGCAACCTGGCTCTGGGCCCGCTGGCGCGTTGCCCGGGAAGACCGAAGCGTCTATGTTCAGGGCGCATTCCGGGGCAACTGCGGCATCGTCGGCCTGGCCCTCGCTGCCAACCTTTACGGGGACTTCGGCCTGTCTGCCGGGGGCATCCTGCTTGGACTGGTAATAATTTCCTACAACATACTCTCTGTGATCGTGCTGGTTGCCTACCAGCCCGGCCAGACCACGGACTGGCGGAAGATCTTTCACGATATTGTCCGGAACCCGCTCATCCTGGCGGTGGTTTTGGCCATTCCCGTTGCCGCCCTGGAAATCACACTACCAGGCTGGATAATGACAAGCGGTGACTATTTTGCTTCCCTGACCCTACCGCTCGCCCTACTCTGCATTGGCGCAACGGTATCGCTCAGCTCAATTCGAAGTGACAGCAAAACCGCGTTCAGCTCCAGCCTGATGAAGATGGTGACATTGCCCGCCCTGAGTACAGCTGCGGCCTGGCTTGTGGGCTTTCGTGGCCCCGAGCTGGGCCTGATGTTCCTATTCTTCGCCAGCCCCACCGCCGCGGCCAGTTTCGTGATGGTTAAGGCCTTGGGCGGCAATGATCGGCTGGCAGCCAATATCATTGCCCTGACCACCCTGTTGGCAAGTATTACCGTGACCCTGGGAGTATTCGTATTGCGAAGCGCAGGGCTGATCTAGGCCTTGCCACGGCCTACTGCTTCAATCGCGGCGAAACCAGCCTGGCAGCCTACCAGGTAACCGCCGCCAAACAGGTTGTAGTGGTTCAGGTAGTGGTAGAGGTTATAGATCTCGCGCTTCATGCCATAAACGTGCGTTCTTGGGTAAATCGCGCCGTAGGCCCTGTAGAACGCCTCCCCGAAGCCGCCAAACATTTCAGTCATGGCGATATCCGCCTCGCGGTCACCGCAGTAAACAGCGGGATCAATCAGCCAGGGGCCATCAGCGCCATAGAGCACGTTGCCATTCCAGAGGTCACCATGAAGCAGACTCGGGTGCTCACAATGGGCGTTCAGCCAATCAGTCAGCGTGGCCCCGTGCTCATCCAGAACCTTCTGGAAACGACTCCTCTGGCCCGCATCGCGGACACGTGAGACCTGGTAACCGAGACGGTCCCGAACGAAGAACTCGCCCCAGCTGTCACACCAGCGATTGGGTTGCGGTGACAGGCCAATGTAATTGTCCCGCCCCCAGCCGTAGTTCTTCTGACACAGAGCATGCATTCTGGCCAGCCCTTCGCCCAATACCGCGCGAGCCCAATCTGAGGCACCTGACGACTGTATGGCGGTGATTTCGAGTTCGTTTTCATCCACCCGGTGAACGCGCGGGACGCCAATGCCCATCACACCGGCCTCATCGAGTGCGCTGGCAAGGTATTCCAGGCCCTCAGCCTCGCAGATCAGGGCATCGGCGTAGCCGGTCGAGTTGTGTTTCAGATGCGTATTGGCCATCGGCACCCGCGCTCCTTGAAGTTGTGCTGCCCGAACCGGTAGATTGAAATAAAGCCTGACACGACACAATGAGCGGGGGCAAACCATGGACACCAAACGCTGGCAACTTCTCATATCCGGGCGGGTACAGGGCGTTTACTACCGCGCTTCCACGGAACAGAAGGCGTCCTCCCTGGGCCTGACCGGTTTCGCCCGCAATCTTCCCGATGGTCGGGTCGAGATTATCGCCGAAGGGCCCGAAGACCGGCTGGATCAACTGAAAACCTGGTGCGCGGAAGGGCCACCGGATGCCAGAGTGGACGCGGTTGATATCGCCCCGGAGTCCCCCACCGGGGAATTCAGCAATTTCAGTGTGCGCTAGGCAATTCGTTTGAGCCAGAAGGTCATTGGCTTGCCAGTTTCTTCCGGCTGGCCCACATCCTTCCAGGTGTAGGTAGTGGCCAGCTCCGGTACCTTGCGATAGCCGCGATTGTGCCAGAACTGGTCCAGGGGCTGGTAGCCGGCCGGCCTCAACGGATGGTCTGAGGGCCGCTCTACCGCGCAGAACCAGCAGTGCGTGAAACGACCCTGCTCCCGGGCATGGCCTTCCCGGTGGTCAAAAAAGGCCACCCCGATGCCCTGCCCCCGGTAATCCGGCAGCAGCACCGACTCGCCGAAATAGAAAATCTTTTCCGGATCATAACCCTGCTCGATAAACGGCCCTTTGAATTCTTCCGTTTCGTGATCCATCGGGATACCGGTTGCGGCACCAATAACCGACTCTCCATCCATTGCCAGAACGAACAGGCTCTCTGGCGAGCGGGCGTAGGTATCCAGATACTTACGTTCGTAGGCCATATCGCCGTCGTACAGGTAGGGAAAGCTGCGGAACACTTCGATTCGCAGACGTGCGAGATCATCAATGTATGAGTTAATCTGATCACCGCTGAGCCGGATCATCGATACCGCCATCTAATACCCCCTTTCAAAAGGTCGAGCATGCAACAGGACAAGCCGTTTTCCCAAGCCTGCGAGAACAATAAAGCGCCGATTCTGGAAAAACTGAAGGCACTTTTCAAACAGCCAGGCACCATTCTGGAGATTGGCACAGGCACCGGCCAGCACGCTGTGCACTTTGCCAGCCACTTGCCGCACCTGGTGTGGCAGCCCACCGATCATCCCAACAATGCCCAGCTCTCTCGGGCGTGGATCGATGACTCGGAGCTCACCAATATCAACGCGCCCCTGGCCCTGGACGTGCTCGGTGGAAGCTGGGCCGATCTGCCCGCCATCGACGGCGCGTTTTCTGCCAATACCGCCCATATCATGGGCTGGCAGGAGGTTCAGGCAATGTTTCGCGGTGTCTCGGAGGTGTTGCCGAAAGGGGGAATCTTCTGTCTGTATGGGCCGTTCAGCTATGGCGGTCGGCACACCAGTGAGAGCAATGCGCGGTTTGATCTATCGTTGAGAACGCAGGCGCCGCATATGGGGATACGGGATATGGAGGATCTGAAGGTGCTTGCTGAGGAAACCGGCTTTGTGCTCGAGGAGGATTTCGGGATGCCGGCTAATAATCGGTTGTTGGTATGGAGGAGGACGGAATGAGAAACCAGCGCCCCTTCGATTGCCGGAACCTGGAGAGGGAGGGATTATTCGGGCCTTTGGCCCTCACCCCTTCGGGGCCGTCGTCGCTTTGCTCCGACGTTCCTCAGCCTGCTTTGCAGACTTCGGTCGAACCCACGAGGGTTCTTTCTACCCTCCCTCTCCGCCAATAAAAAACCCCAGCATTTCTGCTGGGGTTTTGTATTGGCGGAGAGGGAGGGATTCGAACCCTCGATACGCTATTAACGTATACACACTTTCCAGGCGTGCGCCTTCAGCCACTCGGCCACCTCTCCAATAAACCGTTTCAAATCAGCGATGTCGTCACTGATTTGAGGGCGCAAACTTTAATGGTTTTACAGGCAATTGGCAACTCCCTTTGGAAAAATCGCCAAAAAATTTCAGGAATCGCCGACATTTCTGTTTACCGGTTGGACAGATTCAGGACTATGGTTAATGATGCCGGCAATAATGGACCAGCGGGCCATGGCGGGTACCTTTGGTCACCAGATGCGATATAGAGACGAGGAGAATAACAATGCTGATGAAAGCCGAGCAATCGACATTACTGCTGATCGACGTACAGGAAAAGCTCATGCCAGCCATAAGCCACGGTGAAGAGGTGGCTGACCGGTGTATTACGCTTGCAACCATAGCTGGCCTGATGGAAGTGCCGGTACTGGCCACCGAACAGCTTCCTGACAAGCTGGGCCATAATGTTGAGGCGATTCGGGAGCTTTGTCATCTGACTCTGGCGAAACACCATTTTGACGCCTGTCCCGACGGGCTCGTCGATCACCTTCCCGAAGGCCGGCAACACATCGTAATGGGCGGTTGCGAGACCCATGTCTGCATGATGCAGACCGCCCTCAGTCTTGTCGACGCCGGCTACAAGGTCTGGGTGGTGGCTGATGCCACGGGCTCGCGGAACGAGTTTGACCGTGACGTAGCCCTGGATCGCCTGTGCGAGAGCGGAGCACGGGTCGTGACCCTTGAAATGGTGGCATTCGAGTGGATGCGCCATTGCAAACACCCGCAATTCAGGAACATCCAGGCGCTGATCAAGTGAATGCACCCAGCACAGCGATGCCGACGTAAACCGGGCCCCGAAACCCCACTCAGTGCTTGAGGTTAGCGATGCTCAACATGGATTTTACCCGTAAGATCGTGATCCGGACTGCCGAGCAGGAATGGATTCCCAGCCCTGCCGGCGGTGTACTCAGAAAACCCCTGGCCAGAGAAGAAGCGGAGCGCGGGCACGCAACCAGCGTTGTTCGTTATGAGCCCGGAGCCTCATTCAAGCGGCACGAGCACCCACTCGGCGAGGAAATTCTGGTTCTCGACGGCGTGTTTTCCGATGAAACCGGCGACTATCCGGCAGGAACTTACATGCGCAACCCGCCAGGAAGTGGCCACGCCCCGTTCAGCAAGGAAGGCTGCACCCTGCTGGTGAAACTGCATCAGTTCAATGAGCGGGATCAGTCAACGGTGCGTATCGACACCACCAATACGCCCTGGCTCCCTGGCATTGGGGGCTTGCAGGTTATGCCCCTGCATGAGTTCGAGCATGAGCATGTTGCCCTGGTGAAATGGCCAGCAAATGAAGTCTTCCAGCCGCACAGACACTTCGGAGGCGAAGAGATTTTCGTACTGTCCGGGGAATTCCGCGACGAACATGGCCGCTACCCTGAGGGCACCTGGATTCGAAGCTCCCACCTGAGCCGGCACCACCCGTTCGTAGACAGAGAGACGATCATCTGGGTCAAAACAGGCCACCTACCGGTTAAAGCCCGATAAAAAGGGCCCCGAAGGACCCCAGGAATGGTTAGAGATCGCTGTGTGTTGCCAGCTGTGACTGCTTAACGGTCGGTCGCGACTTCGTGTGCGGGTCTGAAGACTGTTTCCTCTCCGGCCGGCACCGCGAACACGTGGTACGCCTCCGGACCAAACGGATCCAGTGCCGTATCAACATACTCAAAGCTGTCTGGCACAGGCTCTCCCGAGAAAGCGACGCGGAACTGCCGCTCCAGGGTGGGAGTGGTGACGTTCAAGGGCTGCTCCACCCAGAGGTAGACGGCCTTGTGGGGCACGATATATTCGCTGCGCACCACCCTGTAACCCTCTTTGAGCGTGAGCGTGGTAGGCTCCTTGCCCGGTTCCAGACGGAATTTGTGGATCGTCTTCATAGCTACTGCTCCTCTTCGGGTTGCTGCCTTTCATAAATCCATAATGGCCGGGAACACAGATCGATAAAATAAAATTTCCTGAGGTTTTTACATCGTTTTTTTCGAAGTTACTTCGGACTCTGAAAGTCGGGACGGGCCTCGCAGATAGCCCTGACGCCCTCATGGGCAATTTTTCGGCCACGGGTAATTGCAAAAAGCTCATCCACGACGCCGTTGATTGAGGCGATTTCCTCAACCTCATACTGTCGGCAGACCTCCTCCCGAATGACTGTCGGGGCCACAAACACGCCATAGCCCTGGCTTCCGAATACTTTGATCAATGCGCTGTCGTCTATCCGCGCAACAAGCTTCATCCGCACGCCATTGAGGGAAAACCAGTTCATAAGACGCTCAAAGTACGGTGCATCCGTAGCGTTGGCCAGCAGCGACTGACCATTGAGGGATTCCGGGAATCCGTCTTTCAGCCGGCCTGCCAATGCCGGCGCCGCAAACAGGCTCATGCTTGAGCCTGCCAACGGATGGACAGTAAGAGTGCCGTCCTCCTGAAGCTTTGGCATACAGTCTGTAAGGACCAGATCAAGCTCTTTGCGCTTGAGACTAAGGACCAGGTCTCCAGTGCGGCCCGTCTGGCACTCCAACTGGATTGACCGCTCAACCGCCATCGCCGGTTGCAGGAGATAATAGCCTATCAACTTGTGAATGGATGCGGAAATGCCGGCACGGAGCGGAAGGGGGCGCCCGGAAGGATCAAGCCGCAGGGTTTCAGTGAGCTCGCCGGTAAGCGCAAAAATGTCATCGGCATAACCAAGGATGAATCGCCCCAGATCAGTCAGGATCAGTTGTCGCCGTTCCCGTGAAAACAAACGACCACCGACTGAGGCCTCGAACGTCGCAAGCTGACCGCTAAGAGTCTGTGGCGCCAGTTCCAGAGCTTCGCTGGCCCGGGCAATGGAGCCTTCTCGACTGATCACCCAGAAATAATAGAGATGCCTTAGATTCAGCTGTTCCATTACGACGCCACAATCAGTACCCGGACATTCATGGGCATGGGTTATTTTTTCCTGTAGATAATACCGGGATGGCACTGGACCATCTCGTAAAGGTGAGGCAAACCATTAAGAGATTCAGAGGCACCAAGTACCAGATACCCCTCCGGATTAAGAGTGGCATGAATCCTGGTCAGGATGTCTTTCTTCGATTCCGCCGAGAAATAAATCAGAACGTTACGACACATCACAATATCGAATTTGCCAAGTATGTATCGCTCCAGCAAGTTCAGTTCCTTGAACTCCACCATGGTCTTGATCTGTGGCTTGATTTGCCAGCCACCGTTCAGGGACGGCGTAAAGAACTGTTTCTGTCGCTCCGGTGATAACCCGCGACCAATGGCGATCATCTCGTACTCGCCCTTACGGGCAACCTCAAGCACGCTTTTGGAAATATCAGTTGCGGTGATTCTCACATCACGCAACTTGCCTGGCCGGAGCCTTCGGAACTCCTCCACGATCATGGCAATCGAATAAGGTTCCTGCCCGGTTGAACAAGCGGCAGACCAGATTCGAAGTGGCTGGCTGGAATTGCGCTCTGCAAATTCGGGAAGCAGTTTCTCCCGAAGGATCCGGAACGGATGGTCGTCGCGGAACCACAGGGTTTCATTGGTGGTCATGGCGTCAATAACCACTTCACGCAAGCCACCCCGGCCGGGCCGCCTGAGGCGATCAAGGAGCTCACCGAGCGAGTTCAGGCTGTTCTCCTCGAGAATCCGGCGTAACCGGCTTTTCACCAGGTACTGCTTGTTCTCTCCCAGCAAAATCCCACAGGCATCCTGCAGGAACGACTTGAAGGCTTCATATTCCTGTGGCGTTATATCCGCTTTCATTGAATCTCTGTTCTGAGTGAATCTCTGAGCAGCTTCATCAACCCTGGTCGATGATTTCCATTACCCGCTCGGCGAGTTCGTCCGGACTGAACTTTGCCATGAAGTCGTCGGCACCGACCTTCCTGACCATGGCCTGATTAAAGACCCCACTGAGAGAGGTGTGAAGCATGATAAACATATCAGCAAGGGCCGGATCCCCCTTGAGCTTCGTCACCAGCGTGTAGCCGTCCATCTCCGGCATTTCAACATCGGAAATGATCAGGGAGAAATGATCCTTTGCCCGCGAACCGTCGGCAGTGACTTCCTTCAGGTACTGATAAGCCTGCTTGCCGTCATTCCTGGTGACGACTTCCATTCCGATAGCCGTCAGGCAACGCTCTATCTGGCGACGGGCCACGGACGAATCATCCACCACCAGGATGGGCAGGTGGCCGGGCACCCGATCAGCACTCTTGCTCACCACGGCTTCGGTGACATCCTCACCGAACGGAGAAACTTCTGCAAGAATCTTTTCTACATCAATGATTTCTACCAGCTTGTCATCGATTTTGGTAACAGCGGTAAGATAGACATCCCTTCCAGCACCCTTGGGCGGCGGCAGGATATCCTCCCAGTTCATGTTCATGATCCGGTCAACACCCGTAACCAGGAAGCCCTGGGTTTTACGGTTGTACTCGGTAATGATGACAAAACTGGTTGCCAACTCTTGCTGGGGAATTCCGGGCAATCCAATGGACATGCTCAGATCAATAATCGGAATGGTTTCGCTCCGGATATGGGCGACCCCCCTGACGACGTTCCGGCTATTGGGAATGGATGACAGCTTGGGACATTGCAAAATCTCCTTCACCTTGAAAACGTTAATTCCGTATATCTGACGCCCTCTCAAACGGAAAAGAAGGAGCTCAAGGCGATTCTGCCCTACCAGCTGTGTGCGCTGGTTTACGCTGTCCAACACCCCTGCCATTTTGTTTCTCCTGGCTGGCCGGCTTTACGCCGGCATATATCTTGCTAGCTACTTAATAGACGCTGAATAATCGCCTGATCGACAGAAAACCGTCATCTCAGCAGCGGGTCAGCCAACTTAACGGCCACTTTCCCAGAACCCTTAGCATTGTTCGGGTTTTTCTGCCCTGACATTGACAGCATAGGACAAACTCATACATATGCGCACCACCAATTTTGCCCTACTCCTGCTAATGTCCAGCCTGAGCGGCCCGTTGCTGGCTCAAACCACTGCCGAACAGATCCGGCAGGCCGCCCTGACGTTTCTGGGCGACTTTGCCAACAAACAGACCAGTATGGGCTATACGGTTTCCTTTGAGCCCGAGTCCATCGATAACCGCCTCGCCCTCGCCGAATGCGGACGCCCCCTGAGCGTCGAGTTCAGCGGCGACCCCTGGAAGAGTACAAGCCCGTCCCTGCTGATAGCCTGTGACGGAAACCGCCCCTGGCGAATGTTCGTTACGGCCTCCGTCTCAATCCATGGGTCCGCCCTGATTGCAACCCGCCCCCTGACTCGCGGTGAGCGGATTACCCCAGATCTCGTGACGCACCAGTCCGTGGAGATCAATGCCTCAAGACGCGGAACGATAACCGAAACCGGACAAGCGGTAGGAATGGAGGTTCGGCGATCCATAAATGCCGGTTCTTTGATCACGCCGGATATGCTCTCTGCCCCGGATGCGATAGAGCGTGGGGATCATGTTATCATCACGGCCAGAACCGGCGGATTTTCGGTGCGTTCCCGCGGTAAGGCTCTGGCCAGCGCAGGCATAGGAGAGCAGGTTCTGGTCGAGAATCTGAGTTCCTCACGTACGGTAAAGGCAAACGTTGTCGCCCCCGGCCGTGTTGAGATTCCGATGTAGCCGCGCCTCGGCAGCACTTTGCCGGACCCGGCAAGATTCTGCCGGGCCCGGTGACAGTAGCAAAAAGTTTCTAAAGGTTTCTGCGGTTCCGCCGTTAAGAAGACATAAACTCGAGTAAGCGTCGCAAATGGTTGGCGCATCAGGCAAGCAGGTATCGATATGTCAGTTGACTTCAATGGAATTGGCCCCGGCCAGGTCAACACTCAGAGAACCACGGTCGACAAGGGCGCTGGTGCTCAGAGCAGCCAGCCGGCGACCAACGAGCAGGCAAAAACCCAGACCCTGGGAGCCCGGGGTGAAAACGTAAGCCTGAGCAGTCAGGCCAGGAATCTCAAACAACTGGAACAGAAGCTGGGTGATTATCCTGAGATGGATGATGACCGTATTGAGCAGATCCGTTCCGCTCTCGAAAACGGAACCTACAAAATTGACGCCGAAAAACTGGCCCAGAAAATGCTGGAGATGGATAAAAGCATTTTTGGGTGAGTAAATCATGGCAGCAATCGATGATCTGAAGACACTTCTATCCCAGGATGTCAGCCAACTGGACGCACTCGCTGACATCCTCGGCAGGGAAAAAAACTGCCTTGCCACATCCGATCTCCAGGCTCTGAACGAATTGACCAGAGAGAAAAACGATCTTCTCGGGGCCATTCGTGAGCGGGCAAAGCAGAAAATCCGGACACTGGTTCAGATGGGCTATCGCCCCGAGAGCGGAGAACCCTCCCGTTTTATTCTCAGTGCGGGCCTTTCTGAGCTCTATCAGCTCTGGCAGGAAGCGGACCAGAAACTGCGAGCCTGCCAGACCCTGAACCAGAACAACGGCCGGGTGATCACCCATCTGCAAAAACGCCTGACACGGCTGACCGACATTTTCCGGGGCGCCAACGGCCAGCAGACACTCTACGGAGCACGTGGTGAGCAAACGGCAGTCTCAAGCCGGACAGTGCTCGCAAGCGCCTGAAAACCGCGCTGGTCGTGACTTCTAACCGTTGCTATCGGGTGTAAATGGTCATCCGGGAATCCGGGTGGAACCGGATATCCTGGATGGTTACATTGCCCATTGATGCGCCCTGGCCTCCGGTAACACGGATATTATCCAAGCGGATTTCTTCAATGCGCTCCGGAAAAGCCAGCATCAGCGCCCCGTCTTCCCGAACCGCATAGCGGGGCTCGCCCTCCCGGTAGTGAACGCCGGAAATGGTAAGGTCAGAATCCAGGAAATTCAGAACCGGCACGAAGATATTTGCCGTTAGTTTTATCCCTTCAATAACGTTCGCCGCCGGGCTTCCTCCTTCTTCATCGCGATCAACACCGGCCGGATTCTCCGCCATCGCCCCGATCCGTCCGATCCGCCCCAACAAGGTAGGATCACCCTGCCCCGATACCGCCGCCAGTTCGGTTTCGGTCAGCGGCGCAAGACTCCCTCTCTCATAGAGTTCACCAGCCTCCAACGCCGACTGGGTAGCAGCACCTGCAGTGTTGCTGGCCGCAAACGTCACCAGTGGCTGGAACGGAAGCGTAACCATGGTCACCAGGGCCGCCGCGTTACGATAGCGGGACTGGTGCTTGAGAACCCGGTAAAGTTCCTTTTCCGTGATCCGACCGGTCTGAATAAGCACTTCACCGAGGCGTTGACCGGTTTCGCGCTGAATTCTCAGGCCTTCATCCAACTGGCCTTCAGACAGATACCCGCGATTGACAAGCAATCGCCCAAGGCGTGACTTTTCTTCAAATCCCTGGCGGATTCTCACCCAGTTTCTCCTTATTCATCAGTGAAAACCGTACAACCCTGCCCGGTGAATGTGGTGCAGTCATTCCTGCATCTGAAAAGGTTAGCTGATCACAATCCAATGTGCGTGGATACAGTCCCCGTTTTACAATCACGTTCTGCTAAGATCACACACTGGAAAACAGAATTCATTGAATTGTCGCAGGAAAAGCCCCTGCGAATAACACACAGAGCGGCCGAAAATGACAAATCAGGTAAAACCCTTGAAAAGTGTGACTCACGTACTGTTGATGCTTCTCTCTTTGCTTTTGCCTGCGGGCACTACGCTGGCCCAGAGCAGTAGCCAATCAGCCGATGAACCGCTTCCAAAAGTCCGGATGGTGACCAGCGAAGGTGCCCTTGAACTGCAGCTCCGTCCGGACGTTGCCCCGGCAACCGTTGCCAATTTTCTGGAGTACGCACGGGCCGGATTCTTCGACGGCACCATCTTTCATCGGGTCATTCCCGGCTTCATGATCCAGGGTGGCGGGTTTACCGAAGACCTCTCCCGTAAACCGACCCGCGAGCCCATCAGGAACGAAGCCAGATCCACACTTCCCAACCTCCGTGGAACCATTGCCATGGCCCGAACCAGCTCTCCGGATTCGGCCACGTCACAGTTCTTCATCAACCTGTCAGACAACGATTTCCTCAATGCCGGCGTCCGTGGCCCTGGCTATGCCGTCTTCGGCAAGGTCACCGAGGGCATGGGCGCTGTTGATGCTATCGCCCGCAAGCAGACAACCCGGAAGCGGGGCATGGCCGATGTTCCGGTTGAAACAGTGATCATTGAGAAGGTAACCGTGCTGGATACTGCCGACTGACACCATGAGCCCATCAATGCTGCCTCCCGGAATCGAGCCCGCAGAACTGGTCTGGCGAGAGGGTGTGCCTGAATCTGCCAGGTTTGGTGATGTCTACTTCGACCGTAATAACGGGCTGGAGGAAACGCGCCATGTGTTTCTTTGGCACAACAATGTGCCGGAGCGGTTTGCCAGTGTTGCCCAGGGCGGCCACTTTGTTATCGCAGAGAACGGGTTCGGGACCGGCCTGAATTTTCTGGCAGCGTGGCAGGCCTGGCAGAATCACGGCCCGGCGCATCAGGCAACCCTCCACTTTGTATCAGTCGAACGATTCCCCCTGATCCGGGAGGATCTCATCCGCGCGCTGGCACTGTGGCCGGAGTTGCAGCCCCTGGCTCGGGAGCTCATTCATAAATACCCGCCACTGGTGCGGGGCGTCCACCGCCTGATACTGGCAGAGGGGCGGGTCCGTCTCACCCTCTATTTCGGCGATATCGCCGATGCCTGGCAATCTCTGGATTTTCTTGCCGACGCCTGGTTCATGGACGGCTTTGCTCCCGCACGCAATCCATCCATGTGGCTGGACGAAACGATTGACCAGGTCCGCGCCCACAGCAAGCCCGGCACCACCCTGGCAACCTTTACCGCCGTTGGCAGGGTGCGGCGCGCCCTGGCGGCGGCCGGATTCGACGTGCAGAAGACGCCCGGCTTTGGTCGTAAGCGGGATATGCTCCGGGGCGTGTTACCGGCAGACGGGCAAACGGCGGCGCACAGGCCAGGTTCCATTGCAATCATCGGAGCGGGTATTGCGGGGTGCACCCTGGCTAGAAACCTGGCCGGACGGGGGTTCCCGGTTACCCTGATTGATTCTGCCAACGGGCCCGGCACCGAGGCCTCGGGCAATGTTCAGGGCGCCATGTACGTGAAGCTTGGCGTCGAATTCAATGATCAGACCGAACTGGCGTTACAGGCGCTGACCTATGCCCAGCGCTTCTACGAAACCTGGCGCGGAGAATACTGGCACCCGACTGGCCTGCTCCAGATCGCCCAAACCGCCCGGGAAGCAGACCGGCAGCACCGGTTCCTGCAGCGCAACCTATACCCACGGGAGGTTCTGTATCCGGTGAACAGGGAGCAGGCCCGCGAGCTTTCCGGTGTACCCACGGAATCTGGAGGCCTCTGGTTCCCCGGCAATGGCTGGCTCGAGCCAAAGAGGCTGTGCCAGGCGCTGGCTGACCATCCGACGATAACCCATGCCTGGGGTGTGCATGTGAACCGGTTGCGGCCCTGCGATGGGAAATGGCAGCTATCGGGGGCGCACGGAGCAACCATCGTTGCCGACCGCGTGGTGATCTGTGCAGGACACCACAGTGCCGGACTTATTCCGGTCAAGGGGAAATTCCGGCTTAAAAGCATCCGGGGCCAGGTAACGCACCTGCCGAAGACTGGCCTCCGAAATCCGCGGGTGGTCATTTGTGGCAACCGATACATGAACCCTGCCTTGGGGCAAATCGCCGTAACCGGAGCCACCTTTGACCTGCATAATGCAAACCCTTTAACCACCAGCGAGAGCCATCAGGAAAATATTCGTGAGCTCACGGCGATGTTGCCAGCCATTCTGAAGCGAAAAGATGCCGAAAAACTGGACGTCTCCAACCTGGATGGCCGGGTCGCCTTTCGCTGCACAACCCACGATTATCAGCCCGTGGCCGGCCCGGTTTTTAATGGACAGGACAATGAACTAGAGGGCCTGTTTTTGTTGACAGGCCTTGGCAGCAAAGGTTTAACCTACGCCCCTGTGCTGGCCGAATACCTGGCCGACCGACTGACCGAACAGCCCGCGTGTCTGCCGGCGAAGCTCGCGCGGCGCCTGGAAACCCGACGCCTGTACCAGACGGCTATGGCAATTTCGTAATAAACCTGGCCTGAAGATATCGGGCTGACTGCCGATAACCGGTTATGGCAAGGCGTTGTCAGGGAGAACCACATGTCCATTTTTGTCAGCGAACCCGGCCGGCCGGTCGGAACCCGTCTACCGGAAGCATTCCGGGCCCGGCGCGTGGATGATGTCACCGAGCTGACAGAAACCAGGGCCATTAATCCAGGCCGAAGTGAGGCAACGGATTCGGAGTTACAGCGCGCCGCCAATGCAGGCCGGCACCGGGCCCTTGAGGAATATGGCGCTGCCGCCGGAGAACAGCGGGAAGAGCGCCCTTACCTTCCGGTCTCGAGGATTTCTTCTCCAACGCTCTATTCGGTGCCCGCTACTGCAACCGTTTCCGAGGCGTTATCGGTGATGGATGAGCACCAGGTCAACCACCTGGTGATTACGTCGGGAGACAACGTTGCCGGCCTTGTGGATCTTCGCTGGCTGCTTGGCTGGCTCTACGAGCGGGAAGCCAGCGCCATGAGCGAGAGCCTGGTGCATATCGAACTTCCTGCGTTCCTCACCGCGTCACCGGAGACCGACGCCCATCAGCTTGCGAGACTGATGCTCGCCCACCAACTGAATGCAGCCCTGGTCGTCAACGCCAAGGGCGCAGCCGCCGGTATCGTCACCAGCACCGACTACCTTCGCCTGTACGCCAACGCCGGCCGGCACGAGGGAATCGTCTAGCTCCCGCCCGGCTAGTTCAGCGGTGTCAGGAGTTCGCCTTCAGGGCTGAACAACAACACGAGCCAGTCGTTCCCCACCCGGGCCAGGGCAACCACCTCATCGTCCCGGAAATTTTCAAGGTCGAGAATTTCCGAGTTGTCCTCATCAAGCTGGTAACGCCAGTTATTCCTGAAGGTCGTGTCTTCGGTGTCACTATCTGCCTCCCGAACCAGCGATACCCGGGCCAAAATGCCCTGAGTGGTGCCGGAAACAACGCCACCATTGGCAAAATCGCCATCGGTGTAACCGGCAACGACCATGTCGCCATCAAACCCGCTAAGTCCCGAGAGCTGCACGTTCGCCTGATCATTCTCATCATTGAGGGAAAACGCCCTGCCCGGGTTACCGGCGGAGGAGTAACCAAGCAGGAAACCGGCCGTGCTGGACAGTGGAGCCCTTTCAAGAGCGGGATCCTCGTCTTCCCGTTCCAGAACCGAGTAAAGACCATCACTGCTACCGATCATCCACAGGGCGCCGGCAAAAAACAGCCCACCGGAAACGACCTCGTCGCCTTCGGTGCCAACCTGGTACACATTGAGTTCAGCGTCCGCACCGGAGATATTGTAGAAGAAGGCATCAACACCTCCGATAACCGGAGTTCCTTTCACCGATCCGGCAGCGGAGCCGAACAGCAGCGGCATCACTGAATCGGCACTACCCCCGGCAACCGTGTCGTCGGCTGCGGATCCGGCCTGCCGGGTCCAGGCCACGGCAGGAAGCTGGCTGTTGCCGTCAAGCTCGGTGTCGATCCGCTGGAGGAAACTGTCACGGCCACCCGATCCCTGCTGGCCATCAAAAACGCCATTGGTTTCGCCCGCCAGCAGCACATAACCGGTGTCCCTGCTGATTCCGGCCCACCGGATTTGATCTTCTGCAGCGGTGCCTGTGCGGATGCGCCAGGACGATACATACTCGCCACCGTTGCTGGCAACATCAAACCCGTAAAGAGATGTCACGATGTCCTCTGCCCCGAGCGCGCTTGTCCCTGCAACCGGCTGGTCGGTACTGTAG
Organism: Marinobacter sp. SS8-8; assembly: GCF_030540945.1. NCBI lineage: Bacteria > Pseudomonadati > Pseudomonadota > Gammaproteobacteria > Pseudomonadales > Marinobacteraceae > Marinobacter > Marinobacter sp. SS8-8. Next base: position 114,337 of record NZ_JASSVN010000006.1, on the reverse strand, counting down.
GAAACAACAAATTCGAAACGGTCGACTTTGATGTTGCCCTGGGTAACCTTACGCTGAACGACGTCAATCACCGGATTCGGTGTTACCAGGCTGTCGACGGCGGCAGACACCGCCACCTGCTGCAGCAGGCTGCCCCGCTGGTCAAAAATCCTTACCTGCACCCGGTCATTGTCCTGGTCATCATAGCCGGAAACAAACACTCGGCCGTCGTGCCCCACGGCCATATCCGTGGCCACAAACCCGCCAGCCCCATTCAGGACGAGCGGTGTTGTCAGTTCGTTGAGACTGACCCGGATCAGGTTGTCGCTTTCACCCCGGGCATAATCCTCCCTGCCGGCCTGAAAGTCCTGGTTGACTCCCAGCAGTATGAACCGGTCACTGAACGCGGAGTTTGTATAGCCGGCTGCGGGAACGCGGATCCGGAACGGCACTTCGTCCGTCCCTTTCGGAAACACCAGTTCATCGTTTTCAACCCAGTTACCGTCTTCCTGACGCTCAATCACAAATTCAGTACCAAGCCTGGCTGTCGAGCCCGCGGTATGGGTCAGTCTGGCGAAAATATCCCGGTCGGGCTTATCCGCGAGTCTGGCCAGGTACTCCCGCACATCGCCAACATTCAGGGTATCCCGGGAGCCACCTTGGACAGTCTCAATCGAAAGAACCGGCTCATTGTCCTGAATTGACAGATTGGAAACCACGCCTCCGTTGCCACTGCCCAGGCCCGCCAGACCAGAGCGCACCTCGGTCAATGCCAGCCTGAGTGACTCTGCAGGTTCGGGAAAGCTGTCGTCAACAACCTCCAGGGGAAGATAACACTCGGTAATGCCGGGCTCGAGCGTGATGACGCCACGGGTATAGAAACCCTCTTCATCCAGTTCATAGTCGATGTAGCTAAGCTCATTTTCTCCGGACTCGTCCCGCGGCATGGGGCTGTTGCTTCCAAGCCCGACAATATCCTTGCCCGGAGTGGCATCGCCCACATTGGAATTACTCTGCTCGCAATTCTGGTGCGGTGGCGAAAAGCCGGCATCGCAACTGGTCGCGTCGTAATCCGACTGTAACTCAAAGGCAACTGCAACCCGGGTCACGGAAGGTTGGTCCAGATTCACCTTCACGAAGACCCTGCGTGTTGGCAGAGTCAGCTCGCGGGTGCCGGACACAGAACCATCATCGTTATACAGGTTGACCGTAAAACTGTGTTCGCCCTCTGCTTCCAGGTCCGGCAAGGCACACTGTTCCCGGTTGCTTCCCGGGATTTCGGGGCTTTCACCTTCGGCAAAGGGCTCAGATTCCAGGGACATCACGTTGTACTTAACATCAACCTCAAAGGGCTGAACGCCTGACATCTGCCCGTCTGTTGTCACCAGATTGATGCCTTCGGTCTTGCCAAGATCCGCCTCACCCCGGTTGCCCCCCGTTAAACCCGGAACGCCCCGCAGGATAATACCCTGCCGGGCCTTGTTGCTGATGTCTTCCAGGGCCAGCCAGGAAGGCGCGTTGGTCAGGGAGTAATCAAGTATACCCTCTCCCCCGTAGGCGCCAAAGTTGTAGGAATACTCCACGCCCAGATAGGCAGACACCGGGGGGACACCCAGAATCGTGGGTTGATCGGCGTCTTTCTCGGTTTTACAGGCGGAGAGCCCCAAAAAAAACAGGCCAAGGATGGCCATGCGAGAGACAGGGTGACTGCGGGAGTAATAATCGGCGCCCATGAAAAAATCCGTTTAAACTGTTGTTGTTATGGCTGCGACGCCCGATGTCACACCGGGCGATTTACACACCGTTACAGAACAGCACCATGGTAGCCAATTTGATCTGCAGGGGATCTGCGCGAGTTCTCAGATTCAGTCAGCCCGGCTCCAGGCCATGTTCTTTCAACAACGCCCGCAAACCCGCTTCATCCAGAACCGGCACGTCCAGTTGCTCGGCCCTGGCCAGTTTGGAGCCGGCGGCTTCACCGGCCACAACACAAGCCGTTTTCCTGGATACGCTCCCGGCCACCCTGGCGCCAAGGGACTCCAGTTTTTCCCTGGCCTCATCCCGGGTCATTTCCGAGAGCGTTCCCGTCAGCACCCAGGTCTGGCCCTTGAGGGGCTGACCGCCCTGCTGTATCGGTTCTTCCTGCCAGCTCACGCCCGCTTCCCGGAGCGCATCCAGGGTTTCCCGGTTGTGGGTCTGTTCAAAGAAACTCCGGATATGCCCCGCCACAATGGGACCGACATCCGGGACCGTTTGCAGGGTTTCCTCGTCTGCGGCGGCAATGGCTTCCAGGGTTCCAAAATGGGAAGCCAGGGCTTTTGCCGTGGCCTCTCCGACCTCCCGGATTCCGAGCGCATAGAGGAACCGCCAGAGTACAGGGTTTCTGGCGCGGTCGATGGCATCCACCAGATTCGAGGCAGATTTCTCACCCATCCGTTCCAGGCGCATCAGATCGTCGGCACTCAGGTGATACAGGTCCGCAACGGTCTCAATCATGCCCCGATCAACCAGGACATCGATCCACTTGTCCCCCAGCCCTTCGATATCGAGGGCCTTACGGGAGGCGTAGTGCCGGATCGCTTCTTTGCGCTGGGCCGGGCAGAACAGGCCACCGGAGCAACGGGCCACGGCCTCCCCTTCAATCTGGATAACATCGGAACCACAAACCGGGCAGGTTGCCGGTAGCTCAACCTGCCGGGCCTTTACCGGCCTCTTTTCCGTAACGACCTTAACCACTTGAGGAATCACATCGCCCGCCCTGCGGATAAACACAGTGTCGCCAATGCGAACGTCGAGGCGGCGGATCTCGTCCATGTTATGCAGGGTGGCATTACTCACTGTTACTCCGCCTACAAATACCGGCTTCAGCCGCGCCACAGGGGTTACCGCGCCGGTCCGGCCAACCTGGAATTCAACGTCCTCAATGACGGTCAGCTCTTCCTGGGCCGGGAATTTTCGGGCGATGGCCCAGCGCGGCGCCCGGGACACAAATCCCAGCGCTTTCTGCTGATCCAGGCGGTTGACCTTGAACACAATGCCATCAATTTCGTAGGGCAAGGTGTCGCGCTTTGCCAACAGTTCGTTATAGGCCTCAAGACACTCGTCCACACCCCGCGCCCTGCGCATCTCCGGGTTGATCCGGAACCCCCAGCTGCGGACCCGCTGAAGACCCTCCCACTGGGTCTCCGGAAGCAGGCTTTCATCCGTAACTGCCACGCTGTAGGCGCACATGTCCAGAGGACGCCTGGCGGTGACCGTGGATTTTTTCTGTCTCAGGCTGCCAGCCGCCGCATTCCGGGGATTTACAAAGGTTTTCTCGCCGCGGTCGGCAAGCCGGCGATTGAGCTGCTCGAAGCCGTCCCTGGGCATGTAGACTTCGCCCCGCACCTCGACAAGCTCCGGCACATCGTCACCTCGCAGTTTGAGGGGAACCGACGGAATGGTCCGGATGTTGGCGGTGATATCTTCACCGGAATAGCCGTCGCCACGGGTTGCGGCGGTTGTCAACGAGCCATTTTCGTAGTGCAGGCTGACTGCCAGCCCGTCCAGCTTGGGCTCACAGACGTATTCCACCTCCTCGCTGAGGCCCAGCCGATCCCGCACGCGCCGGTCAAAATCCCGGAGCTCGTCGTCACTGAATGCATTGTCCAGAGACAGCATGGGCAACCGGTGAACCACTTCGCCGAAACGGGTTTCCGCGGCACTGCCAACCCGGCAGGTTGGTGAATTGTCCGAGGCAAGCTCCGGATAGTCCGATTCCAGCCGCTGCAATTCCCGGAACAGACGGTCGTACTCGGCATCCGGAATACGGGGATCGTCGAGGACATAGTAATAGTAATTATGGTCGTCGATAACCGAACGGAGTTCTTCAACACGCTGGATGGTCTCGGGCGTGGCTTTGCTCATGGACTGCTACTCTCGTCTGTCAAAAAAATGCCCGGATCAAACCGGGCATTACTCAGTCTTGTTTCGCCTGGCCTCAGGTCCGCTGGGAGCGCTGTTTGCGCTCAAACTCCCGGATCCGTTGGCGGCAGTGCTCTATGGTTTGGGGGGTCATGACACTCCGGCGCTCATCCTTCAGTTCCCCACCCAGGTTCCGAACCACGCATTGGGCGGTCTCAAGCATGAAACCAAAGGCCTGTAACGCGTTGGAGGGCCCCGGCATACTCATGAAGAAACTGATGCCCGGAGTCGCCAGTGCCGGCATGTCCCGAGATTTGAACGTGCCGGGCTCCACGGCATTGGCGACACTGAACTGGACCGGACTGGTGGTATCCGACCGCTCATGGCGGTGGTAAATATCCATGTCGCCATACTCAAGACCGCAGGCTTCAAACAGCTTTTTCAGAGCCGGCCCCTTGAACTCTTCGCCGTTACGGGCAAGCACATTGATAACCACCACTTCCCGGGCCTCCGGGCGATTGGCTCCCGCCAAAGGCTGGCCACTGTCGGGGCGGGAAGGTTCGCGCCTGGCCGTATCTTCTTCCACTTCCGTGGTGACGGTCGGCGGCACCGCCCCAGCGTCGTCAGGTCCGGCTTCGGGCTCACCTGCGGCGGTGTCCGGTTCGGAAAGCTGTTCTGACCGGATTACCCGTGGCTCTCCGATGATTTCATCCTCCGGCTCAATCTCATCCTCCGTGGCACCCCAGCCGGAATCCGGCTCCATCCCGGCGGGCTCGCAGTCGATGGGCTCGTGGCTGGACAGGCCATAGCCCGGATCGGTGTCGGACAAATCGTGTCCGGGGTCAGGGGCAGCGGCCTGTTCCGGAGATTTGTTACTGGCAGCGGTGACGGGGCGGGTCGGTTTGGGCCTGGGCGAACCGAACCGGCTCGATTTCTCACGTTTGACGTAGCCACGTTCTTCAAGAGTATCCCGGGAGATGGTCCGTGCGCCGCCGTTTGGCAACTCGGGATTGAATTCGTCATCCAGTGGCGAGTCCCTGAGCTCATCTGCGCCCATCCCCGATGAAATCGCCATGGATTCCTTTCGGGCACGCCGCATACGGCGGACTCCGTCAATAACAATGCCGATGATAACCAGGGTACCGATGGCAATTAACCATTCCCTAAGTGACATAGTGCTGCTGTCCTGTTTGCAAATCCCGTAACCTTGTTACTCTAAGAAAAGCCCGTAATGAATACAACGCACACCCGGGCCAGATGGCCGTTTTGTCATGCTTGCCGGCTTTGTAGCCAGTCGGCCTCAGGCCTCCGCCAGCGCTGCGGCCTCGTCCACATCCACCGATACCAGCCGCGAACAGCCCGGCTCATGCATGGTCACACCCATGAGTTGGTCGGCCATTTCCATGGCAATCTTATTGTGGGTAATGTAGATGAACTGGACCTGTTTCGACATCTCTTTAACCATATTGGCATAGCGGCCAACGTTGGCATCATCCAGCGGAGCGTCCACTTCATCCAGCATACAGAAAGGGGCCGGGTTAAGCTGGAAAATGGAGAACACCAGGGCGATGGCCGTCAGCGCCTTTTCGCCGCCGGATAACAGATGGATGGTGCTGTTCTTCTTGCCCGGAGGGCGCGCCATAATCGCCACGCCGGTCTCCAGCAGATCCTCGCCGGTGAGCTCGAGATAGGCGTTACCGCCACCGAAGACCTTCGGAAACAGAGCCTGGAGCCCGCCATTGACCTGATCAAAGGTTTCCTTGAAGCGTTGCCGGGTCTCCCGGTCAATCTTGCGGATGGCGGTATCCAGCGTTTCCAGCGCTTCCATCAGGTCTTCGTGCTGGGAATCCAGGTAGCTTTTCCGTTCGCTCTGGACCTGGTACTCCTCGATGGCCGCGAGGTTGATGGCACCAAGGCGCTGTATCCGGTTACCGATCCGTTCGAGCTCCTCCGCCCAGTCTTCCTCGCTGGCTCCCTCCGGCAACTGCGGCAGGATATCCTGCAGCTTAACATCCAGCTCCCTGAGCTGGTCGATGTGATTGCCGGAACGGATTTCGAGGGCCTGGGATTCCATTTTCAGCTTCTCCAGCCGGGACCGGACATCCTGGATTCGGTGATCGGTGCCGCTTCGGCCCTGCTCCTTTTCCCGCACTTCCCTGTCGATCTCCTCAAGCGCGTCGCGGGCCGCGCCGAGCTTTTCTTCCTCTGCCAGACGCCGGTCCAGCAGGCCTTCGAGCTGCATCTGCAGATCTTCGATCGGCTCCTCGGCACTCTCCCGGGATTCCCGCAGAATCTCCAGGCGCTCATCAATGCGCTCCTTCTGCATCTGCATCCGGTCGATGGTCTGCCGCAGGCCTTCGCGCTGGCTGTGCAGTGACTGCAACTGGAGTTGCAACTGGTGGGCATGATCCCTGTCGTGCCGGGCTTCCTGACGAAGCCGGTCAAGGTTCTCGCGGAGGCTGTCCCGCTGCTCCAGCAGGCGCTCTTTTTCTTCGTCGCTGTCTTCGGTGGCGGCCAGGGCCTGCTGCCACTCCTCACGGGCCGCCTGCAGGCTCTCCTGCTGGCCTTCAAGATTCCCCGCAACATCCGAGATATCTTCCCGGATTCGCTGCAGCCGGGCGTCAATCTGTTCGGCGCGGGCGCGCAGCCCACTGACCCGTGAGGACAGGGCACCCAGTTCCCGGTCGGCCTCGCTCAGACGGGCCTGGGCTTCGTCCCGTGCCGATTCGGACCGCTCGGCACGCTCCTGGAGGCTGTCCATGTGCTTACAGGCGGATTCCAGGGTTTCCTCGGCCTCCGCCAGTCGCGAGGTCAGTTCCGTGACTTTCTTCTGCCTTTCGATAACACCGACCTGGCCGGCGTCTGAATCCGGCATCAGCACCCAGTCCCTGGCAACCCAGACGCCTCCCGGAGTAATCAGGCTCTGCCCATCCTGCAGCCCGGATCGCATGCCCATGGCATCGGAGAGAGTCTCTATCGCATCAATACCCCGCAGCAAAGCAGCAACGGCCGGAACACCGGACACTTTTGCCGCCAGCCCACCGGTCATATTGCCGCCAGGCACTCTGGAATCAACCAGAGCCAGGCCCTTGGGCGCGTCTTTCATGGCCGGTGAGAGCTGATCGATGCCCGGCAGGCACAAGCCCTGGGTAAACCGCCCGATCACCTGCTCAACCGCAAACTCCCAGCCATCATCAATCTGCAACTGGCTGGCAACACGGGGCATATCGCTCAACGAATTCTCCGACAGCCAGGTTTGCAGGACATCGTCCTGGGACCCCATCTGCTCATCCAGCAGCGCCTGCTGCGATTCCAGTGACGCCCGCAGGCTCTGAACCCGCTGGCGCTCTTCAGACACGGATTGCTCGGCATCACGCTGGCTCTGGCGGGCTTCATAGAGCTCATTCTGAATTCCGGCGATCCGTTCGGCAGCCTCTTCCCGTTGCAGTTCCAGGGTTCCTTGCTGTTCCAGCAATTCTTCCAGCTCAGCCCGGTCCATCTGGCCTTCCAGCACTTCCTGTTCGTCCTGGAGTTTGCGCTGGCGATTCAGCAATTGCTCGATGGCATCCTCGAGGGAACGGATCCGGGACTGGGCCAGTTCGGCCTGGCGGCGAGCGTCCGAGGAGCGGGCGCTGAAATCTTCCCATTTGTGCTGCCAGTCGCCCATGGCATCCTCGGCCTGCTGCAATTTCCCACCGGATTCCTCGGAACGTATGGTGAGCGCCTCCTGTTCAGGCTCCACCATGTCCAGCTCTTCCTGGATACCGGCCAGCTTATCCTGGTCCTGTTCCAGTTCCCGGGCCAGTTCGCGCTGGTTCGCCAGGGCCTGATCAAGCTCCGCGGCCATCTGGCGGCTGCGCTCCCTTTGGTGCTCGAGACTTTGTTCAATACGGGCGATATCGGCGCCAGCCTCATAATAACGGGCCTGGGCGCGATTGAAGTGTTCAGTGCGATCCTGGTGGCTGTCTCGCAGGGATTCCAGCGACGTTTCCAGGCTGACCCGCTCGGTCAGATACTTCTCCAGCTCCAGTTCGGTGTTGCGGATTTTACCCCGCCAGGTCTGGAGGTCGTTGTCCAGGGATTGCCAGCGGAGAACCGTCAGCTCGGCCTTTTTCTGGCGCTCTTCCTGCTTGTAGGCCTTGTACTTTTCCGCTGCAGCGGCCTGGCGTTCAAGATGCTGGAGTTGGCGTCCAAGTTCTTCACGCAGATCCGTCAGGCGCTCCAGATTCTCCTGGGTCCTGCGGATCCGGTTTTCCGTTTCCCGGCGACGCTCCTTGTACTTGGAGATGCCGGCGGCTTCCTCAATGTAGATCCGGAGCTCTTCGGGCTTTGCCTCAATCAGCCGGGAAATCATGCCTTGCTCAATGATGGCGTAACTGCGGGGCCCGAGACCGGTACCGAGGAACAGGTCAGTGATGTCCCGGCGCCGACACCTGGAACCGTTCAGAAAATATTCGGACTGACCTTCACGGGACACCCGGCGGCGAACTGAAATTTCGTTGAACCGGACAAATTCACCGGGGGCGGAGCCGTCGCTGTTATCAAACACCAGTTCGATCGACGCCTGACCCACCGGTTTCCGGGCGCTTGAACCATTGAAGATCACGTCGGTCATTGACTCGCCACGAAGGTATTTCGCGGAACTCTCGCCCATCACCCAACGGACCGCGTCAATAATGTTGGATTTACCGCACCCGTTAGGCCCGACAACGGCGGTCATATTCGATGGAAACGGCACTGTCGTCGGATCGACAAACGATTTGAAGCCGGACAGTTTGATGGACCTCAGACGCATATCAGACGCTCTCCTCCTGCCGGAGAATCGTCAACACCTGCTGCCGCTGGTGTTCCCCGAAAGCCTCGATAACTGCCAGCAGGCGCTCGGCATCGTCGCTCACTGCTGCGTCTGCCAGTTGCCGGAAGAAGGTCGCCGTTTCCCCGATTTCATCCCGGAAATGCTCAAGTGCCACGAAATAGGTGCGACTGACAGCGGGGCGGAAATTCTCGAGGGTTTCCTCAAGAAACGGGTTCTCAACCAGACCATAGGCATAGCGCAGCACGCCGAAGCCGGCGTCAATCACCTGCTCGGCCGCGTCTGCTCTGGTGGTATTCAGGGCGTCAATTACCGCCTGCAGTTCACGCACCTGCCCCATTACCCCGCCAAGCTCCTTACCGGACCAGCGCTCCAGGACCTTGCGCCCGAGCATACACAACAAATCAATGTAGATATCATACAGGCTGTTAACGCTTTCGGGAGTCAGGCTTGAGACCACCGCTCCCCGGCGGGGAAAGATCTCTATCAGGTGGCGTCTTTCGAGAATGAGCAACGCCTCGCGGACCGAACCACGACTGACGTTCAGGTCCCCCGCCACTTTCAGTTCCTGAATGCGTTCTCCGGGTTTGAGATCTCGCGTGATAATCCGCTGCCCAAGGTGCTGGGCAATTTGTTCGGATAGACTTTCCGGGGCCTGAAACCTCATAAAGTTGGTCGCTCACTTCTGCAGACAGCTCAATTACAAGCGCAGGAGTTTACCACACGCACTATTGAGCCCCATCCCCTTCTCTGACATTTCGCTAAGGCGCTGAAGGATCGGCGGCAAAACGCTGCCGTTTTTTTGACGATCACATGCGCATCAGACCTCACTACCTGAATTCCATCCTTGAATACACTCATTACTAACTGTTTTTATTCGTTTTTAATCCTTCAGGAATGGTTTCTGCTAAAAATAAAAATTAGAACACTGTAAACTTCTGCGACAGAGTGAGCCGTAGTGAAAAACATACCATCAATCCACAAGTCCAGCTCCCATTCTCAGCCTCAGAAACTGGCTGCGCTGCGCCAGGCTCATCAGGATTGGACGAATGCCCCGGATGTCCTCACCAGGCTGACCCGTCGCCTCTCTACCACGCTTTCCCTGGAGCAGCAGCTTGCAATCCTGGGCGACGAGCTGGGCGCGATTGTGCCCTTCGACACGCTCAATTACCGTCACAGAATCGGAAACCAGGATTTCGTCTATGCCACCGGCATGGGCGGTCCTCACCGTTGCGAATACCGGTTGGGGCTTGAGGGAACGAATTACGGAACCCTGGTATTGCACCGCCGGCAGAGGTTCTCCGAACAGGAGCTTGAGGGTGTCGAGATGATTCTCAGTGCCGCCATCTGCCCGATTCGGAATGCCTGCCAGTACATTGCCATAGAACAGGCATCCCTGACTGACTCACTGACCGGCATCCCCAACAAGCGTGCAATGGACGACGCCTTGCATCGTGCCAGCCTGTTATCCGAACGGCATAGTGAGCCCTACTCACTCATCCTGTGCGATCTGGACCATTTCAAGGCCGTCAACGACACCCACGGGCATGTTGTCGGCGACCATCTTCTCCAGATTACTGCCGCTGAACTTGAAAAGGCCGTGCGAACCTCCGACAGCGTCTACCGGTTTGGCGGCGAGGAGTTTGCCATTCTCCTGCCCCACACGGCCGAGCAGAACGCCAAAGACGTGGCCGAACGGGTTCGCAAGGCCATTGCGGCGATTCGGATTGACGGAGGCGAAAAAGAAATCCGGGTAACAACCAGTTGCGGAGTGGCCACCTTCCTGCCCAAAGAATCGCCCCTGGAGTGGCTGGCGCGGGCTGATGAGGCCCTTTACCGCGCCAAACACCAGGGCCGGAACTGCACCCGGGTGTTTGCCACCATTTCCTGAGGCTCAGCGACGGGGCGTTTTGCTCCGAGGCTGATCGGATTTTGAGGCTCGGCCGGCAGGTTTGGCTGGCCTGGTATCACTGACCGCCCATTTGTTGCCTGGCGTCTTCTTGCCGGATCGCCCCGGGCTCTTCCGGCGCGAGCGATCATGGGCCGCCTTCTCATCCGGTGTCTTCTGTGGGATATCAACGGTATCGAGCCCGACGCTGCGGCTGAGGGTATCCACGGCCCTCTGGTCGAGTTCCTCCCACTTGCCGACTGTCAGGCGACTGGGCAGGAAAACCGGTCCGTAGCGAACCCGCTTCAGTCGGCTGACCCGAACGCCCTGGGATTCCCAGAGACGACGAACTTCCCGGTTACGACCTTCCAGCAAGGTAACGTGGAACCAGCGATTCATGCCACTGCCACCCGCCGGCGAAAGGTCGCTGAACCTGGCCAGGCCATCTTCGAGCAAAACACCCTGAAGCAGGCGTTCAATCATGGCATCGTCCACTTCCCCGAAGATACGCACCGCGTATTCCCGGTCAACCTGGCTGGAGGGATGCATTAGCCGGTTAGCAAGCTCTCCGTCTGTGGTGAAAAGCACCAGGCCGGTGGTGTTGATGTCGAGCCGGCCGATAGAAATCCAGCGGTGCTCCTTCAGCCTTGGCAGGCGATCAAAGACCGTCGGCCTGCCCTCCGGATCCTTTCGGGTGGTAACTTCGCCTTCGGGCTTGTTATAGATCAGCACGCGACGAAGCACTTCCGAGGCGCCGGAAACCTCCAGGCGTTTGCCGTCAAGTTCAAAACGGTCTTGCACGGTGGCTTTCTGGCCCGGCGCAACGGCCAGGCCGTTTACCGTCAGGCGGCCGGCTGCCATCCAGCCTTCTATTTCCCGGCGTGAACCGATACCCGCCCTGGCAAGCAGCTTCTGGACGCGCTCGGGGCCATCATTGGTAACCTTGTCTTTTGCCTGTTTAGCTGGGTTTTTCGCCGCTCTGGCGGGTTTTTCGGGGCGTTCTGCCGCCATGAAATCAATCCTTAGTCTCTGACTGATACCCGGATGGCATCAGTGAAGTGTCTGACCTGGAGACTCGTCATCGTTCTCCGCGGCGGGCGACTCAAATTCGATCTCCGCCTGTATGTTCTTTTCGATTTCCCGGCCAATTTCTTCGAGATCCCGGACTTCAGACAGAGGCGGCATCTGATCCAGCCCCGTCAGGTTGAAATAGTCCAGAAACTGCCTGGTGGTCGCGTACATGGCCGGCCGTCCTGGAACATCGCGATGGCCGACAACGCGCACCCACTCTCGCTCAAGCAGGGTACGAATGATATTGCTGCTTACCGTAACACCCCGAATATCTTCAATTTCGCCCCGGGTAACCGGCTGCCGATAGGCGATCAGCGCGAGGGTTTCCAGCAATGCCCGGGAATAACGCTGGGGCTTGTCCTCGAACAGGCGGCCAACCCAGGGCGCATACGCCTGCCGGACCTGAAGACGGTAACCACTGGCCACCTTTTTCAGCTCGAACCCACGGCCTTCGCAGGCATTTTCCAGCAGCACCATGACGTGCTCCATAACCTGCCGGGCCGGCCGCTCCTGTTCAGAAAACAGCTCCCGCAACTGGTCAAGGGACAACGGCTTGCCGGCCGCCAGCAGGGCGGCTTCGGCAATCGCCTGGATTCTCAGCAGATGTTCTTCGTTCATGATGATTATCCGTGTTTCCGTGCTTCCGGCCTTGAACAGGTCGCTAACTGACCGCCCGCGCGCGCACATGAATCGGCCCCAGAACCTCGGCCTGCGCAACCTCAATCAATTGCTCTTTCACCAGCTCAAGCGTGGCCAGGAAGGTCACAACAACACCAAGGCGCCCCTCTTCCACGGTGAACAGGCTTTCAAACGTCGCGAAATGGTCACCCTGCAAGGCAGACAGAATGGCGGACATACGCTCGCGGGTCGACAGCCGCTCCCGTTCCACATGGTGGCTGGTAAACAGGTCCGCCCGCCTCAGCACACCCTGCAGGGCGAGCAGCATCTCCCGCAGATCAACATCCGGATGGGGCTGGCTTGAGGGCATGTCTGGCAAAGCCGCGGAGACAGCAAAGGTATCCCGCTCCAGGCGGGGCAAGGCGTCAATATCCTCGGCCGCCTGCTTGAACCGCTCATACTGCTGCAGCCGGCGAATCAGTTCGGCTCTCGGATCGACCTCCTCGTCATCGTCGCTCTCCCGACTGGGGAGAAGCATTCTGGACTTGATCTCTGCCAGGGTTGCTGCCATCACAAGGTATTCTGCCGCCAACTCGAAGCGCATGGCTTCCACGGCGCCGATGTAGTCCATGTACTGCCGGGTAATCTCGCTGACGTCGATATCCAGAATGTTCATGTTCTGGCGGCGGATGAGATAAAGCAGAAGATCCAGGGGGCCCTCAAAGGCCTCGAGGAAAACCGCCAGGGCATCCGGCGGAATATAGAGATCCTTGGGAAGATCCACCACCGGTTTGCCGGAAACCAGGGCAAGAGGTGACTGCTCGGGCACTGTTTCCTGGCTGCCCGGCGTTGCCTGATCAGTGGATTCTTCCGTCATAATCTCTCCCTCCGGACCGGGACTGCCTCAAGCAGCACCGAATCGCCGGCCTGTACGGATTCAGCGGTAATGAACCCCCATGGCCGCCCGGACTTCCTCAAGGGTATCCCGGGCGGCATCACGGGCGTGCTCACGTCCTTCCTGCAGAATCGAATGAACCAGATCCGGATTACCTTCATACTCCCGCGCGCGCTCATGAAGCGGGCGCTGCTCCTCAACAATTGCATCAATCAGTGGCTTCTTGCAGTCCAGGCAACCAATGCCCGCACTTCGACAGCCTTTCTGGACCCATTCCTGGGTGTCAGCGTCGGAATAGATCTTGTGCATACCCCAAACCGGGCATTTTTCGGGCTCGCCCGGATCGGTACGACGGACCCGCTGGGGGTCGGTCTGCATGGTGCGGATCTTCCGGGCAACACTGTCTGGCTCTTCGCGCAGGCCGATGTAGTTGTTGTAGGACTTGGACATTTTCTGGCCATCCAGCCCCGGCAACCTGGACTCGGGCGTCAGCAGTGGCTGGGGCTCTGGCAGAATCACCTTGCCACCACCCTCGATGTAGCCGTACAGGCGCTCGCGATCACCCAGGGAGATATTCTGCTGCTCCTTGAGCAGTGCCCGGGCGGTTTCCAGGGCTTCCATATCGCCCTCTTCCTGATAGCGCTTCTTGAGGGTGCGATACAGCTTGGCGTTTTTCTTGCCCATCTTCACGATGGCGCCCTCCGCCTGCTCCTCAAACCCCGGTTCCCGACCGTAGATATGGTTGAAGCGACGGGCAATTTCCCGGGTAATCTCGACATGGGACACCTGATCAGCACCCACCGGCACCTTGCCTGCCCGGTACACCAGGATATCGGCGCTTTGCAGCAGTGGATAACCCAGGAAACCGTAGGTCGCCAGATCCTTTTCCCGCAATTTTTCCTGCTGGTCCTTGAAGGTCGGGACGCGCTCCAGCCAGCCAAGAGGCGTGATCATGGACAACAGCAGATGCAATTCGGCATGCTCGGGCACCTGGGACTGGATAAATAGGGTGGAGGAGCCAGGGTTCACCCCTGCCGCAAGCCAGTCGATAACCATGTCCCAGACGCTCTGCTCGATTCCCGAGGGGTCGTCGTAGTTCGTGGTCAGCGCGTGCCAGTCCGCTACGAAAAAGAAGCATTCGAATTCGTGCTGGAGTTTCACCCAGTTTTTCAGCACACCGTGATAGTGGCCAAGGTGAAGCTTGCCGGTCGGACGCATGCCGGACAAAATCCTTTGCTGGGAATCTACAGAACTCAAAGCACGAACTCCTTGTTTGGTATCGGAACCGCCATCATAGTTCAGGCGACCCGGCATTATAAATAAAAACCCCCCGCTCTGCAGGGCAGAAACGGGGGGTTTACCGAAAGAAGGCCGGCTCAGCTTACCAGCCAGTGATTTCCTTCAGGGCCTGGCCGATCTCGGCCAGACTGCGGACGGTGCGCACACCGGCGTCTTCCAGGGCCGCAAACTTCTCGTCTGCCGTGCCCTTGCCACCGGAAATGATGGCGCCGGCGTGACCCATACGCTTGCCCGGAGGCGCAGTGACACCGGCGATGTAGGAAACCACCGGCTTGGTGACGTTCTGCTTGATATAGGCCGCGGCTTCCTCCTCGGCGGTACCACCGATCTCGCCGATCATCACAATGGCTTCGGTTTCAGGATCTTCCTGAAGCAGGGCCAGGATGTCGATGAAGTTGGAGCCGGGAATTGGGTCACCACCGATTCCGATACAGGTAGACTGGCCGTAACCGAAGTCCGTGGTCTGCTTGACCGCCTCGTAAGTCAGGGTGCCTGAACGGGACACGATACCCACCTTGCCCTTCTTGTGGATGTGGCCAGGCATGATGCCGATCTTGCACTCGTCCGGAGTGATCACACCCGGGCAGTTGGGACCGATCATGCGAACGCCCTTGCGATCCACGTATTCCTTGGCGTACAGCATATCGATGGTCGGGATACCTTCAGTAATACAAACGATCAGCTGAATGCCGGCATCCGCCGCTTCGATGATGGCATCTTTACAGAACGGCGCCGGAACGTAGATAACGGTGGCTTCGGCACCGGTTGCCTCAACGGCGTCACGCACGGTGTTGAAAACCGGCAGTCCCAGATGCTCGGTGCCGCCCTTGCCGGGGCTCACACCGCCAACCATCTTGGTGCCGTAGGCAATCGCCTGCTCTGAGTGAAAGGTGCCCTGTGCGCCGGTAAAGCCCTGACAGATAACCTTGGTGTCTTTGTTGATCAGGATGCTCATTATTTACCCCCTGCGGCTTTAACGACTTGTTCTGCCGCATTCGACAGACTGGTGGCGGCAATGATATTCAGGCCACTTTCGGCGAGTACCTTGATGCCTACTTCGGCGTTATTGCCTTCGAGGCGAACCACCACAGGAACCTTCACACCCACTTCCTTGACGGCACCGATAATGCCCTCTGCGATCATGTCGCAGCGAACGATACCACCGAAGATGTTGACCAGAACCGCCTGGACATTGTCGTCAGACAGGATGATCTTAAACGCCTCGGAAACGCGCTCCTTGGTCGCACCGCCCCCGACATCCAGGAAGTTGGCAGGCTGGCCACCGGACAATTTGATGATGTCCATGGTACCCATGGCGAGGCCAGCACCATTAACCATACAACCGATGTTGCCTTCCAGGGCCACGTAGTTGAGCTCCCACTTGGCGGCTTCCGCTTCCCGGGAGTCTTCCTGGGAGGGATCGTGCATCTCGTGGATCTTCTTCTGGCGGTACAGCGCGTTACCGTCAACACCAACCTTGGCGTCCAGGCAGTGCAGATCACCGGCCGGCGTGATCACCAGCGGGTTGATCTCGACCAGTGCCAGATCGCACTCTTCGAACAGCTTGGCCAGGCCAATGAAGATCCTGGTGAACTGTCCGATCTGCTTGCCTTCGAGACCCAGCTTGAACGCCAACTCGCGGCCTTGGTATGGCTGCGCGCCGACCAGCGGATCGATTTCCGCTTTCAGGATCTTCTCCGGGGTTTCCTCGGCAACCTTCTCGATCTCGACACCGCCTTCGGTGGAGGCCATGAACACGATACGACGGGTACCACGGTCGACTACTGCGCCCAGGTACAACTCCTGGTCGATGTCGGTGAGGGATTCAACCAGGATTTTGCTGACCGGCTGGCCGTTCTCGTCTGTCTGGTAGGTTACCAGTTTCTGGCCCAGCCACTTCTCGGCAAACTCACGGATCTCGTCTTTGCTCTTGACCAGCTTGACACCGCCAGCCTTACCACGGCCACCTGCGTGAACCTGAGCTTTGACCACCCATGCGTCACCGCCGATTTCACCGGCTGCGTCGACTGCTTCCTTTGGGGTATCACAGGCAATGCCTTTGGATACTGGCAGGCCATATTCAGCGAAAAGCTGCTTGCCCTGATATTCATGCAAATTCATAGTTAATGTCCCGAATTAAAAAATTCCTGGTTTGCGTTACTTCTTCTTGCGGCGATTGGCGATATGAATCGCGCCACCACCGACGGCCAGAGCTGCCTCGTGCACGGACTCCGACAGGGTCGGGTGCGCAAAACAGGTCAGGGCCAGGTCTTCGGCGCTGGAACCGAATTCCATGGCAATGACGCCCTGGGCAACGATTTCAGAGGCCTGGGGACCCACCACATGAAAACCGACAATGCGATCAGTTTTCGCGTCAGCGATGATCTTGACCAGGCCGGATGCCGAGTTTGCAGCCATGGCACGGCCATTGGCGGCGAACGGGAAGGTACCCACGCTGTATTCTTCACCCTCGGCCTTCAACTGTTCTTCGGTCTTGCCGACCCAGGCCACTTCCGGCGCGGTGTAGATCACGTTCGGGATGCAGTCGTAGTTAACCTGAGGCTTGTGCCCGGCAATACGCTCGGCAACCATAATGCCTTCTTCAGAGGCCTTGTGAGCCAGCATCGGGCCACGAACCACGTCACCGATAGCCCAGACACCCGGCGCTTCGGTTTTGCAGTTGTCATCCACAAAGATAAAGCCACGCTCGTCCATCTGGACACCGGCATCCTCAGACAGCAGGTTGTCGGTGTAAGGACGACGACCAACGGCAACAATCAGCTTATCGAACTTGGCTTCGTGCTTGCCCTTGGAGTCCTCATAGGTCACGTTAACCAGCTTGCGCTTGACTTCCGCGCCAGTCATTCGTGCTCCCATGCTAATATTCAGCCCCTGCTTCTGGAATTGCTTCAGAGCGTCCTTGGCAACCTGTTGGTCTACTGTCGGCAGGAAGGTGTCCTGGGCTTCCAGGACGGTTACTTCAGAGCCCAGACGGGCCCATACGCTGCCAAGTTCAAGACCAATAACGCCGGCGCCGATCACACCCAGGCGCTTGGGCACGTCGCTGAACTCCAGGGCGCCCTCGGAATCCACAATGTAATCACCATCGAACGGCGCGGGCGGAATCTGGATCGGCTTGGAGCCGGTCGCCAGAATGACATTATCCGCTTCGTAGGTCGTGGTCTTGCCGTCCTTGTCGGTGACTTCCACCTTGCGGTTTGCCAGCAATTTGCCGTGGCCGTGAATGGATGTCACACCGTTGGACTTGAACAGACCCGCGATCCCGCCCGTCAGTTGCTTAACGATGCCGCTCTTGCGCTCCATCATCTTGCCGATGTCCATTTTGACATCCTTGGCGATGATGCCCTGCATCTCGTAGTCGTGGGTGGTTTCCTCAAACTTATGAGAAATCTCAAGCAGCGCCTTGGAGGGAATGCAGCCAACATTCAGGCAGGTACCACCAAGCACCTGCGCCTTGCCGTCTGCAGCGGTCCAGGATTCCACACAGGCGGTCTTGAGACCGAGCTGCGCCGCTTTGATGGCGGCCACGTAGCCTCCGGGGCCTGCACCAATGACAATGACGTCGTACTTATCAGACATAGTTAATCCCGTTTTCCGATTCGTTAAGTGTCGGCTCAGACGTCCAGCAGAATACGTGCCGGGTCTTCAAGCATTTCCTTGATGGCAACAAGGAACTGAACTGCTTCCTTGCCATCGATCATACGGTGGTCGTAAGAAAGCGCCAGATACATCATTGGCTGAATTTCCACCTTCCCGTTTACTGCCATCGGACGCTCCTGAATCTTGTGCATACCCAGAATAGCGGTTTGCGGCGGATTCAGGATCGGCGTGGAAATCAGGGAACCAAAAATACCACCGTTAGTAATGGTAAAGGTTCCGCCAGTCATATCCTCGATGGCAAGCTTGCCCTCTTTGGCCTTGGTGCCGTACTCGACAATCTTTTTCTCGATGTCGGCCAGACCCATGGCGTCGGAATCGCGTAGTACCGGAACAACGAGACCACGATCAGTGGATACCGCCACACCAATATCCTGATAACCATGGTAAACCATGTCGTTACCGTCAATAGACGCGTTTACCGCAGGGAAGCGCTTCAGGGCTTCGGTCGCCGCCTTGGTAAAGAAAGACATGAAGCCCAGCTTGATACCGTGGCGTTTGACGAAGCTGTCCTGGTATTGCTTGCGCAGCTCCATGATCGGTGCCATGTTGACTTCGTTGAAGGTTGTCAGCATGGCAGCGCTCTGCTGCGCGTTAACCAGTCGCTTGGCGATACTGGCACGCAGGCGGGTCATCGGGACACGCTTCTCCGGCCGTTCGCCGGCGGGCACATTCACCTCTGGCATATCGGCAGCCGGCCTGGGCGCTGCCGCAGCGCTGGAAGACTTGGCACTTTCCACATGGCTCTGAACGTCTTCCTTGGTTACACGGCCATCTTTGCCGGTACCCTTGACCGCGGTCGGGTCAACGTTGTTTTCCTCGGCCAGCTTACGGGCCGCCGGGCTCAGGATGGCCTCGCCGGAAGCGGCATCGCTCTTGGCCTCTTCCTTCGGAGCCTCTTCCCTGCTCTCTTCTTTGTTGCTTTCCGCCTTGCTTTCCGCAGGCCTGGATTCGCCCGCTGCGCCTGCCTTGAACCTGCCGATAACTTCACCGCTTTCAACGGTATCGCCTTCGTTCTTGAGGATTTCCTCGATAACGCCATCAGCGGGCGCTACAACTTCAAGAACAACCTTATCGGTTTCGATATCGACAATCAGCTCGTCACGCGAACAGGCTTCACCCGGCTGCTTGTGCCAGGTCGCGACAGTACCCTCTGCGACCGACTCCGGGAAAACGGGGGCTTTAATCTCAGTTGACATTACAGATCCTTAGCTCGGTAGCTCGTCAAATTTCAAACGCGTCGTTAACCAGTTTCTTCTGCTCTTCAATGTGGACCGACATGTGGCCACAGGCAGGAGCAGCGGAAGCATCACGACCGGCATACTGAAGGTACAGCTTGGGGTTCTTGCGATGCAGGGCATTACGCATGTGATGCTGGCTGCAGTACCAGGCACCCTGGTTCATCGGCTCTTCCTGACACCAGACAACGTGCTTGAGCTTGCTGTAATGGCTCAGGAGTTCATCAAGATCATCACCCGGGAACGGATAGAGCTGCTCGATACGAACGATGGCGACGTCGTCGCGCTCGGCGGCTTTCTTCTTCTCCAGGAGATCGAAATACACCTTGCCGCTGCACATGATCAGGCGCGTCACCTTCTTCGGATCCGACGGCTCCTTCTCGGGAAGTACCGTCTGGAAGGTGCCGCTGGTCAGATCATCCAGATCAGACGTGGCTTCCTTGTGCCGCAACAGGCTCTTCGGCGTAATGGCTACCAATGGCTTGCGCAGCGGGCGCTTGACCTGACGACGAAGCATGTGGAATACCTGGGATGGCGTTGTCGGCACACATACCTGGATGTTGTGCTCGGCAGACAGTTGCAGGAAGCGCTCAAGACGCGCGGAACTGTGCTCTGGCCCCTGACCTTCGTAGCCGTGTGGCAGCAGCAGGGTCAGACCACAGAGGCGGCCCCACTTGTGCTCACCACTGGTCAGGAACTGGTCGATCACCACCTGGGCGCCGTTGGCAAAGTCACCGAATTGCGCCTCCCAGACCACAAGGCCGTCCGGCGCGGTGGTTGAATAACCGTACTCGAACGCCATGACGGCTTCTTCAGAGAGCAGTGAGTCGTAGAGCTCGAACTTCGGCTGGTCTTCGGACAGTTGTTCAAGTGCTATGTGCGTTGAGCCATCTTTCTGATTATGCAACACGGCATGACGATGGGAGAATGTACCCCGACCGACGTCCTGACCCGTAATACGAATCGGATGGCCCTCGTCCAGCAGCGTTGCATAAGCCATAACCTCGCCATAACCCCAGTTAATGGACAAGGCACCTGCCGTCATCTTCTCGCGATCTGAAACGATTTTGGAAACCTGGCGCTGGATACTGAACCCCTCCGGAACCGAGGTCAGCTTCTTACCGAGTTTCTGAATCGTCTTCAGGGCCACACTGGATTTGCATTTGGCGGTCCACTCATGACCAAGGTATGGCGTCCAGTCGACATAGAGCTCCTTGTTGGGCTCCTTGACCAGCGATTTGACCACGTGCTCGCCGTTATCCAGCGCATCACGGTAGTCGCTCTCCATCTGTCTGGCTTCGTCCTCGCTGATCACTCCGGCTTCCATCAACTGGTCAGCATAGAGGTTACGGGTCGTTTTCAGCTTGCGGATCTTCTCATACATGACCGGCTGGGTTGCTGCGGGCTCATCCGCTTCGTTATGACCGCGCCGGCGGTAGCACACCAGATCAATAACCACGTCGTTTTTGAACTCGTTGCGGTAATCCATGGCCATCTGGGTCACGAACATAACCGCTTCCGGATCGTCTGCATTCACGTGCAGGATCGGTGCCTGGATCATCTTGGCGACGTCGGTACAGTATTCCGTGGACCGCGCGTCCTCCTGCTTGCTGGTGGTGAAGCCGACCTGGTTGTTGATGACGATATGGATGGTGCCGCCAACACCGAAACCTCGGGTCTGGGACATCTGGAAAGTCTCCATCACCACGCCCTGACCGGCAAAGGCCGCATCGCCGTGCATGATGATCGGAACAACCTTGCTGCCTTCATTGTCATTGCGACGGGTCTGGCGGGCGCGAACAGAGCCTTCAACCACCGGGGACACAATCTCCAGGTGAGACGGGTTAAAAGCCATGGCAAGGTGAACCTCGCCGCCAGGGGTCATCACGTTGGATGAGAAACCCTGATGGTATTTCACGTCACCGGAACCGGAAGCAGCCAGCTTCTTGCCTTCGAACTCGTCGAACAGTTCTTTCGGGTTTTTGCCGAGGGTGTTCACCAGAACGTTCAGGCGGCCACGGTGGGCCATACCGAGAACAATCTCTTTGGCGCCGTAAGAGCCTGCACGCTGGATCAGTTCATCCAGGCAGGGAATCAGACTCTCGCCACCTTCAAGGCCAAAACGCTTGACGCCCGGATACCGGGAACCCAGGTATTTCTCCAGCCCTTCGGCGGCGGTCAGGCGCTCCAGGATGTGCTTGCGGGTCTTCGCCTCGTACTCCGGCCGTGAGCGAACCGGCTCCATACGCTGCTGAAACCAACGCTTGATACGGGTATCGACAACGTGCATGTATTCCGCGCCGATACTCTCGCAATAAGTCTGACGCAGCCCCTTAATGATATCTCCGAGCTTCATGGTCTCGGAGCCAAGATTCAGGGAACCGGTCTGGAATTCGAGGTCGTTATCGGAATCCGAAAGTTCGTGGAACAGCGGATCCAGATCTTCTACCTGAGGACGCTGCCATACGCCGAGCGGATCCAGCTTTGCTTCCTGATGGCCACGGAAACGGAAGGCGTTGATCAGCTGGAGAACACGAATCTGCTTTTTGTCTGCGTCGGACGTAGCACTGGCGGGAACACCGCCGCTGGCGAGAAAGCGCTGATTGCGCGAGATGTGCTCAAACTGCTCGCGGATGGAAGAGTGGGCAATGTCGCGACCCTGATAGCCATCGACACTGGGAAGCTTGTCAAAATAGCCTCGCCACTCTTCGGGAACGGCGTTGGGGTCTGTCAGGTAGGTTTCAAAAAGCTGTTCAACATAGGCGAGATTACCACCCTGCAGGTGGGAAGTCTGCCATAACTGCTCCATTATGCTTTCGTGCATCTTGAATAGCTCACCTTGGGCTGGTGCGGGGAGCCCGGTATGGTCGGCCAGGGGCAATTCTCAGTCAATACGGGTTTTTACGGGATCGACTTTGACCACCACACCCGACACGGATGTTTTCCGTTCCCCGGTGATTTTTATACTCAGCAAAGCGGGGTGAAAACTTTACAGGTTTCCGCCACGGCTTGCGTAGTGTGCACCCGGGTAAGACCTTTGACTATAAGCCTTTGGTTGAAGGCCCCGCGATTTGCGGGGCCTTCCGGGCACTAACCTTGTCAGAACAGTATAGCGTCTGCCTGAACTCCCGCCGCTTAAGTGGCCCGTTGCAGCAGAAGATTCCGAATGTGGCCGATAGCCCTTGTGGGGTTCAGGCCTTTCGGGCAGACACTGACACAGTTCATGATGCCCCGGCAGCGGAAAACACTGAACGGGTCATCCAGATTGGCAAGCCGCTCGGCCTGGGCCGTGTCGCGGCTGTCCGCCAGGAAGCGATACGCCTGGATCAGGCCAGCAGGACCAATGAACCTGTCAGGATTCCACCAGAACGACGGGCAGGCAGTGGAGCAGCAGGCACAGAGAATACACTCGTACAGGCCGTCCAGCTTTTCCCGGTCTTCCGGAGATTGCAGGCGCTCAATGGCGGGCGCCGGCTTGTCGTTCACCAGGTACGGCATGACCTTTTCGTACTGCTTGTAGAAGATGCCCATGTCAACCACCAGGTCGCGGATAACAGGCAGGCCCGGCAGCGGCCGCAGCACCAGCTTGTTGTTCTTCACAACCCGGGAAACGGGCGTAATGCAGGCCAGGCCATTCCTGCCGTTCATGTTCATGCCATCCGAACCACAAACACCCTCACGGCAGGAGCGGCGGTAGGCCATCGAGGGATCGCGCTCCTTGATGAGATTCAGAACATCAAGGACCATCAGATCCTTGCCTTCCGGAATCTCGACATCTACGTCCTGCATGTAAGGCGCATTGTCGGTTTCCGGGTTATAACGATAAAGGCTTACTAACATTTTCGGCGTCCCCTTTAGTAAGTCCGGATCTTTGGCTCAAACTTATCCACCGTCTTCGGTGCAAAGTTCACATCACGCTTTCCTACGCGCTTGTCCAGCGGGAAGTACATGGAGTGCTTCAACCAGTTCTCATCGTCACGTTCGGTGAAGTCATTCCGGGCATGGGCACCCCGGCTTTCCTTACGCTCAATGGCGGAAATGGCGGTAGCCAGAGCCACTTCGTACAGGTTGTCCAACTCCAGCGCTTCAATACGGGCCGTGTTAAAGGCATTGCTGGTATCCGCCAGCTTTGTGTTACCAACACGCTCACCGATGGCCTCCAGCTTTTTCAAACCCTCTTCCATGCTCTTACCGTCACGGAACACACCAAAATACAGCTGCATGCAGTTCTGGAGATCCTTGCGCACCGAGGCCACACTTTCACCTTCAGACGCATTGTCAAGACGCTCAAGGCG
Organism: Marinobacter sp. SS8-8; assembly: GCF_030540945.1. Classification (NCBI taxonomy): domain Bacteria; kingdom Pseudomonadati; phylum Pseudomonadota; class Gammaproteobacteria; order Pseudomonadales; family Marinobacteraceae; genus Marinobacter; species Marinobacter sp. SS8-8. Next base: position 90,660 of record NZ_JASSVN010000006.1, on the reverse strand, counting down.
CGCCATGGCGCGTTTGATATCCTCCTCGCTGGCGTCGTCCACCTCGAATCCGCCACGCAACTGCTCTTCGATGTGCAGACCAGCTGCGCGACCGAACACAACCAGATCCAGAAGGGAGTTACCGCCCAAACGGTTGGCACCGTGCACCGACACACAGGCCGCCTCGCCGCAGGCAAACAGCCCCGGGATTGCCTTGTCATTACCATTTTTGTCCTGGGTCAACGCCTGGCCACCAACGTTGGTCGGGATACCACCCATCATGTAGTGACAGGTCGGAACCACCGGAATCGGCTCTTTCACCGGATCCACATGGGCAAAGGTACGGGACAGCTCACAGATGCCTGGCAGACGCAGATTCAGGGTTTCCTCACCCAGATGGTCCAGCTTCAGCAGAACGTGGTCCTTCTCGGGGCCACAACCGCGACCTTCCAGAATCTCGATAACCATCGCCCGGGCCACAACATCGCGACCCGCCAGGTCTTTGGCGTTCGGAGCATAACGCTCCATGAAGCGCTCACCCTCAGCATTGATGAGGTAGCCTCCCTCACCCCGGCAACCTTCCGTCACCAAAGTACCGGCACCGTAGATACCGGTCGGATGGAACTGCCACATCTCCATATCCTGCATCGGGAATCCGGCGCGCAGCGCCATACCGACACCATCACCGGTATTGATGAGGGCATTGGTTGTCGATGCGTAAATGCGGCCTGCACCGCCGGTGGCGAGCACCGTTGCCTTGGACTTGATGTAGGCTACTTCGCCGGTTTCGACCTCGATGGCAACAACACCAACAACCTCGTCCTTGCTGTTTTTGACCAGGTCTACCGCGTACCACTCATTAAGGAAGGTAGTCCCGCCTTTGATGTTAGCCTGGTAGAGAGTGTGCAGAAGCGCATGACCGGTACGGTCAGCCGCGGCGCAGGTACGGGCTGCCTGAGTCGGGTTGTCCGGCCCCTTGGACTGGCCACCAAACGGACGCTGATAGATACGACCCTGCTCGGTACGGGAGAACGGCAGCCCCATGTGCTCCAGTTCAAAGACGGCCTGAGGGCCGACCGAGCACATATATTCGACGGCGTCCTGGTCGGCGATGTAGTCCGAACCTTTCACCGTGTCATACATGTGCCAGCGCCAGTCATCGTTGGGGTCAGCACTTGCGATTGCGCAGGTAATCCCGCCCTGGGCAGACACCGTGTGCGAGCGAGTCGGGAATACCTTGGTAATGCACGCGGTGTTGACACCAGACTCGGTCAACTGCAGCGCAGCGCGCATTCCGGAACCGCCACCACCGATGACGATCGCGTCGTAGGATATGGTCTTGATATTAGCCATCAATTAAAGCCCCCAAAGAATGTGAATGCCCCAGACCACATACACAAACATGGTCAGACCACACGCTGCCTGCACGAGGAACCTCGGGCCCATGGCCTTGATATAGTCAGTGGTTACCGTCCAGAGCCCCACCCACGCGTGCGCGCCAACCGACAGCAGCGCCAGCAGGGTGAAGATGCGGAACCAGAGCTGTTCAAACAAGCCCGACCAGGTGTCGTAGTCGACGTCGGAGGTCAGCACAAAGCCGAGCAGAAAAATTGTATACAAAGCAATAACATAGGCGGTTACCCGCTGGATCAGCCAGTCGTAAACACCACTGCGACCCAGGTTCGTGACGCTGCTTACCATACCCAGACTCCTGCCAGAACGATGAGAATAACGGAAACCACAATCGTGATCTTCGAGGCGAGGCGGCCGCTCTCGAGCTCTTCACCAATGCCCATATCCATGAGCAGGTGCTTGATACCTGCAACCAGGTGGTACAGCAGAGCAGACAAGATGCCCCAGGTGATCAGCCTGGCTAGGAAGCTGTCCAGCAGTTCACTTACTCGGCTGAAGCCCTCCTCCCCGGACAGGGAAAGCTGGAGTCCGTAAAGCATGAACGCAACACCAACAAAAATGATGATGCCGGTGATGCGGTGCAATATGGACGTAATGGCTGGCAGCGGGAAATGGAACTTGCTGAGATCGAGATTTACTGGTCGTTTGCTATTCACAGCGCTCTCACACTCTCTCTTGGATCCGCGGGACCGGAAAGCCGGGTGCGGATGGTTGGTATGTAAGGATCGGATGTTCGATACGGTACCGACAACCGAATGGTTCAGGAGGGCGGACACCAACAGGTAGCTTGCTACGCACAAGCGCCCATGACGATGAATCCCCGATTCCGGGCTAAGGATTATAAGGAGGCGCCCGTATAATTACAAACGCGCAACCCATGCGAAATTCCAGCGAAAACCTTAACAGAGCAGGCTATTAGGCGTATTGACAAATGCTTTTTTTTTGCATCAGACCGAATTATTCGTGATATCCCTGATTTACAACAAGGACCCAATCGCGCGGTCTCTCCACTCTTTCATTGACAAAAAAAGGCAACACCCTATATTTTGCCGCCAGTTTTGCGATAATACGCGACTTCTCGCGCAACTATAAAGGCAGCCCGCGCTGCCAAAGCTGATAAACAGGAGAGCACTATGATCGACAGGAAAGCCACGCTTTCGGTGGGAGACAAGTCCATTGAGCTACCGGTTTATTCCGGCACCGTGGGCCCTGACGTTATTGACGTACGAGGCCTGGTCCAGCACGGCATTTTCACTTATGACCCGGGGTTTGTTTCCACAGCCTCCTGCGAGTCGGCAATCACCTACATTGATGGTGAAAACGGCGTACTCCTGCACCGGGGTTATCCGATCGAGCAGCTCGCAGAGCACTCGGATTACCTGGAAGTCTGTTACCTGCTGCTTAAAGGTGAGCTACCCACCGCTGAGGAGAACAGGCAGTTCCACGAAACCATCAAAAATCACACGATGCTCCACGACCAGATGCGTAATTTCTTCCACGGCTTCCGCCGGGATGCGCATCCGATGGCTATCATGTGCGGTGTGGTCGGAGCGCTTTCAGCGTTTTATCACGACCAGATGGACGTTACCGACGAGCATCAACGGGAAATTACTGCGCATCGACTGATCGCCAAGATGCCGACCATTGCAGCCTGGTGCTACAAGTACAGCATTGGCCAGCCGTTTGTGTATCCAAGGAATGACCTTTCCTACGCCGAGAACTTCCTGCAGATGATGTTTGGCGTTCCCTGCGAGACCTACGAGCCAAACCCGATTCTGGCGAGAGCCATGGACAGGATTTTTATTCTGCATGCTGACCACGAACAGAATGCATCCACGTCTACCGTTCGGCTGGCAGGCTCATCCGGTGCCAACCCTTACGCTTGCATTGCATCTGGCATTGCAGCGCTCTGGGGCCCGGCTCACGGCGGTGCCAACGAAGCTGTTCTCGACATGCTTGCGGAAATCGGTGACGAGTCCAACATTGAAAAGTTCATCGCCAAGGCCAAGGACAAAGACGACCCGTTCCGCCTGATGGGCTTTGGCCACCGGGTGTACAAGAACTTCGATCCACGCGCCAAGGTCATGGCTGAGACAGCGCACGAAGTGCTGAGTGAGTTAGGCCTTGAAAACGATCCACTGCTGAAAATAGCGCAGCGCCTCGAGCAGATTGCCCTTGAAGACGAATACTTCGTAGAGCGCAAACTCTATCCGAACGTAGATTTCTATTCCGGCATTATCCTCAAAGCCATGGGCATTCCGACATCCATGTTTACGGTTATTTTCGCCATGTCGCGGACCATCGGCTGGTTCTCGCACTGGAACGAGATGGTCAGCGGCGACTACCGCATCGGTCGTCCGCGCCAACTGTATATCGGCTCAGACAAGCGGGACTACCCGAAAACATAAATCCGGCGCGCCGGATTCGCCATGCAAAGGCCGCTGATTCAGCGGCCTTTTTTATTCACGGCCTGCCCTGTTCTTCTATGATAAGTTAGCTCAACAAAAACACAGGAGGAAAAGCAATGTCTACAGCAGCGTTTATCGGCCTGGGGGTCATGGGGTATCCGATGGCCGGTCACCTGGCCAAAGCCGGGCTCGCCGTCAGGGTCTGGAACCGGACATCGGCCAAATCAGCGCAATGGGCCAGGGATTACTCCGGAACCTGCTGCGCCACCATTGCTGAAGCCGTTAAGGGTGCAACCATCGTTCTGACCTGCGTTGGCGCCGACAAGGACCTGAAGGCGGTCTACGAGGGCGAAGAAGGCATTCTTGCCAAGGCCTCCGAAGGCACAGTCCTGGTCGACCACACCACGGCCTCTGCCGGCATAGCCGAATACCTCGCCGAGGCCGCCCGCCGCAACGGGATGGGTTTTGTCGATGCCCCGGTTTCCGGTGGCCAGCAGGGTGCTGAAAACGGCAAACTGACCATCATGTGCGGAGGCTCCGAAGCAGACTACGCCAAAGCCCAGCCCGTTATGGAGCACTACGCCCGCGCGCTCAATCTGATGGGCCCTGCCGGTAGTGGCCAGAAAACCAAAATGGCGAACCAGATTGCCATTGCCGGCCTGGTACAGGGCCTGTCAGAGGCACTGCATTTTGCCGAACAGGCGGAACTGGATGTCGCAAAAGTGGTGAATGTCATCTCCAAAGGCGCCGCGCAATCCTGGCAGATGGAAAACCGCTCCGACACCATGATTGCCGGCGAGTTTGAACACGGATTCGCGGTGGACTGGATGCGGAAGGATCTGGCGATCTGCCTGGAGGAGGCACGCAAGGTGAACGCTTCGCTGCCGGTGACAGCGTTGGTGGATCAGTTCTATGCGGATGTGCAGTCCATGGGCGGGAAGCGCTGGGATACTTCGTCGCTCATTCAGAGGTTGAGGAAGTTCCGGTAAAGGCTGAAAACGGGGTCAGATGAAAATGGGGTCAGATGAAAGGTTTCATCTGACCCCATTTTCATCTGACCCCATGTTCGACCGAACTACTTTTTCTTGTCCTGCGGCTGCCATTTCCCGTTTACATACCACGCAGACCAGCCCGTCGCTTTTCCGTCCTTTTCGGACATAATGTACTGCTCCCTGGTCTTGCGGCTGTAGCGGATCACCGTGGGATTGCCTTCCGGATCACGCTCGGGCGCGTCCATCAGGTAGTCGTATTTCGGATCGATTTTCTTGCGGTGCGGCTTGATCTCCGTCACCAGCGGCGGCCGGGTTTCCCGGTTCTTCGGGAATTTGCTGGCCGCGAGGAACAAACCTGAGGCACCATCCCGGAGTACATAGGTGTCGTCCACCTTCTGGCACTGCAACTCCGGCATCGGCACCGGATCCATCTTGGGTGGTGCCGGTTCTCCGCTTTTCAGTAACTTACGAGTATTCTTGCACTCGGTGTTGGTGCAGCCAAAATACTTGCCGAACCGGCCTGTTTTAAGCTGCATCTCGGAACCGCACTTGTCGCACTCGAGTGTCGGACCATCGTAACCCTTGATGCGGAAGGTGCCCTTTTCCACTTCGTAGCCTGAACAATCCGGGTTGTTACCACACACGTGCAATTTGCGGGTTTCGTCAATGAGGTAGCTGTCCATGGCGGTGCCGCATTTCGGACAACGCCGTTTCTTGCGAAGCAGGCGGGTTTCACCTTCACCCTCGACATCATCATCCGCACTGACCACCTCGTCACCTGAAACCAGGTTAATGGTGGTTTTGCAACGCTCTTTCGGGGGCAGTGAATACCCGGAACAGCCCAGAAACACGCCCGTACTGGCCACCCGGATCTGCATGTTGCGACCGCAGTTGGGGCATGGAATATCGGTTTCTGTCGGCGTGTTGGCACGCATGCCGCCATCTTCCGCACTTTCGGCCGTTTCCAGCTGTTGCCGGAAACGGCCATAAAAATCATTCAGCACCTTTTTCCACTGAACCTCACCTTCGGCAATCTCATCCAGCTCGTCTTCCATTTTCGCGGTGAAGTCGAAATCCATCAGGTTCGGGAACGACTCCGACAGTCGCTCGGTAACGATTTCGCCCATCTTTTCGGCGTAGAACCGGCGGTTCTGCAACCGCACATAGCCACGATCCTGGATGGTGGAAATAATGGAGGCATAAGTCGAAGGACGGCCAATGCCCTGCTTTTCAAGCTCTTTAACCAGGCTGGCTTCCGTGTACCTGGGTGCAGGCTTGGTAAAGTGCTGGCTCGGATCCAGCTTTTTCAGATCCAGAATTTCGTCCACCTGAATATCCGGCAACGAAACGTCCTCGTCTTTTTTGGCGGCCTGGGGGGCCGCCTTGAGAAAACCGTCAAACTTGATGATCCGGCCACGGGTACGCAGTTCGTAGTCACCATTAGCCACCACAATGGACGTACTCAGGAACTCGGCATCCGACATCTGGCAGGCAATAAACTGTCGCCAGATCAGCTCGTAAAGCTTCTCTGCGTCCTTCTCAAGGCCGCTGATATCAGCCGGGCGACGGCTGACTTCGGTTGGGCGAATCGCCTCGTGGGCCTCCTGGGCACCCTCCTTGCTACCGTAGACCCGTGGCTTCTCTGGCAGGTACTTATCCCCGAACTGCTTTTGAATGAAATCCCGGCAGCCGCTGACCGCGTCCTGACTCAGGTTGGTGGAGTCGGTACGCATGTAGGTGATGAAGCCCGCTTCGTACAGGCGCTGTGCCAGCATCATGGTTTTCTTGACACTGAACCCCATCCTGTTGCTCGCCGCCTGCTGCAGCGTAGAGGTGATAAAGGGCGCTGATGGCCGGGACCGGGTTGGCTTGTCCTCACGCTTGGCAACCTTGAAGTCACCTGCCTTCAGGCGATTAACGTGCTCAGCGCTTAGTTGCTCGTTAACGGGCCGGTAGGGTTTGTCATTATGACGGGTTACCTCAAACCGGACCGGCTGGCCAGCTCTTTCGGACGCGAGGTCGGCGTGGAGTTGCCAGAATTCCTCCGGTACGAATTTTCGGATCTCACGCTCCCGCTCGGCAATCAGCCGCACAGCAACCGACTGAACCCGACCCGCCGACAGGCCCCGGGCAATCTTGGCCCACAACAGCGGAGATACCATGTAGCCCACGACACGGTCCAGGAACCGCCTTGCCTGCTGGGCATTGACACGGTTTGTGTCGAGATTGCCGGGGGCCTTGAACGCTTCCTGAATGGCGCGCTTGGTGATCTCGTTGAACACCACGCGCCGGTATTTTTCCGGCTCGCCGCCAATCGTTTCCTGCAAGTGCCAGGCAATGGCCTCCCCTTCACGGTCCAAATCCGTTGCGAGGTAGATATGGTCGGCAGACTTCGCCAGGCGTTTGAGTTCGCTAACCACCTTTTCCTTGCCAGGCAGGATCTCGTAACGGGCACTCCAGTCGTGATCCGGATCCACACCCATCCGTGCCACCAGTTGCTCCCGGGCCTTGCGCTTCTTGTGCGCGGCCTTCTCGTCCGGGCTCATCTTCCGGGTAGCCGCGGCCTGTCTGGCCCGCTCCTTGGGATCGGACTGCGATCCACTTCCGCTAACGGGGAGATCACGAATATGCCCGACGCTCGACTTGACGATGAAGTCGGAGCCCAGGTATTTGTTGATGGTTTTCGCTTTCGCTGGCGACTCGACAATAACGAGACTTTTACCCATATCGGAGATCTGTATCCTTGGCGATAATCGGTTAAAAAATCAGCAAACCGTAAACTCGCTGTAAAATCAGTCGGCTAGAAAACACTCAATAGCCGCCACATTGGTATAGCTGCAATGTTTTACAGGGTCAGGAAAAGCAAGACAACCCATTCTTCTGTTTAGGGCCGGCTTTTTTGCACGGCCAAAGACAGGAAAGCCCGGCATTTGCCGGGCCTCCTGAGAGCTTGCTTCCAATTCAGCTTACCGAATCAGAGCCGCTCCCACACAGTTGCAATGCCCTGACCCAGGCCGATACACATGGTGGAAACACCAAGCTTACCGCCTTTGGCCTGCATGACGTTCAGCAGGGTTGTGGAGATACGTGCACCCGAGCAGCCCAGCGGATGGCCCAGGGCAATCGCACCACCGTTCAGGTTTACTTTCTCTTCCATAACACCCAGCAGCTTCAGGTCTTTCAGAACCGGCAGGGACTGGCCAGCAAAGGCTTCGTTCAATTCCCAGAAGTCGATATCCTCAACCTTCAGGCCTGCACGCTTGAGCGCCTTCTTGGTGGCCGGAACCGGGCCGTAGCCCATGATTGCGGGATCACAACCGGCAACGGCCATGCCGCGGATTCTGGCAATCGGCTTCAGGCCCAGGGCCTCGGCACGCTCAGCCGACATGAGAACCATGGCAGCAGCGCCGTCAGTCAACTGCGAGGATGTGCCGGCAGTGACGGTACCGTTCTTAGGATCAAAAGCCGGCTTCAACTGGCCAAGCGACTCGACGGTTGTTTCCGGGCGAATGGTCTCGTCTTCTTCGATCAGCTTCACAAACCCATTTTCGTCGTGGCCCTGAATGGGCACGATTTCGTTCTTGAAGCGGCCTTCAACCGTCGCTTCATGGGCCAGGCGGTGAGACCGGGCACCGAACTCATCCTGCTGCTCACGGGTGATGCCGTGCATCTTGGCCAACATCTCCGCAGTCAGGCCCATCATATTGGACGCCTTGGCAGAATACTTGGATGCAGCCGGGTTGTGGTCGAAGCCTTCGGTCATGGGTACGTGCCCCATGTGCTCGACACCACCAACAACGAACACATCACCGTTGCCGGTCATGATGGCCTGGGCAGCGGTATGGATCGCGCTCATGGCAGAGCCACACAGACGATTCACAGTCTGGGCCGCAGACTCATGGGGAATACGGGTCAGCAGGGAAATCTGGCGCGCCACGTTGAAGCCCTGTTCCCTGGTCTGGTTTACACAGCCCCAGATCACATCTTCAACTTCTTTCGGGTCAAGCTTAGGGTTGCGCTCAAACAGCGCTTCAATCAGAGCGGCGGACAGGGTTTCTGCACGCACGTTCCGGAAACAGCCGTTTTTGGCACGACCCATCGGAGTCCGCACGCAATCGACGACGACAACGTCTCTCGGATTAAGGCTCATAGATCTTTCTCCGTTCGGAAATCTCGTTCAGGGTTAGCCAAAAAACTTTTTGCCAGTCTTGGCCATTTCACGCAGCTTCTCGGTCGGATGGTAAAGAGGACCGAGGTCTGCATACTTGTCTGCCAGCTCGACGAAGGTGTCCACACCCATGTCGTCGATATAGCGCAGGGCACCACCACGGAACGGCGGGAAGCCAATGCCGAAGATCAGACCCATATCCGCGTCTGCCGGATCCTCGACGATGCCGTCTTCCAGGCAGCGTACGGTTTCCAGGCAAAGCGGAATCATCATCCGGGCAATGATGTCTTCCTCATCAAAGTCCTTCTTACCCTGAACTACAGGCTCAATCAGCGTGTAGGTTTCTTCATCCACAACCTTCTTGGGCTTACCTTTCTTATCGGTTTCGTATTTGTAGAAACCCTTGTCGTTCTTCTGACCGTAGCGGTTGTTCTCGAACATCACATCAATGGCGGACTTGTTCTCGTCCTTCATGCGATCCGGAAAACCTTCGGCCATCACTTCGTTGGCGTGCTTGGCCGTATCCATACCAACGACGTCCAGCAGGTATGCCGGGCCCATGGGCCAGCCAAACTTCTCCATCACCTTGTCGATTTTCTGGAAATCCGCACCGTCGCGGACCAGGCCGGCAAAGCCACCAAAGTATGGGAACAGTACGCGGTTAACCAGGAAGCCCGGACAGTCGTTGACGACGATCGGCGTCTTGCCCATGGCTTTGGCGTAGGCAACGGTGGTCGCGATGGCACGATCACTGGTCTTCTCACCACGGATAACCTCAACCAGTGGCATCATGTGCACCGGGTTGAAGAAGTGCATGCCGCAGAAGTTTTCCGGACGCTTCAGGTTTTTGGCCAGAAGGTTGATGGAAATGGTGGATGTATTGGAGGTCAGGATCGCGTCCTCACGAACCGCATCCTCGGTCTCGCGCAACACCGCGTCTTTAACCTTCGGGTTCTCAACAACAGCCTCAACAACCAGGTCTACGTTCTTGAAATCACCATAATTCAGGGTCGGCGTAATGCTGTTGAGGACGTCTGCCATCGTGCTGACGTCCATCTTGCCCCTGGATACACGCTTGGCCAGCAGCTTCTTGGCCTCTTCCAGTCCGAGCCTGATGCCGTCCTGGTTAATATCTTTCATGAGAATGGGCGTGCCTTTCAGGGCAGACTGGAATGCGACACCACCCCCCATGATACCGGCGCCCAACACAGCTGCCAGATTGACGTCACTGGCTTCCTTCTCCCACGCCCTGGCTTTCTTCTTGAGCTCCTGATCGTTCAGGAACAAGCCAACCAGGCAAGCCGCTACATTGGTTTTGGCCATCTTGGCGAAGCCCTTGGCTTCCACTTCGATCGCCTTGTCGCGGGTCATGCCGGCATGTTTCTGCATCACCTTGATGGCTTCAACAGGCGCCGGGTAGTTCCTGCCAGCCTTACCGGCAACAAACGCCTTGGAGATCTCGAATGCCATCATGCTTTCCATGGCATTGAGTTTGATCTTGCCCTTCTTCTCTTCACGACGGGCTTCGTTGTCCAGCTTACCTTCGTTGCACTGGTTAATGATGGCAACGGCGGCTTCAACCAATTTGCCGGACTCAACCACGGCGTCAACGGCACCTACCTTCAGTGCCACGTCCGCGCGGTTCTCAGTACCGCCACTGATCCACTCCACCGCGTTGTCGACACCCACCAGGCGGGACAGGCGCACAGTACCGCCGAAGCCCGGGAAGATGCCCAGCTTCACTTCCGGAAGGCCAACCCTGGCCTTCTTGTCCATAACCCGGTAGTCGGTCGCGAGGCACATCTCGAAACCGCCACCCAGAGCTATGCCATTAATGGCAGTAACGGTGGGGAACGGCAGGTCTTCAACGGCGTTGAAGACTTCGTTGGCCTTGAGGTTGTTGGCAACCAGATCCTCTTCCGAACCGGCAAACAGCTCGGTGAATTCGGTAATGTCGGCACCAACAATGAAGCTGTCCTTGGAGCTGGTAACCACCAGACCCTTCAGGTTCTTTTTCGCCTTCAATGCGTCAGTCGCGGCGCGGAGCTCTTCAATGGTGAGGCGGTTGAACTTGTTTACTGACTCGCCCTGCAAGTCGAAGTTCAACTGAGCGATCCCGCCTTCGATCTCTTTAACCGTGATGGCTTTACCTTCGTAAATCATCAACTGATCTCCAGTCTGTGTTTGGAACTGCTTTCAGCCAAGTGGCACCGCCGCCTGGCTGTTTGTGCAGCGAGATTTCGGTCACTGCCCGGTCATTTGATTCAAAAAATTCATACAGTCGTTTGAATCATGAGGGCACACGATGAAAAAAAACGGCGCGTTTGTCAATTTGTTTCTTTCGCACCGGCTGAAAAAGTCCCGAAAATCCGGGGCAGCCGAAGGAAATTGGAATGGAACTGTTATCTTTCAGTTGACTGTGAGCCACTTCTAAGAAAAAACCGGAACTTCATCACGCAAATTTCAAAGTTGTTTACATTTACCGACACTGAGGCCACCAAAACTGCTTGATTGGCCGGCGCAGTTACTTTACCTTCGATCTACGACTTTGGTCCACAATAATAAAATCGCATGTACGGAGACCCATCCGATGAAAGACACCAACCTGCGGATACGCTCCCTTGTAGCCGCACTCGTTCTCCTTGCACTGATTTCCATGGGTGCCCGCGCCCAGGGCGGCGCCGACGGATTCCTCTCCGACCTCCATAATTTCCGGGTCAGCAACTACATCGCCCTGGACGCCTACTACCGCTTCAGTGGAACTGGCGATACCGATACCCTGAACGAGATTGTGCAGGGCATCAACTCAGCCAACGACTCCATGAATTCCATCGCCGGCAGTAGTTCCGGTGTGCTGTCCGCCGAACAGATTGAAAAGCTGAACCAGGAGTTCGACAAGTTCAAAAACCTGATGCGCAGCAACATCAATGATGTGCGTAACCAGGGCTACCCGGACTTGCGGCTGGTTTCCGATATGGCGAACCAGGCCCTCACCATGAATGAGAAGGCGACCGAACTATATCAGGTAGCCCGGGAAAACTCCGGGACGACAACAACCCCCCGGGTCGAGGCGGCCCGTTCAGCCGCTGTAAAAATGGCCCAGATGATGGCCAAGTATTCAGTGCGCACCAACTCGTCGGTTTCCCAGACCTTCCAGGGCTCCGCTACCGAGACGCCGCTCGACGAGCAGGCGCGGGAACTGGATGCGTTGCTGGAATCTGTTATGCAGGGTCAGGGCTCACCGGAATTAAGCGCGGCGTTTAACAACATCTCATCCAAGTGGCAGTTTATCCGTGGCTCTTATATCAACTACAACGAGAAGAATGTGGGCTTCGTGATCGACCGGTATTCCAAGGGCATCCTGAAGGGCCTGGCTAATGCCATAGAGCTCTTACAAGGCAACGCCTGACCCCTCTCCTCTTTATTCTGGCGGGCCTGATTGCCTGCCAGAAAAGCGCTTTTTCCGCCGCCTTTATTGATGCCTGTCAGTTTCCCGCTACACTTTTGCGATTGGATTTAAGATACTATCCCCTCATGACCATATCATCCCGTGCGCGAAGGAGCGATGCCATGTCCGCCTACAAGAAAATGCTTGTTGCCATTGACCTGACCGAAGAGGCCCCACAGGTGCTCAACAAGGCGAAAGCCATGAGCGAAGCCTATAGCGCAGAGCTGATGCTGGTTCATGTGGTTGAGCCCGTAGGCTACGCCTATGGCGGTGACATACCAATGGATCTGACCGAACTTCAGGATCAACTCGACAAAGCCGCCCGTGAGCAGTTGGGCGCCTACGGTGACCAGTACGGAGTTTCCGGGACAAACCAGGTCGTTACGGTCGGGCGCCCGGAATCAGAAATCCACAGGCTTGCCAAAGAGCAGGATGTGGACCTTGTGATTGTTGGTAGCCACGGGCGAAAGGGCTTCCAGCTTTTGTTGGGCTCAACTGCCAATGGCGTTCTGCACGGCACCGAATGCGATGTTCTCGCCGTTCGGATTCACTGACGGTTGCAGAACAGAAAGCCCGGGATCTGATCCGGGCTTGTACTGTAAGACAGGGCCTGTCAGGCCCCTTCCCCGCCCATTTTTGCCTCAAGCTTACGCAGCTGGCTTTCCAGGGAGAAGCTGACGCTCGACGCCATCGAAAAGAAGTTCAGTAGCGCCTTCAGATTGCTGTCCCCCTTGCAAACCGAATGAATACGCTGCCATAGGGCCTGATTGACCAGCTGCAACCTCTGATTCCTCTCCACAAGGCCCTTCAGGTCCCAGTCCGGGGCTTGGTGATTCCGTTTCGCGAAGTATTGCTGCAACAGGTAGTGGGAAACACTGCGCATGATAAATTCATCGGTATTCGCGAACGGCAGATGATGAACTGCCATTGGCTTGAGCTCTGACAGTACCGGACACCCACTGGTTGCCATTTTCAGCCCGAGCAAAGATCTGAGGGCTTCTTCCAGGGCAGTCTGTTTCAGGTAGCTGCGCCGCTCATCAGTAACCTGAACTTCAACCTTCTGGTAGGCATCTTCCGCCTGAAATGCTTCGACAACGGGCAGTATTTCAGTGGCTGCGGGGCAATAAGGCGTATCTGAAGCCTTCAACGGGCAGTTACTGCACTGACAGTGCCCAAGCTTGGTCCACGAGGGTAAAGGCCCGGATGCCGGCGACGGTCGATCAGTGACTGTAAACTCGACGGTACGCCCGTCCTGAAACCTGAAATTGTAATTGATATTCATTGATTTGCCTGTTCTTCCAGCTCCATCCACCGCTCGATAACCTTCTCCAGACGGTTTTCCTTTTCCGTCAATGCTTCCAGAGTGGCCGAGACTTCGTTCGGTGGGCCTGAGTAAAAATCAGCCAAGGAAATCTTTTCCTTCAGGCCGGCGACTTCCTGCTCCAGCGCCCCGATCTGCCCGGGTAGCTGTTCGAGCTCCAGTTTGAGTTTATAGCTCAGCTTGACAGGCTTGCTCTTTTCCGGGGGCGCTGCCTGTTTTGCGCTTCCTGGCACCTTTTTTTCACTTTCTTTGGCGGTTTCCTTACCGGGTTTTCTGATTTTGTCCTGTTTGTCCGGCCGATTACCAGTCGCTTCGGAGGGAAAACGCCCGCCCTGCCGACGCCAGTCGGTGTAACCGCCGACAAACTCACGCACTTTGCCCGATCCATCCAGGAAAACCGTTTCAGTGATCACATTATCAAGAAACTCCCGGTCGTGACTGATCACGACCACTGTTCCGGCAAATTCCGCCAACTGTTCTTCCAGCAGTTCCAGGGTTTCCACATCCAGATCGTTGGTCGGTTCATCAAGCACCAGAATGTTCGCTGGCTTGCTGAACAGCTTGGCAAGCAGCAGCCTCGCACGTTCACCACCAGAGAACACACTGACCGGCGACCTGGCCCGCTCCGGTGTGAACAGGAACTCCTGCAAATAACCGAGCACATGCTTGCTCTGGCCATTAATATCAATGAATTCCCGACCCTCGGAAAGGTTATCCAGGGCATTCCGGGTCAGATCCAGCTCCCCGCGAAGCTGATCGAAATAGGCCACTTGCAGATTGGTACCCAGACGCACCGACCCTTCAGTTGGTTCCAGGTCTCCGAGCAAAAGCCGAACCAAAGTCGTTTTGCCGGTTCCGTTTTCCCCCACAAGGCCGATCTTGTCACCCCTGAGGATAGTCAGGTTCATATCGCTGATCACCGGCGTACCATCAGGATAGGCGAAGCCTGCATCCCGGGTTTCAACAACCAGTTTTCCGGAACGGGCTGCATCCTCCACCGCGAAGGTTGCGGTACCGCCACGTACCCTGCGTTGCCGGTGTTCCTCGCGCATGGCCCGGAGGGCGCGCACCCGGCCCATGTTGCGGGTTCTGCGCGCCTTGATACCCTGGCGAATCCAGGCTTCTTCCTGCTTGAGCCGCTTGTCAAACAGCGCGTTCTGGCGATCTTCCTCCTCCAGCGCTTTTCCCTTCAGTTCAAGGTAGCGGTCATAGGTGGCGGCAAAGCTCACGAGCCTGCCCCGATCCAGCTCAACAATCCGGGTGGCCATGCGCCGGATAAACGCCCGGTCGTGGCTGACAAACAGCATGGCGCCACGGAACTGGCCCAGAGCCTCTTCCAGCCAGGCGATGGCAGGCACATCGAGGTGGTTGGTGGGTTCGTCCAGCAACAGGATGTCCGGATCAGCTACCAGGGCTTTTGCCAGCAGCACACGGCGTTGCCAGCCGCCGGACAGCGTGTTCAGTGTCTGATCGGGATCGACACCGTACTGGCCGAGAATGGTGGTTACCTTCTGATCCAGCCGCCAGCCATCCAGGGCTTCCAGGCGCTCCTGGACCTTCATCAGGCGGTCCAGGCCCGACTCATCCGCATGCTGGGAAAGCTGATGAAACTCCGCCAGCAAGGTTCCGGTTTCCGGAAACGCACCGGCAACCACTTCATAGGCTGTGCGGGAATCCTCCGATGGCAGGTTCTGCGGCAGCACTGCAAGCACTGCGCCGTCGTCCAGGCGCACCACCCCGCCATCAGGCACCACTTCCCCAGTGACAATCCTGAGCAGGGTCGACTTGCCTTCGCCATTGCGTCCCAACAGGCACGCGCGCTCTCCGGCGTCGATTACCAGCGATGCCTGGTCCAGCAGCGGGTGCATTCCAAAAGCCAGGGAGACTGAGTCCAGCGTTAACAAAGGCACGTTTATTTTGACTCCGATTTGTTGATGGTAACAGGATCACCAACCCGGATACTTCCCGGTGATTCATGAATGGCGTTCTGGCCGAAGATCACGCCGTCCGGCGTCCTGCGATAGCCTGACAGGGTTCTGAGCGGCTGCAAGGCGGCGTCCTTTTTGCCCGTTGCGGGATCCACGGTGGTCACCACACAGCGGGAACAGGGCTTCACAACACTCAGACGGTTGTTGCCAATGGTCAGCTGCTGCCAGCTGTCCTCATCCCAGGGCTGCGCACCCTCCACCACGATGTTGGGCCGGAACCTGCGCATCTCTACCGGAGCATCGAGGCGCCCGTTCAGCTCCATCAGCGAAGCGGTATTGGTAATCAGGAACGGAAAACCGTCAGCAAAGCCTACACGCCGGTATTCATCCACCCGTCCGGCATCAACACGGCGAAATGAACTGTCCGGCATATAGACAAACCGGAGAGACTTGCCGCAGAACCGGCTTAACGCCTCGCCGGCTTCAGGCTGTCCCATAACGGCCTTGACCCAGTCACGCCAGACCAGGACCCGAACCTCTGCGCCGGCCGCATCTGTCTCATCAATAGCCATCAGGGGAAACGCACCCTCACCCGGAATGTCGACAACCACATTGCCACCCTCCAGCGCGGTAGCAACCAGCGCCAGCTCCGGATGCTCCCTCTGGGTCACAAAACGGCGGTCATCGTCGACAATCATCCAGCGTCTGTCGGCGACCGGGCCGAAATCATCAGTGTCAAACCGGCTTACCTCAATGCCGGACAGGGACTTGACGGGGTATATAAACAGTGAATGTACCTTCATGGCGGACATGCCTCCCCCACAGAATCAGGATATGAAACAGGCTGCCGAGTATACCTGACCACGAGCCATGGCGCCGGGTTTGTGGTGGTTGAATACGAAAAAACCCGGCCTTTTTCAAGACCGGGTTTTCTGAATCTGGAGCGGGAAACGAGATTCGAACTCGCGACCCCAACCTTGGCAAGGTTGTGCTCTACCAACTGAGCTATTCCCGCACGGATGATCGGCTGGTACCGACAACGGAGGGGTATTCTACGGATACAACGGGCGCCGTCAACCACTTTTATCAGGTTTTTTCCCGTCGGAATTGTGTTGTCGCACTTGGGGAATCGTTCAATTTCGGCATCTCTGGCCAATAAGGGCTCACAAAAAGCCGCTCTATTGACCAAATCGCCGGCCACTCTGCAAGTAAACCTCTTCTTCTGCCGTGGATGCACGCCCCAGAGCCTTGTTCCGGTGTGGGAAACGGCCGAACCTGATGGTAATGTCGCGGTGATCCCGGGCGGACTGAAGAAAGCTACCCATAAAATCCGCAAGGAGCCCCTCAGCACTCCGGGCAAGCTGCTCGTAGCATTCCACAGACATGTCCTGGTCTTCCTTGCACTCGGAGTGCTGCAGGGGCATATACAGGAAAGCCCTCTGAACCGGAGGAAGCAGCATATCCTGCCCCTTGCGCATGGCCTGCCTGCAGAGTTTCCGGGCCTGCCGATCCTGATCAAACGCCATCGCGCCGCCCCGGAAGATGTTTCTGGAAAACTGATCGAGCAGCAGAATCTCTGCCAGTATGCCACCGGCTTCCCGCCGCCAGTGCTCCAGCCCCTGCTCCGAAGCGAACAGCACCAGGGAAAGGAAGCGGCGGCGGATCTCCTGGTCAAACCCGCGGTCTGACCGGAACCATTTGTTTCTGTGGTCACTGTCTGGCAACCCATGCTCATCCAGTTCACCAAACCAGAAATCCAGAATCTCTTTCCAATCGAACATTCTGTGTCACCCTGTTATTTTAGATGCTGCTACGCCCGATTCCGGGGCTAAGGCTCAGGACCTACGACAGGCCCCATCAGACTGACCACTCAGGAGAAGCAATGAACGGCCCCCGCATTATTCTGTTGGCACACGGAAGCCGTGACAAGCGCTGGTGTGAAACCTTCGAACAGCTTGCCGCACCCACACTCAAGGCTGTCGATAATGCCCGGATTGCCTACATGGAGCTGGCCCATCCATCCATGGACACTGTCATAGCAGAGGGCGTCGCGGAAGGGGCCAAAAGCTTCACCATCGTCCCCCTGTTCCTGGCGGCCGGGCGCCATCTGCGCAAGGATGTTCCCGCGATGATCGAAGAACTCGAGCGCACCCATGGCACCAGCATCCATCTGGCGCCGCCGATCGGTGAAAATCCACTTCTCGGACAGGCCATCCGGGATGCTGTTATGCTTGAACTGGAGCAGACACGATCCTGAATGGGGCGCCTAAATGCACGCGTGTGCAAGCGTATCGACCAGACTGCGACGGGAGGGAACATCATGACAAAGAGGACTCTGATTACCGGCGGTACCGGCTTCATCGGGCACGTGCTGTGCCGTGAACTGCTGGCGCGCAATCATGAGCTGACCGTTTTCAGCCGGCAACCGTCAGAAACGGTCAAAGCCTGCTGCGGCCGGGTTGAAGCCGTCCGTGATTTGCAACAACTCCGTTCCCACCCCGGGTTCGATTCCGTCATCAACCTGGCTGGCGAAGGCATTGCTGACAAACGCTGGTCCGAAGCTCGTAAACAGCAACTCCGGGACAGCCGGATCAATGTCACCGAAACACTCGTGGACGTGATCCGCAGCTGGGAACGGGCTCCCGAGGTCATGGTCTCGGGCTCAGCGGTTGGTTTTTATGGAGACCAGGGCCCGGCCATGGTCACGGAAGAGACCAGCCCACATGATGAGTTTACCCACCGCCTTTGCCGGGACTGGGAAAATGCCGCGCTCCGCCTTGCCGGCGACGGTGTACGAGTGTGCCTGTCGCGAACAGGTGTTGTGGCCGGCCCGGGGGGCGGCTTTCTGGAACGCATGATACTGCCCTTCAAACTTGGCCTCGGCGGCCGGCTCGGCAGTGGCACGCAGTATATGCCATGGGTCCACCGGGACGATGTTGTCGAAGCCCTGATCTGGATGGTCGAGAACACCAGCGCTTCAGGACCGTTCAACGTGGTCAGCCCCAACCCGGTGACCAACGCCGAATTCACCCGTTGCCTCGGCAGGGTTCTGCACCGCCCCACTGTGTTTCCCGCTCCGGCACCGGTGCTCAAGGTCGCACTGGGGGAAATGGCGTGCCTGCTCCTGACAGGCCAGCAGGCCATTCCGGCAAGACTCACCGGGGCTGGATTCCAGTTCCGGTATCCCGAGCTGGAGAAGGCGCTGGCCCATTCCGTGAATCCGGGGGCGGCAAGGTAACAGTAGTCCGAGTATGGACCGGCGCCTCACTGCTGCTGGCAGAGGCCTTCAGCTGGGGCATTCCACCCGTCAACGACTGTAACTTTCTCAAAAAAAGGCGTTGACACTCCCCGGAGCCTTACTTAATATACGCGCCACCTCGACGAGGCAAGGTATTGAAAACGTTGCGTCCCCTTCGTCTAGTGGCCTAGGACTCCGCCCTTTCACGGCGGCAACAGGGGTTCGAACCCCCTAGGGGACGCCAATTTTCCTGATTTGAGGCTCCGGCATTCCTTACCTGCCCGGCCACGTCAAACCGGTTTCTGGCCGTGATCGACTTCTTTCCTGTCCTCATGTCCGTGCGCCTTCTGATCCTTCATCACGAAGATGCCAACACCCAAGAAAAACCCTACCACCAGCAATACAGTTGCGATACCTGCGATAACAACGGCGTCCATATACATTTTTCTTCTCCTTCCGGCAGTAAACTTGATGAAACTCAGATTACGCCCGGCATGCCTGCATGTTATTGATCCAGGTCAACAGAGTACGTGCAGGTTGTATCCGCTTTAATGCTGAATCACAACACATTTCTTTCGATTTTTCCTGCATTTGCAAGGCATTCGAAAGAAACTGCTGCTATAGTCGGAATCAAGGGCAATTCTCCGATCTCCTAACCGGTTTGGGTGGCTGAAGTTTACGACATGCCAAAACTGTCGACGCGTCTCCAAGGTTTTCGCACTGGCTCCCCGCTGTCCTTCAGGCTGCTGGCCTGGATTCTTCTGTTCAGCTCTGCTTTTACCCTGGTAGCCTCGGCCCTGCAGATCTATTCCGATTACCAAAAAGATCTGTCGCAGATTCACGACCGCATGCAGGTTGTTGAAGCCAGCTATGCATCCAGCCTGGCACGGAGCCTCTGGTCTCTGGACCAAAAACTGCTGCAGACCCAGATGGAAGGTATTCTCAGCCTACCCGATGTGATCCACCTGCGACTGCGGATCGACCCGGATTCGGAGCTGGTAATGGGTGACATCCCCCGGGGAGCAAAAACCACGACCCACAGTTTCGGCCTGGTTCACCAGGGCGATGAAATGTTCAGACTGGGCGAGCTTACAATCACAGCGGATCTTGACCGGGTATACGATGAACTGCAGCGCAAAGTAGGGATCATCCTGTTCACCCAGTTCCTGAAGACGTTCTTTGTTTCCATACTGATTATCTGGATCTTCCAGCATTTCGTGGTACGCCACCTGACAACAATGGCCAACTATGCCCGCGACTTTTCACTGAAAACCACTTCGGAACCTCTCACCCTGGACCGTCCGAACACCCCAGCAAACCGTCATGATGAACTCGGGCGGGTTACCGATGCCATCAATCAGATGCGCGAACGGCTTAACGCGGATATGGAGCAGCAGCAAAAAGATGCCGCTGAAATCCGGAAATTTTCCAAGGCCATTGAGCAAAGCCCTTCCTCCGTTCTGATCTGTGACCGGCAGTGGCGTATTGAATTTGCCAACCAGAAATTTACCCAACTAACCGGTTACGACGCCCAATCCATTCTGGGCAAACACCCTGGCGCGCTTGGGGAAAACGACATTGAAAACCGACAAAACCGGCACCTGTGGCAGTCCATTCGACTGCAGGTGCAACGTGTCGGAGTGTGGCAGGGGGAAATAAACAGCGTTCGGCGCAACGGCGAACGGTTCTGGGAACAGCTGATTGTTACCCCCATCAAGGATAAGTCGGGCGGCACTACCGGGCACCTGATCCTTGGCGAAGACATCAGCATCAGAAAACGGTATGAGCAGCAACTGCTGCGCCAGGCCAACTACGACATCCTGACCGGCCTGCCCAACCGGATGCTGGCGCTGGATCGCCTGAAGCTGGCGCTGGCCCAGGCGCGACGCGAGAGCACCCTGGTGGGTGTGATGTTCCTCGATCTGGACAACTTCAAGCACATCAACGATACCCTTGGTCACGACGCCGGCGACAATATGCTGATTGAAGCGGCACGCCGGATCTCCAGCTGCCTGCGGGGCACCAGTACGGTTGCCCGCCTCGGTGGCGATGAGTTTCTTGTCATACTGCCTGGCCTGACCGGTCCGGAGGCCTCGTCCCAGGTTGCAGAGCGTATTCTCAAGACATTCGCACCGCCCTACATACTGAATGGCCAGGAAGTATTCGTGACGACAAGTATCGGGATTGCGATCTTCCCGACAGACTCCGACAACAGCGGCACCCTGCTTCAGCACGCCGATGCCGCCATGTACCAGGCCAAGCACAAGGGTAAGAGCGCCTATGCCCATTTCGCCCCGGAAATGACTGAGGTGTCCCACGAGCGTCTGAAGATGGAGTCCAGTCTGCGGCGTGCCCTGGAGCTAAAGGAATTCGAGCTCTACTTCCAGCCCATCGTGAATACGAATTCCGGCAACCTTTGTGCTGTCGAAGCGCTGCTGCGCTGGAATAATCCCGCCATGGGCATGGTGATGCCGGATCGCTTCATCCCGCTGGCGGAGGAAACCGGCCTGATCACGCCTATCGGCGAGTGGGTTCTCGAGCAGGCCTGCCGGGCGGCGACGGTTTGGAAGCGGTCTACCGGCAGGGACATCGGCATCTCCGTCAATGTCTCCCCCCGCCAGTTCCGGGATCCCGGGTTTACCGAGACCGTGATGCATGCGCTCTCAGCCAGCGGCCTGGCGCCGGAACAGCTGGAACTGGAAATTACCGAACGCCTGATCCTGGACAACTCCATCGAGACCGCGGAAATCCTGCGCCAGCTCGACAAAGCCGGCGTTCGCTTGTCAGTCGACGATTTTGGTACCGGCTACTCTGCGCTCAGCTATCTGAAAAGCTATCCGTTTGATACCCTGAAAATTGACAAGTCCTTTGTTCAGGATGTCATGAAGGAGCCTGAAGATGCCTCCCTTGTCCGGGCGATCATCAACATGGCCCATAGCCTGGGCCTGCGGGTCATCGCTGAAGGGGTGGAAGAAGAAGCACAGACCCATTTCCTGAAAAAGGAAAACTGCGACTTCTCCCAGGGGTATTTCTACAGCCGCCCCCTGCCAGCCCCGGAGTTTGACGCCTGGCTCACCGACAATCATCGGGTATAGATTAAAAACCGCCGGAACCTCAACTCCATGGAAGACACCATACTTGTCGTCAATTGCGGCAGCTCATCGCTGAAACTTGCACTGTTTGACGGCCAACACCGTAAACTGGCGTCGGCTCTGGCAGAGCGTCTTAATCAGAACGATGCCTTTGCACGCATTGCTGGCGATAAGGACACCATTCCCCTGAAGCCGGGCACATCGCATGATGCGGCACTTGAGGCAATGGTCAGTGCATTCCGGGATCGTCAGCTGATAACTTCCGTGCCCGCGGCCATCGGCCATCGGGTGGTTCATGGTGGAGAAACCTTTCGCGAAGCGGCCCTTATCGACGAGGACGTTGTCAGCGCCATTGAAGAGTGCGCCGGACTGGCTCCCCTGCACAACCCGGTCAATCTTTCGGGTATCCGGGCAACCCTCGCGCTGTTTCCCGGTGTCCCTCAGGCGGCGGTTTTCGACACCGCCTTTCACCAGACCCTGCCAAAACATGCATTCCTGTATGCCCTTCCGGAAGCCTGGTATCAGCACTGGGGCGTACGCCGCTACGGATTTCACGGCACCAGCCATGCCTTTATGGCCGCCGAGGCGGCCCGCTTGCTGGCCAGGACACCGGCAACCACGTCTGTCATTTCCGCCCATCTGGGTAATGGTTGCAGCATTACCGCCATCCGCGATGGCAGCAGCGTGGATACCAGCATGGGCCTGACCCCGCTTGAAGGCCTGGTGATGGGCACCCGGAGTGGAGATGTAGATCCGGGCCTGTTTGACTTTCTGCGCAGCAAGGGCGTTGCGGCCGACGAGATTCATCGGGTTTTGAACCAGGAAAGCGGCCTGCTGGGTCTGTCCGGGCAGACCAATGATATGCGGTCATTGTGCGAGCTCGCCGACCACGGCCATGAACCCTCCAGAACAGCCATTGATGTTTTCTGCTTCCGTCTGGCCAGGTACATTGGCGCCATGATGGCGTCGCTCCGGCATCTGGATGCCCTGGTATTCACCGGGGGCATCGGCGAGAACAGCGCCCGGGTGAGGCAGGACACCATCAGCCATCTGCACCTCATGGGTTTTGAGCTCAGCGAGGATCTCAACAAACACCATGGCAAATTCAGTGACCGCCGGATTGACAGTGCCGGTTCCCGGTTCCCGGTTCTGGTGATTCCCACCAACGAGGAGCTGGCTATTGCGCGGGAGGCCTCACGGCTTGCCGGCGCGGCGGACCCGGCCTCACCACCACCCGTTACCAGGTAAACGATAATGGCAAAAAGTCTCTTTATTGCACCAACCTCCATGGACTCCGGCCTGACCGCCGTGTGCCTCGGGCTGTTACGCGCCCTTGAACGGGTTGGCGTGAGTGTCGGTTTCTATAAGCCCTTCAGCCAATCCGTCCACCGTGCCGAATCCAGGCACAACGACGGCCAGGATTCATCGGCGGCCTTTGTCCGGACCAGCAGCCACCTGAATCCGCCGGAACCGATTCCTTTAAAGGAAGCCCAGCAACTGCTCAACCGGGGCAAATCCGATTTCCTGCTCGAAACAGTGGTGGGCGAGTACCAGAAGGTCGCCCGAGAGGTGGATGTGGTGATTATCGAAGGGCTGGTACCGGATCGCAGTGAGGCCTATATTGCACGGCTCAATGTGGAGGTTGCCCGCAACCTGGGGTCGGAGGTTATCCTGGTCAGCACACCCAAAACCCTGGATGCCCAACAAATGGATGAGGAGCTGGATTTTTCCTCGCGCCTGTTCGCCAACCCGAGCGATCCCGATGTTATTGGCGTCATCCTCAACAAGGTCGGAGAGCCGGAACAGGCCGGACTTGAACTCCGTTCCAACAGCAACCACCCGGCCCCGGCCACCATTGATTACCGGAGCCAGTGCAAGGTCTTCAGCGAAGGCCGGTTTCGCCTCATTGCCGAGATTCCCTGGCAGCCGGAGCTGCTCGCCCCGCGGGTTTCCGACATCGCCAGGGAGCTCGGGCTGCCCGTGCTGAATGAAGGCCAGATGCACTCCCGGCGGGTTCAGAAGGTTTCGGTGTGTGCAAGGACCATCCGGAACATGACAGAAACACTGAGGCCAGGCACGTTAATGGTAACGCCGGGAGACCGTGAAGACATTGTGGTCACCACAGCAGTTGCCGCGCTAAATGGTGTTCCGCTGGCGGGGTTGATGCTCACCGGCGGATTCATGCCGGACCAACGGGTGATAGATCTGTGCCACCGGGCCCTCGATACCGGCCTGCCGGTTCTCGGTTCCGATGCCAACACCTATGAGACGGCCCGCATGCTGGCTAACCTGTCTTCCGCCATCCCCATCGATGATCCGGACCGCATCGAAAAGGCCATGGAATCGGTTGCGACCCGAATAGACACAGACTGGCTGCAGCAGCACCTCAAGGTCGAACGCCAGAGCCGGCTTTCTCCCCCGGCTTTCCGGTATCAGCTTTCAGAACGCGCCCGCGCTGCCAATAAACGAATTGTCCTGCCGGAGGGCTGCGAGCCACGAACCGTTCAGGCGGCCATCATCTGTCACCAGCGTAAGCTGGCCCGGTGTGCCCTGATTGGGAACGCGTCCGAGATTCGCCGGGTTGCCGCTTCCCAGGATCTGAAGTTGCCGGAAGATATCGAGATCATTGATCCTTCCGATGTGCGTGAGCGCTATATCGGGCCGATGGTGGAACTGCGTAAACACAAGGGGCTTACCCCGGACATGGCCGAAGCCATGCTTGAGGACAACGTTGTCCTGGGAACCATGATGGTGGCTCTGGATGAAGCCGATGGGCTGGTGTCAGGCGCCATTCACACCACCGCCAACACGGTTCGCCCTGCCCTGCAACTGATCAAAACCCACGACCAGGCGAAGGTCGTGTCATCCGTGTTTTTCATGTTGCTTCCTCAGCAGGTGGTGGTTTACGGCGACTGCGCCATTAACCCCGACCCGAATGCCGAGGAGTTGGCCGACATTGCCATTCAGAGTGCGGAATCAGCCGAAGCCTTCGGCATTGAGCCTCTGGTGGCAATGATCAGCTACAGTACCGGTGAATCGGGGAGCGGTCAGGATGTCGACAAGGTAAGGGAAGCCACCCGTATTGCCCGCAAGCGCAGGCCGGATCTGCTGATTGACGGGCCCTTGCAGTACGACGCCGCAGCGATAGAGAGCGTCGCCAGGAGCAAGGCCCCTGACAGCAAGGTGGCGGGCAGGGCCACGGTGTTTGTATTCCCCGATTTGAACACCGGGAACACCACCTATAAAGCGGTTCAGCGCAGCGCCAATGTCGTCAGTATCGGCCCGATGCTGCAGGGTCTCCGGAAACCGGTCAACGATCTCTCCAGGGGTGCGCTGGTCGAAGACATCGTCTTTACCATCGCGCTCACTGCGGTCCAGGCCAAACAGGTTGAAAACGCCGGGCTCAGCGAAAGCTGAGGTTATACCCCGGAATCAGCGCTTGAGGCTTTTCTGGCGCTTTTTCTTCGGGCTGGGCCCCTGTTTCCGGTCGTTATCCTTTTTCACCTTCTGGCGCGGCGTCAGCCGATCAACCTTGCTGGCAAACGGGTTTTCCCCGGCCCGGAATTCAAACCGGATGGGCGACCCGATAACGTTCAGCACCTTGCGGAAGGTGTTCTCAAGATAACGCTTGTAAGAGCCGGGCAGCGCATCCACCTGATTGCCGTGAACAACAATGACCGGCGGATTCGAGCCACCCTGGTGGGCGTAACGGAGCTTGATTCGCCGCCCCTGCACCATCGGTGGCTGATGCTGGGCGACGGCGTCCTGCAAGATTGCCGTCAGGCGATTGGTTGGCCACTTGGCCATGGCAGAGTCGTAGCAGGCTTCGACCGATTCGTACATAACGCCAACGCCGGACCCGTGAAGTGCAGAGATGTAGTGCTTGTCGGCGTAATCGAGAAAATCGAGGCGACGCTTGACCTGCTCCTTCACCCTGGC
This sequence comes from Marinobacter sp. SS8-8, assembly GCF_030540945.1. Classification (NCBI taxonomy): domain Bacteria; kingdom Pseudomonadati; phylum Pseudomonadota; class Gammaproteobacteria; order Pseudomonadales; family Marinobacteraceae; genus Marinobacter; species Marinobacter sp. SS8-8. Next base: position 64,734 of record NZ_JASSVN010000006.1, on the reverse strand, counting down.
CCGGTCTTCGGGGTCCATTCCATCCCATTTGTTCACCGCGATGACCAGTGAGCGGCCCGCATCCAGAACAAAGCCGACCAGGTGCAAATCCTGATCCACCAGTCCCTGCCGGGCATCAATCACCAGAATCACGACATGGGCATCATCAATTGCCTGCAGTGTTTTGATAATGGAAAACTTCTCGACCGCTTCGCTGACATTCTTACGGCGGCGAACACCGGCGGTGTCAATCAGCGTGTACTGTTTGCCCTGGCGCTCGTAGGGGACGTACACGCTGTCCCGGGTTGTGCCCGGCATGTCGAAAACGACCACCCGGTCCTCGCCAAGCATGCGGTTCACAAGGGTCGACTTGCCCACATTCGGGCGCCCCACCACGCCAATGCGAATACCTGGATATCGATCTGCCCGGTCCTCTTCTTCCCGATCTTCCTCGGAGGGCAAGAGAATCTCCAGCATTGACCGGATACCCCGGTTATGGGAGGCGGCAATCAGGAAGGTGGATGCGAAGCCCAGGCTGTAAAAGTCTGCTGCTGCGATATCTGGGTCCTGACCATCGGTCTTGTTCACGACCAGGTGGGCCTGCTTGCCAGAACGGCGCATATGATCAGCAATGAGTTCATCGCCCGCTGTCAGCCCGGCACGGCCATCCACCAGGAACAGAACAATGTCGGCTTCTTCCACGGCCTGCATGGACTGCCGTGCCATCTCAAGATCCAGCCCCTGTTCGTCTCCGGTGAGACCACCAGTATCAATAACAATGAAGCGCTGGCCCTCGTAGCTGCCCTCGCCGTATTTGCGATCTCGGGTGAGGCCGGGGAAGTCGGCAACCAGGGCATCCCTGGAACGGGTCATCTGGTTGAACAAAGTCGATTTGCCAACGTTAGGACGTCCGACAAGGGCAATTACTGGGGTCATAATAGGTGATTAATCCTGCGGCTGAACCTGGAATACGGCCATCTTTCCGCTGTTGCCGAATACCAGCAGGTTACCATTGGCCAGCCGCTGGGCCGGTACGCGGATACCCTCATCATCGAACTCAAGCTGCCCGACCAGGCTGCCATCTTCACGATCAAGGGCGTGCAGATAGCCTTGATAGTCACCGACCACCAGATAGCCTTCGTAGACCATTGGCTGGGTCAGCTGGCGCCACGCCAGACGATCCTGCATCCAGAGTTCCTTCCTGTCCGAGCCGCGAAGGGCAACCAGTTCGCCATTTGCCGATGCAAGGTATATGTCACCCCCGGCTATCATGGGCGAATACAGGCTGGACGCTTTGCGGCTCCATATTTCCTGCCCCGTGCGGATATCAACCAGCGCAAGCTTGCCCTGGTAGCCTACCACCAACACAGCCGTGTCGATCACTAATGGCTGGCCCGCTACATCAACCAGTCGCTCAAGCTCGGTACGCCCTTCCGGCTGACCGACCTCATATTGCCACAGGGGCTGGCCCGAATCCGCAGCCAGCGCCATCAGCTTGCCGCTGGCAAATGAGGCGATGACCATATCAGCACCCACCAGGGGTGCCGCGGCCGCCCTGATCGAAAGCACCGGAACCGAACCATCATACTGCCAGCGCTTTTCCCCATCCGCGGCATTGAAACCCAGTACCTGGCCACTAATCGTCTGGGCGACCACCAGTGCACCATTTGACTGGGGCGCAGAGAGCACTTCAGTCGGCAGTGACCGCCGCCAGACTTCAGAGCCATTCTCTCGGGAAAGTGCGACCAGTTCAGCATTCCGAGTGGTAAGGTAAAGATGTTTACCGTCGCCCCCAAGGCCGGAAAAAACCCGATCCTCCAATTCGGTTTCCCAGATTACGTTGCCGGATTCGGGGTCAACAGCGTAAAGCCCGCCGTCTGCCGAGGCAGCGAAAATCCGGTCACCGGCATTGAGGGGCGCAAGGTAGAGAAAATCGCCATCGTGTCCGTTCCCGACCGACAGGCGCCAAACCCTTTTAAACTCGGCGGACGCTTCAATGTCGGGCACCGGAGCGGGCTGCTCAAAGGTATCAGTGGTGCTGCAGCCGGACAGCCCGGCAAAAACCATCAACCCCAGGAGCAGCCCTCGACTCAGCAACCTGTTGCGAAAAGCCGGCATCAGGCGTCCTCCCCGACACCAAGGTCAGCCAGTTTCATTTCCAATACACCGCTACGCCCCTGCTGGCCCTGTTCGCGGGCGGCAAGATAGGCCTCCCGAGCCCCCTCGAGGTTGCCCTGCGCCAGAAGAATATCACCACGAAGTTCGGAGTAAATGGCGTCGAAAGCGTCGGCACTGCCTGCGGCATCAATTGTTGAAAGGGCTTCATCGTACTGGCCGGCGGAAAACTGGGCGCGGGCTAGACGATTCCGGACAACCAGCGCCAGAGCCTTGTTTTCGCCGGTTTTCTCCAGTGCCCATTTGAGAGAGCCCATGGCCGCCTGGGCATCCGCTGCTTCCATCAGCTGCTGGCGGGCAAGGATCAGATTGCCATATACCGCATAGACGCTCTCCGGATAGTCTTCCCGCAGTGTTTTTGCCACGAAGGCAACGGTTTCGCCGCGGGTTTCATCGGCCTGGTTGCTGAAAGCATTGAGAAGGCTGGCGAATTGGTTCGCCGCTTCGGCCCGCTGCTGCGCCTGGTAGTTTTGCCAGGCCTGCCAGCCAAAGACGATGGCCAGTGCGGCACCAATACCGAGAAGCAGGGAGCTGCCATTTCTCTTCCACCAGTCCTTGATCGCCTGGATCTGTTCTTCTTCGGTGCGCAACTCAGCCATGGGGACTCCTGTAGTCGTATTTTTTGCCGTTATATCGTGGATTTTTATCAGATTCAGCTGGCCAGGGCCTTCGCCAGTGCGGAGGCAAGTTCGTCCTGGGCAATCTCGGCCTGGGGTTCATCGGCCCGCATGGGCTTCAGCCCGGCGGTGCCGTTGGCAATCTCGTTCTCACCGAGAATCACCGTGTACTTCGCACCACTGCGATCAGCTTTTTTCATCTGGCTCTTGAAGCTGCCGCCGCCGCAATGGGAGACAATCACTCTGCCTGGCAATGCCGCTCTCAGTTTTTCAGCGAGCACCAACGCCGGCGCCAGCACCCCGTCACCCATTGCCGTAACGTAGACATCCGCCTCGTTGTTCACGTAACCGGGAACCAGATCCAGCGTTTCAAGAAGGAGAATAAGCCGCTCGAGACCCATTGCAAAGCCAACCGCAACGGTTGGCTTTCCGCCTAGCTGGTCAACCAGACCATCATACCGACCTCCGGCACACACAGTGCCCTGGGCGCCAAGGCTGTCGGTAATCCATTCGAACACCGTCTTACCGTAGTAATCGAGGCCCCGAACCAGCGCAGGATTAACGGAATAACCGACACCCGCTGCGTCCAGTAACGCTTTCAGACGCTCAAAGTGATCCCGGGATTCGTCGTCGAGGAAATCGTCCAGGCTTGGCGCACCCTCAAGGATCCTGCGGGTGGCCGGATCCTTGCTATCGAGAATACGCAGCGGGTTGGTATCCAGCCGCCGCTGGCTGTCCGCATCCAGTTCGGCCCTGAACTGACCGAGGTAGTCCACCAGCGCCGAACGATAGACCCTGCGGGATTCGGACGTGCCGATGGAATTGATTTCAAGGCGCGTGTGCCCGGCAAGACCCAGCTCTTTCCAGAGCCTGGCCGTCAGAATCAGCAACTCGGCATCAATATCCGGACCGCTCATACCAAAACATTCCACCCCAATCTGGTGGAACTGGCGATACCGGCCTTTCTGGGGTCGTTCGTGCCGGAACATGGGCCCGGTGTACCAGAGCCGCCGGGTCTGGTTAAACAGCAGGCCATGTTGTTCCGCTGCCCGCACGCAACCCGCTGTGCCCTCGGGGCGCAGGGTCAGACTGTCCCCATTGCGGTCCTCGAAGGTGTACATTTCTTTTTCGACGATGTCCGTTACTTCACCGATGGACCGCCTGAACAGGTCCGTCTGCTCAACGATAGGCATACGGATTTCCTGGTAGCCATACTGGGCCAATACGTTACGCACCGTGGATTCCACAAACTGCCATACGGGTGTCTGTTCCGGCAGGATATCGTTCATCCCGCGAATTGCCTGAATCTTTGCCAATTTAAACCCTTAACTCTGCCTGGGTGGTGTTGCCTGGAAACGCAAACGGATCAATCGTCGGAACGGGCAATAACCAACTCTTCCCGCGCCTTGCGACGAGCCACTTCTTCGCGAATCAGACGTTCCAGATCGTCGGTCAGTGTGGCGTTCTCCAACTTCTGGCTGGGCTTGCCCGCCATGTAAAACAGGTTTTTCGGGCTTCCGCCGGTCAGGCCGATGTCGGCTATCTTGGCCTCTCCGGGGCCGTTAACAATACAGCCGATAATCGCCACATCCAGTGACGTGTTTACATCCTCAAGCCGCGCCTCCAGATCGTTCATGGTCTGGATCACATCAAAGTTCTGGCGGGAACAACTGGGGCAGGCAATAAAGTTGATGCCCCGGCTACGCAGACGGAGGCTTTTGAGAATATCGAAACCAACCTTGATTTCCTGGACCGGGTCAGCCGCCAGTGACACGCGGATGGTGTCGCCGATCCCATCCATCAGCAGCATACCCAGGCCGATGGAGGATTTTACCGTTCCTGAACGGAAACCGCCGGCCTCGGTGATACCCAGGTGAAGCGGCTGCTCGATCTGGGCAGCGATTTTTCGATACGCAGCCACGGTCATGAACACTTCTGATGCTTTCAGGCTGACCTTGAAGTCCTGGAAATCGTGACGATCCAGGATATCGATGTGGCGCATGGCCGATTCAACCAGCGCGTCCGCCGTTGGCTCTCCGTATTTACGCTGCAGCGACTTCTCGAGGGAGCCGGCATTGACACCGATACGGATCGGAATATTTCCGTCCCGGGCCGCGCTGATAACTGCACTGACACGGTCATCACGGCCGATATTGCCCGGGTTGATACGCAGGCAATCCACGCCAAGCTCCGCAACTCGCAACGCGATCTTGTAATCGAAGTGGATGTCGGCCACCAATGGCAGCGATACCTGCTCACGAATCCTGCCGAACGCCTCGGCGGCGTCCATGGACGGCACCGAGACCCTGACAATATCCGCACCCGCCTCCTGCAACGCCCGGATCTGGCCAACCGTGGCCTCAACATCACAGGTGTTGGTGTTGGTCATGCTTTGCACCGCAATCGGAGCATCACCACCCACAGGAACATTGCCCACCATAATCTGGCGGGATTTGCGTCTGATAATCGGGGAATCCTGTTTCATGTCTTGCTGACCGGTATGGAAAATGTGATCAAATTTCAGATTGTCAGGGAAAACTCTGACCGGTTGTTGACGGAACGATAGTCACCCAGATCCAGCGGTTCACCCTGGAAACGGATGGATTCAACGGCATCAACGGCACCGATGACAACCCTGAGCGGTGCCTGACCGGAAACATCAATCTCGTCTCCGTTACGCAGAAGGGCATTCACCAGCCGCTTCCCGGTCGCATCGCTTACCTGGACCCAGCAGTCATCGATGAAACTGATCTGAAGCCGGACAATGTCAGTGGCCTCCGCCAGCCCGGAGCGGTTTTCCAGAGCCGGATCCGGAGTTTCTACAACCGCCGGAATCTGTTCCGTCAGAGGTCCGGGGGACGTGTCCTCAGCGACCGGATTCTCAACATTCGGTTCCTCTGAAGTGCCCAGGTTACCTGATTCCGCAAGAGCGCCTGGCAACACTGACTGCCCTGAGACGGCACCTTCTCCGGAATCCGTGACTGCCAGCACGTCTGCCGGATCGGATGCCCCTGACTGTACCCCGCCCGCTTCAGGTTCGGGCATCAGCAAAGCAAACGCCAGGTAACCGGCGATGCCCAGAATCGCCAGGAAAATAAGGGTCTTGGCGAGTTGACGTTTTCTGCGTCTGCGGCGCTCAATGTCCACCAGCGGGTTGGCCTCGTGCTCCTGCTCACGCTGTTGACGGATCGGTTCCAGCTCCTGGTCAAGATCCGCTATCACTGCGTCGGCATCCAGCCCTACCTGCTTTGCATAGGTCCTGACATACCCCTTGAGAAAGAGTTCACTGTCAATCTGGCTGTAATTCCCGGACTCGATAGCCTGGATCACCGACGGTCGCAAATGCTGCGCACCGGCCACGTCGCTGACACTTAAACCGGACGCTTCTCTTGCTTTCTGAAGCTGCCGCCCGACGGGCCCTTTCATCGCTGGCTGTGAATTCTCATCAGTTGCCATTAGAAATCAGCACCTTATATTGTTGATATTCCACTGACTCCGGAAAATTGTTCCTGAGCTGAAGCGCCAGACTCCCTTCCTGGTCACCGTTGTTGAAATAGCGGGCAATGCGGATTCCGATGAAAAGACTCTCTGCTGAATGGACGAGACGTGGGTTCCGCTGCATCATGGACGTCAGCCTTGAGTAATATCCGGCGGCGCTTTCATAGTTGCCCACCTCGACAGACACCCGGGCAAGCGCCAGGAGCGGGCGCGCATCGCCTCTCATTAACTCCACCGCCCGCCGGTAAGAAGTCGTCGCTGCTTCCCGTTCACCCAGCCTCTCCTGAGTCATGCCCAGGTTAAAAAACACCGAGCCCCGATCATCATACCCGGTATCCCTTGACGCTGCGTGAAACTGATCGCTGGCGTCGTCCATCCGCCCCTGAGCAAAGAGAAAAGCACCGTAATAGACCCGTGCGCGTGTGTACCCCGGATCCTCGGAGATGGACTTTCTGAAATTCTGTTCTGCCAGCTCGGGCTCGCCCTCGGCGTTGTATATGAGCCCCATCGCGGCCCTTGCGCTGGCGTCGTCCGCGTCAAGCTTGAGGGCCCGGTCGAGGTGGTGGCGGGCCCGCTCAAGATTGCCTTGCCCGAGGTAGGCAGTGGCGAGCTTTACATAATTATCAACCGCTTTCTGGCGATCTGCTTCCCGGGAGAACCGACTGTCCGTGGTAGTGACACAGCCTGTGACAAGCAGGGTGCACAGCATAACGGCCAACACTGAAAAACGTCGGTTTGCTGGTTTGTTTGTCACAGTCTCCCCTTCCTCGATTGGGCTGCTTCAGGTTCGGGACTCAGGGATTAGCCTGCTGAACCTGGATGTACCGCTGGCTCCGGCGTGTTCTGTCTTCAACCCTTCCCACAAGCTGTCCACATGCGGCATCGATGTCATCACCGCGGGTGGTTCTGATTGTCGCGATATAGCCGGCCTCATTGAGGATGGTCTGGAACCGACGGGTCGCGTTCATGCTCGGCCGGCGAAAATCACTCTCCGGAAACGGGTTAAATGGTATCAGATTGATCTTGCATGGCAGATCCCGTAACAACACCACAAGCTCCCGCGCGTGTTCCGGCTGATCGTTCATTCCCTCAATCACCGTGTACTCGATGGTCACCTTACGCTTGTCCGGTAACCGGGCAAAGTACCGCCTGGTGGCAGCCAGCAATTCCGCAATCGGGTACTTTTTGTTCAGCGGAACCAGCTTGTTACGCAGTTCATCATTCGGGGCGTGCAACGAAATGGCCAATGAAACATCGGTAACTTCCGACAGGCGGTCCAGCGCGGGAACAACGCCAGAGGTACTGAGGGTTACCCGACGCTTGGAAATCCCGTAGGCCAGATCTTCCATCATGAGGTTCATGGCATCGACAACGTTGTCGAAGTTGAGCAGGGGTTCCCCCATGCCCATCATCACAACGTTGGTGATCGGCCGGTCCGGGCCTGGCTCGAACGGCATGAAGGCTTTACGGGCCACCCACACCTGGCCAATGACTTCCGCCGCCGTGAGGTTACGGTTAAAACCTCGCTTGCCGGTGGAACAGAAAGTACAGTCCAGACTGCAACCGATCTGGGAAGAAACGCAAAGCGTGCCGCGCTCTCCATCCGGTATCAGAACGGTCTCAACACTGTTGCCGTTGTCCATACGCATCACCCACTTGCGGGTGCCGTCTTTGGACGTCTCGTCGTAAACTACTTCAGGCCCACGGATTTCTGCGACTTCTTTCAGCTTTTCCCGTAACGCCTTGCTCATATTGGTCATTTGATCGAAGTCATCAGCGCCACGCTGATGAATCCACTGCAAAACCTGAGTGGCACGAAAACGCTTCTCCCCCAGGGATTCAAAGAAAGCCTCGAGTTTTGCTTTCGGCATCCCCAGAAGATTGGTTTTTTCAGCGGCCGCTGTCATTTCATAACCTCGATCAGATAACCCATTCGGAGGCGAGCGGATGGCCGCCTCCGAGCAATTCATCAACCCCGCGGGCAGATTTCGTTGTCATTAAAGAAATAAGCGATTTCGCGCTCGGCAGAAGCCGCAGAATCGGAGCCGTGAACGGCATTGGCATCGATGGAAGAGGCGAAATCGGCACGGATGGTACCGGCTTCCGCTTCCTTCGGGTTGGTCGCACCCATCAGATCACGGTTCTTCAGGACGGCACCTTCGCCCTCCAGGGCCTGTACAACAACCGGACCCGAGGTCATGAAGGCAACCAGATCGTTAAAGAACGGGCGCTCTTTGTGCTCTGCGTAGAACCCTTCTGCCTGCTCCTGGGTCAGATGCATCATCTTGGCCGCAACAATGCTCAGGCCGCCTTTTTCAAAACGGCTGTAAATTTCGCCGATCACGTTTTTTGCTACCGCATCGGGCTTGATAATGGAGAGCGTGCGCTCAGTTGCCATGGTCTTTCTCCAGTTTGTTTATGATAAAAATTCTGGCCTGCGATTATACGCAGTCCGGGGCAAACTTCCTACCGCACTGCGCGGAGGCGGCTAACAACATCAACAATTTGCGAACTGGCAAAAGCGACGTCCTCTTCCGTGGTAAAGCGGCCAAAGGAAAAACGCAGTGCGCGATGGGCCTGCTCATCGTTCAGGCCAATGCCACGAAGCACGTAGGAGGGTTCTATTGTGGCCGAAGCACAGGCCGATCCGGAGGAAACGGCCAGATCCCGCAAGCCCAGCATCAGGGATTCCGCCTCTACACCGTCGAACGACAGGTTCACAATGCCAGGTACACGCCGGGACTCGCTCCCATTCAAACTGACACCCTCGAGGGACCCCAGACCCGCCAGGAATGATTGGCGCAGTGTTTCCAGCTTTCGGACTTCATCCTCAAGCCCGGACTGGGCAATCGAAAACGCCTTCCCCATTCCGACAATCTGATGAGTTGGCAGGGTTCCGGAGCGCATTCCTCGCTCATGGCCACCGCCATGGATCTGGGCCTCGATACGAACATCCGGAGAGCGCCTGACATAAAGGGCCCCCACGCCCTTGGGCCCGTATACCTTGTGCCCGGAGAGTGCCAGCAGGTCGACGGGCATCGACGCAACGTCGACCGCCATTTTGCCGGCCGCCTGGGCAGCATCGACATGAAACAGCACGCCCCGCTGCCGTAACTCGGAGCCGATAGCCGCGATGTCCGTGACAGTTCCCAGTTCGTTGTTCACCAGCATGAGGCTGACCAGCGCGGTGTTGTCCCTGAGCGCATCCACCACCTGCTGACAGTTGATGCTGCCATCCGGCGCGGGATCCAGCCAGGTCACTTCCGTGCCATGGTGCTCCAGCCACTTGCAGGTATCGAGAACCGCCTTGTGCTCGATTTTCGACGTTACAATGTGGGCATCCTGGCGGCCGGCAACAGCCCCCTTGATCGCCAGGTTATCGGATTCCGTGGCACCGGAGGTCCAGACGATTTCCCGGGGATCGGCGTGAATCAGGCTGGCAACCTGCTTTCGCGACGACTCAACCGCCGCTTCCGCTTGCCAGCCAAAGGCGTGGGAACGGGAAGCGGGATTGCCAAACACACCATCCGGCGTCAGGTACTTCAGCATTTCATCGGCGACAGAAGGATCAACGGGCGTCGTGGCCGCGTAGTCCAGATATACGGGCTTTTTCATGGTTTCCAGGAGTTTGTTGGTGGTCAGGCCGGCGCCTGGTCAGACAGGCGTTCGGTATTGATCGTTTCAGAACCGCCGTCAGACTGACGGCGGTTCTGCCGGTCCGCAACCTGGCGGATTTCATGCTTTCTCATCAGGTCTCCGAGACTGATCTCGGCGAGAAACTGATGAATCTGATCACTCAGATCAGACCAGAGATGGTGGGTCAGGCATTTCTCGCCGTTCTGGCAATCGCCCTTGTTGCCGCACCGTGTGGTATCCAGTGATTCACTGACGGCATCGACAACTTCGGCAATATAGACATCAGCCGCCGGGCGACTGAGCCGATAGCCGCCACCAGGACCACGAATACTGGTAACCAGTTTCTGGCGGCGGAGACGGGAAAAAAGCTGTTCCAGGTAGGACAGAGAGATTTCCTGGCGGGCCGAAATGTCGGCAAGACTCACCGGCCCCTGGTCTCCATGCAGAGCCAGATCAAGCATTGCCGTGACGGCATAGCGGCCTTTGGTGGTCAACTTCATAATGTCAGCCCCGTGACGGGAACGAATCTCGAAACGCAGGGACGAGTATGAATTGACCCACTAAACCAGTCAAGTATTCAGTTCTGGGTGTCACTTTCATCGCGAACGCAGTCAAAATCCTCTTCATGCAGCGGTGGCAGCTCCCCGTTCTGGTATTCACTGTTTACCTTGCGGAGGGCCTTGCACATGTTTTCGATACGGTCATCCACCGCGTGCATATGGTCGAGCAGCGACCGCATGGCCCGGGCAACGGGATCCGGCATCTCCTCGGTAACCCCGTAGGCATCGAAGCCCATGCGCTCTTCCATTTCCTTGCGGCGAACATCGTCCTCGTTGTGGCTTTTAACAATAACGCGGCCGGGAATACCAACCACCGTTGCCCCGGCAGGGACCGCCTTGGTAACCACCGAATTGGAGCCGATTTTGGCACCCTCACCCACTTCGAAGGGCCCGAGGATCTTGGCTCCGGCGCCAACCACCACACTGTTGCCAATGGTAGGATGGCGCTTACCCTTGTTCCAGCTGGTTCCTCCGAGCGTAACGCCCTGATAGAGCGTTACGTCGTCGCCTATTACGGTGGTTTCGCCAATCACCACGCCCATGCCATGGTCGATAAAAAAGCGGCGTCCGATCATTGCCCCGGGGTGAATTTCAATGCCAGTCAGCCAGCGAGCGATGGTCGAAATGGTCCGTGCCAGCCACTTAAGCCCGAGACTCCACAGCCAGTGCGAAAAGCGATGAAAAAGCAGCGCATGCAAACCGGGGTAGTTGGTAAGCACCTCAAAGGTGTTCCGGGCTGCGGGGTCCCGATGAAAAACGCTATTTATGTCTTCCCGCAAACGCTCAAACATGGCCATTGTCCTGTCCCGTCGCCGTGCTGCCGGCCTCCGCTGGTTTACTGTTGTCCCGGGTGCCCGCCGCCTTCTGTACGGCAGTGAGAATGCCCCGGAGAATATTGATCTCCATCTGATCAAGTCTGGCTCGCTGAAACAGTCGCCGCAAGCGGGTCATCAATTGCCTCGGGTTCTCGCGTCGATGAAAATCCACATCAATCAGCATCTGCTCAAGGTGCCGGAAAAACCCTTCCACATCCTCCACTCTGGCCGGCGACACGTCCCAACCCTCGTCCCCGGGCCGGGTCATCGACTTCAGGGATGGGCTCCCTGCCCCACCGTCAAGGCTGCGCAGGTAATACATTCGTAATTCATAGCACATCACCTGCACGGCCATGGCCAGATTCAGGGAGCTGTAATCCGGATTGGAGGGTATGTGGATGTGATAATGGCAGCGCTGCAACTCATCGTTGCTCAGGCCATGGCTCTCCCGGCCGAACACCAGGGCTACCGGCCCGCCTTCCGCGTGCCCGGCGGCGGCAGCGGCTGCTTCTGGCGGCGCGCAAACCGGCCAGGGCACCTTTCGGCCCCGGGCGCTTGTTCCCATCACCAGAACACAATCCGCCAGCGCCTCATCCAGCGAGGAAACCACCTGCGCATGATCGAGAACATCGGATGCACCCGCTGCACGGGCATAGGAGGCCTCGTCTGGAAAAGCGCACGGATTAACCAGCCAGAGATTACCCAATCCCATATTCTTCATGGCCCGGGCGACAGCACCAATGTTGCCCGAATGGGATGTTTCCACCAGAACAATCCGGATCTGACCCTGAAATGTCTCCGTCCCTTCCTGTGGAAGTGCGCTTTTGTGCATTATCATCAGGCCCAAGGTTGTTGATCAGGGCGGCAATGATATCAGAAACCACCGGCACCCTGCTCCTCCGGAGAACCCGTAACCTATGGTTATCCGTGCTATTGCAGAGTCAAAAAACATACAAGCGGGGTGATCTTTTGCTATCATACGCGGCCTTCACACACCCGGATAATGAACACTCAGATGCAACCAGCGATTAAAATGGCCCTGCGCGTCGCGCGTCAGGGGTCCGATTATCTGAAAGCCCATTTCGAGCGCCAGGAACCCACCGGCAAAGACGACTCAGAACGCCGTCTCCAGCTGGAGCGGGTTGAGCAGTCAATATACGACAATTTTGCCGAGCAGCTCGAAAAAGCCTACAAGGACCACAGCATCGCCGCCCTGAATGAAGCGAGTGCCGGCACCAGCGAGAAAAGCTGGCATGTTTTCCCGGTTCTGGGCCGTGAAAACTTTCTCAGGGGCATCCCTGAATTTGCCCTGGCCCTTGCCCAGAAAAAGAATAACCGTGTTGAAAACCTGCTTCTGGTGAACCCTGTCACCGGCGAGGAATACTCTGCCAGCCGGGGCCATGGCGCCGCCCTGAACAGCCGTCGCGTGCGCACGTCGGAAATCCGGCAGGCGGGACAAGCCGCCATCGCCACCAACCTGCTCGACCAGGCACGCAAGAGCGAAGACCCTCTGCTCTGGGGTGAAATGGCCGCCGTTCTTGCGCGGGATTCCGGCATGTTCCGAACTTCCGGCTGTGTGGTGCTCGATATCGCCCGTGTATCGGCCGGGCTTATGGACGCCGCAATCATTTTCCGTCCGGAAGCCGCGGAACTCGATCTTGGTGTCACACTGGCGATGGAATCCGGCGCGCTGACTGGCGATTTCTCGGGCAACCCGTCCACCGGAAACGCACGCCAACTGGTGGTAGCCAATCCAAAACTGTTCCGCGACGTCCTGAAGGTGCTTCACCCCTTCCGGGGTCGTTTACCCCGCTAAGACTTCAGAATCCTCCTGACACAAAAAACCGCCAACGTCATATTGGCGGTTTTTTGTGTCTGTTAAGGACGCAAAAGCACCTACATCCGGTTCAGCCACTCCGGCGGCTGCTCTTCCTCATCCGCATCCGCAGCACCTTCTTTCGGCGGTATGATCAGGTCTTCACGGGAAACCCCCATCACCATCAGGAGGTTCGCGGATACATAGATCGACGAGTAGGTACCAACCACCACCCCGATAATCAGGGCAAGCGCGAAGTTATTGATCGCCTCACCGCCCCAAAAGTACAGCGCAAGCAGAACCACCAGGGTAGTCCCGGAGGTATTGATTGTCCGGCTAATGGTCTGGTGAATGGACTGATTGATGACATCCCAGGGCTCACCAACCCGTATCTTCCGGAAATTTTCACGAATACGGTCAGCGACAACAATGGTGTCGTTCAGAGAATAGCCGATGATCGCCAAAAGTGCCGCCAGAACGGTAAGATCAAACGTCCACTGAAACAGTGCGAACACGCCAAGCACAATAATAACATCGTGAGCCAGTGGCAAGACCGATGCGATACCGAACTTGAACTGAAAGCGCATGCCTACATAAATCAGCACCACCGCCAGCGCGATCAGCAATCCCAGACCGCTGTCCTCTTTGAGCTGCTTGCCCACCTGAGAGCCGACGAACTCGGAACTGATCAGTTCAAGCTCAACTCCGCCAGCTTCGAGCGTACGGGTAACTGCAGGGGCAAGCTTATCGTTGCCAGCCTCAGCCATCCGTACCAGAACAAGGGTGTCCGCGCCGAAATTCTGTACGGAAAACTGTTCATAACCCGCGGCGTCCAGCCGGGAGCGTATGTCATCGAGCTGCGGCGCCTCCGCATATTCGAACTCGACCGATGTGCCGCCGGTGAAGTCCATGCCGAAATTCAGACCACGGGTAGCCAACAGGGCAACGGACACCAGGACAAGTGTGATCGAAACGACGGAAGCGATCTTCCGGAACCCCATGAAATCAAACGGTTGTTTCTGATCTTCAGACATTGGCGAGCTTTCCTCCGATCGACAGGTTCTCGACCTTGCGGCCACCATAAACCAGGTTAACGATGCCGCGGCTGACCATCAGGCCCGAGAACATCGACGTCAGGATTCCGATGCTCAGCGTTACCGCAAACCCTTTCACCGGCCCGGAGCCCATGGCAAAGAGAATCACGGCAACCAGCAAGGTGGTGATGTTGGCATCAAAAATGGAAACGAAGGCCCGGGAGTAACCGGCGTTGATCGCGGTCTGGGGCGGAGCGCCGGCCTTCAGCTCCTCTTTTATCCGCTCAAAGATAAGGACATTGGCATCCACCGCCATACCCACAGTCAGAACGATACCGGCAATACCGGGCAAGGTCAGTGTCGCGGAAAGGATCGACATGCACGCCACCAGAAGCATCAGGTTCAGTGTCAGTGCAATATTCGCGACCACACCGAATCCACGGTAGTAGGCCAGCATGTAAAGCAACACCAGCCCGAAGCCAAGGGCAACGGACATCACGCCGGCATCAATGTTCTTCTGGCCGAGGCTGGGGCCAATGGTCCTTTCCTGAACAAAGTACATCGGAGCGGCCAGGGCACCAGCACGCAACAGCAGCGCCAGTTCGGCCGCCTCCGGGATGGAATCAAGACCGGTTATCCGGAAGCTGCTGCCCAGGGCGGATTGTACGGTGGCAAGGCTGATAATGCCCTTTTCAACGACGCGGTTTTCCACTTCCCGAGGCTCACCATCGACCATGCGGGTTTCGGTTTCGGTGCGATACTCGATGAAAAGCACCGCCATCCTCCGGCCAATCGCATTGCGGGTGGCCCGGTTCATCAGATCACCCCCAACAGAGTCCATGGTGATATTGACCTGGGGCTGACCATTCTCATCAAAGGCCTGCTGGGCATTGGCTACATTATTACCAGTGGCAATCACCTCCTGCTCGAGGCGGGCGGTGCGCTGGGGCTGGTCCCGGAAACTGAACTCCTCGGTTTCGCCGCTCGACGCGTCCTGGCGGGCTTCCATACGGAACTCAAGGTTCGCCGTGGCACCGAGCACACGCTTGGCCTGGGCGGTATCCTGCACGCCGGGGAGCTCAACGATAATTCGGTCGGCACCCTGCTGTTGCACCAGGGGTTCGGCTACGCCCAACTCGTTTACCCGGTTACGGATGGTTGTAAGGTTCTGTTCCAGGGCATAATCCTGAATCGCTGTCACTTCCGCTTCCGACAGGGTCAGTACGAGAAGGAACTCATCACCTTTTCTCTGCTCGTCCAGAAGGAACTCGTTGTACTGGTCACGAACCAGATCGAAGGCTTTGGTCCGGGATGGCTCATCCCGGAAGCTGAGAACAATCTCCCGGTTATCCTGAACGTCTCCGCCGCGGTAGCGGATCCGACCTTCCCGCAATTCCCGTTTGATCTGGCCGGACATGGCTTCCAGGCGCTGGCTGACCGCCGTTTCCATGTCCACTTCCAGCAGGAAGTGGACACCGCCGCGAAGGTCGAGGCCGAGTTTCATGGGGCCGGCGCCCAGGCTCCGAAGCCACTCGGGCGTTGAGGCAGCCATGTTCAGCGCAACCAGGTATTCGTTACCCAATGCGGCCTGCACAAGAGGGCGCGCCCGCAACTGGCCATCCGAGGTTGTCAGGCGGATCAGGGCATTCCGATCCTGAAGAGTACTGCTTTTCACCTCGATGCCCTGGCTCTCAAGAACATCAACAGCCCTGTCGAGTACGCCGGCATTCACTTCGGTGCTGCTGCGCGCGCCGGTAATCTGGATGGCGTAGTCGTCGGGAAAGAGGTTGGGTAAAGCGTAGATAAACCCGATCACAAGCGTGACCAGGATAACCAGGTTCTTCCAAAGCGGATACTTGTTCAGCATGGGATCCCTTTGTAGCCGGCCAACGGGCCGGCCGTGATGTTTCAGCCAGGAGGATTCAGTCCGGCCACCAGGGATGGCCGGCTAAATGGCCCTCGCTCAGATGTCCTTGAGCGTGCCCTTGGGCAGGGCTGCGGCAACAGCGACTTTCTGGACCTTGACTTCGACATTGTCTGCAATTTCAACAACGATGAAATCGTCCGTTACCTTGGTGATCTTGCCGGCAACACCGCCGGAGGTCACAACTTCGTCACCCTTGTTCAGACCAGACATCAACGCCTTGTGCTCTTTTGCACGCTTGGACTGCGGACGCCAGATCAGGAAGTAGAAAATCAGGATGAAACCACCAAAAAAGATTACCTGACCCATAACGCCCATCCCCGGCGCACCCGGGTCCTGAGCCATGGCCAGCGCGGGCATCAGAGCCATCAGGCCGGCAACGAGCATTTTAATTGATTTCATTGAATATCTCCGTTGGTTAAGCGAATAGATCAAACATTGCCCAATGGTGGAACTGTCTCTCGACGCTGGGCATAGAAGTCGGTTACAAAGTCCGACAATGTACCTGCTTCAATAGCCCCACGCAATCCGGCCATCAGGTTCTGGTAGAATCGCAGGTTATGAATCGTGTTCAACTGAGCGCCCAGAATTTCTCCACATTTATCCAGATGATGCAGATAACTTCTCGAAAAGTTCTGACACGTATAACAGTCACAACGCTCATCGAGCGGCACAGTGTCATGACGGTGCCTGGCATTGCGGATCTTGACGATGCCGGTGGAGGTGAAAAGATAGCCATTTCTGGCATTCCGAGTCGGCATTACGCAGTCAAACATATCCACACCGCGCCGCACTGCCTCAACAATATCTTCCGGGCGGCCGACACCCATCAGGTACCGGGGTTTGTTTTCCGGCATCCTCGGCGACAGGTGATCCAGAATGCGGACCATATCCTCCTTAGGCTCGCCGACCGAGAGACCACCAATGGCATAGCCGTCGAAACCGATATCCGTCAGGCCATCCAGGGAGCGGGCCCGCAGGTTCTCGTACATGCCGCCCTGAACAATACCGAACAGTGCCGCCGGATTGCCTTCATGGGCATCCTTGCTGCGCTGTGCCCAACGCAGGGATAACTCCATGGAATCTTTGGCCTGGCGCTCTGTCGCAGGGTAAGGGGTACACTCATCAAAAATCATGACGATGTCCGAGCCCAGATCCCGCTGAACCTGAATAGCGATCTCCGGCGACAGCTCCACCGGCGAACCGTCCACCGGCGAGCGGAAGGTAACACCCGCTTCCGTAATCTTGCGCATATCACCCAGGCTGAATACCTGGAAGCCACCGGAATCAGTCAGAATCGGCCCCTGCCATTGGGTGAAATCATGAAGGTCGCCATGGGCCCTGACCACTTCCGTGCCCGGCCGAAGCATCAGGTGAAAGGTGTTGCCCAGAATGATTTCCGCACCGATTTCATGGATATCCCTGGGCAGCATACCCTTGACGGTGCCGTAGGTGCCAACGGGCATGAACGCGGGGGTTTCAACGGTACCCCGGGGAAACGTCAGCCGGCCACGACGAGCACACCCGTCCTCACCCAATTTTTCGAACGACATGAAACAGGTCTGTGTCACAAGGCCTCCCCGGCGGTATCGTTGCCGGTTTCATCGGATTCTGAGGCAGATCCCAGCAACATGCCCCGGCTGGGTTCCTGCCCGGCAATAAACATGGCGTCACCGTAACTGAAAAAGCGGTATCGGTCCTTCACCGCCTCTCGGTAGGCCGCCATCACATTGTCATAGCCGGCAAAGGCACTGACCAGCATGATCAGCGTGGATTCCGGCAAATGGAAGTTGGTTACCAGGGCATCGACCGTCTGGAAACGATACCCCGGGTATATAAAGATGTCGGTCTCACCGGTGAAGGTCCTGAGACGGCCGCCACGGCTCGCGGATTCAAGGGAGCGTACCGAGGTGGTGCCCACGGCAACCACACGCCCCCCCCTGGCCCGGGTTCGCTCTACAGCATCAACCGCTTCCCGGGGAACATGCACAACCTCGCTGTGCATTTCATGGTCTTCTATCTTGTCTACCCGCACCGGCTGGAAGGTGCCTGCCCCAACGTGTAGCGTGACAAACGTACTTTCTATGCCGCGGGCGGCCAGTTTTGCCAGCAGTGCCTCGTCGAAATGCAGGCCTGCGGTGGGCGCAGCCACAGCACCGGCTTCCCGGGCATAGACCGTCTGATACCGGTCCCGGTCAGTGGATTCGTCTGAGCGATCAATATAGGGCGGCAACGGCATGTGACCAATGCGCTCAAGCACATCCAGCATGGGTTCTTCAGATTCACACACCAGATGAAACAGTGCCTCGTCCCGGCCGGACATCCGTAAAGATGTACCATCTTCAAGGATGACTTTCTGCCCCTCTTTCAGCGCCTTTGAAGCCCGGACATGGGCAATAATTTCATGCGCTGCGGTTATCCGCTCAACCAGCACCTCTACCTGCCCGCCCGTTTCCTTTTTGCCAAACAGGCGCGCAGGAATCACCCGGGTGTTGTTGAACACCAGCAGGTCGCCGGGCTGAAGCAGTTCGGGAAGGTCGCTGAAGACCCGGTGGTCGAGCTCGCCGGAAAGGCCATCCAGACAGAGCAAGCGGGACGCACTGCGTTCTTTGAGCGGATAGCGGGCGATCAGTTCGTCCGGCAGGTCAAAATGAAAATCGGAGACATTCATGGAATGGACTGTTAACGATGCCGAAGGAAAAAAGATGGTGAGCGGGCGACTCTTACCGCAGTTAAAAATCATGCACTTAGGAAACCAATGACTTCAGATATACAAGACGGTATACACGGTTATTCTTGCTGAAAATTTAACCAGGAGCTTTGCATGTGTCTCATCCCCACGAGTGCTGTCATACCCTCGGGCATCATAGTACCACAATTCTTTTCCTGATTACGCATAAGACTCAGCCATCTTCAGCAGCCTGTAAGTCCTCGGTGGTGTCCTGGCCTGCCAGGGGCAATGGCCTGTTGGGCGTAGGAAGAGGGCGGCTGGCACCGCGATTCCGTGCCGTACTGCTTAAGACACGCCGGTAATGACAGGCCGGGCTGGAACTGGATGGGGCTGCGCGCCATGAGGTTACCTCCTCTACTGGCCATAACACCAGTATAGGCCAAGCCGGCGAAATGGCGTCTGATTAACATGAGTAATCAGGTAAGTTGATGACATTGACCCGTGGGGGCCCCGACTACCCGCCGCAACTACAGGAAGAACTGCTGAGGGTGGTGCAGAAGTACGTGGAGGTGGACCGGGGCTCCGGTTGCGAAATTCCGGAATTGAACATCACTCTACCCGATGAGTAAGCCCGGTTAGGCCAAAGGCCGTCATCGAATACAAGTCGCTGGTGATCGCCGCGACGCCTTGTTCAAGGCGCATGACTACTACGGCTGTCTTAGCTCTCGACCGGCCGCCGACGACGCATGGCCCACCTTCTGTTCGCGGCGCCGCACCGCCCACAGGCGCAACTGACCGACAATCCCGGAGGGGAAGAAATACACGCTCAGAACAAACAACAGACCGAACCACAACAGCCAGCGGTCCGGGCCCGCCAGCTCGGCGAACAGGCTACCCGGTTCCGCTTTTTGCACCAATAAGCCAAGGAAATCCTGCAGAAAATTCTGTGCCAGCAGGAACACCGCGGTGCCGACCACGGCCCCATACAGCGTGCCCATGCCACCGATCACGCACATCAGCAGGATGAACACCATCAACTCGAAGTTAAGGGTGTTCTCCGGATTCACATAACGGTTGATCAACGCGAACAGCACCCCCGCCACGGTGGCCAGTACCGCCGACACAACCACCGCCGCGGTACGGTAAAACACGGTGCGATAACCCAGCGCCTGGGCGCGGAATTCGTTCTCACGAATCGCCTGCAGCACCCGGCCGAACGGCGAGTTAACCACGCGCAACAGGAACAGAAACACCAGCACCGACGTCACAAAAGCGATGTAGTGCATCAAATGGCGGCCATTCACCCGCACCTCAAACATGGCGTCCTGAAACGCCTGGCCGATACTGTCCTGGGTGAACACGCCGGCGATAAAGTCGATCACGCTGAAGCCGGGCACCTTGGAATCGAGCGGCCGGAACGCCGGGCCCAGTTCACGTGGACCACGTACCGCCAAACCGTCTTCACCACCGGTGAGAGTATAAAGCTGCGTTACCAGACTGAGGAACGCGAACGCCACCGCCAGGGTCACCAAAGCGAAGAAGATCGCTTTGACGCGCAGTGATAGAAGACCCAGCAGCAACGACAGCAATACGCTGGCAAACACGGCGCCGCCGATACCGATAAACACGGCGCCGAAACTGGAACCGAACGCGTCCGTGGACATTGCCACGCCATAGGCGCCGATGCCGAAGAACATGGTATGCGCGAACGACACGATGTGCGTGTAACCGAGCATCAGATCGTAGGACGCCACCACGATAATAAACACGCTGATCATGCCCAGCATCGAAAACGCGCGCACACCGGGGAACAGAAAGGGCCCCAGGGCCAGACAAAGACCGATCACTACCAACAGCACGGAAAGCGTGCGGCTGCGCGGATAGTCGCCGGAAAGAATACGATTTAACATGGCGCGCCTCCTCAGACTTTGATGACCGGAATCAGGCCCTGCGGACGCCACATCAGCACGCCCACCATCAGCCCCACCGTGGCCACGGCGGCCAGCCGGGGTTCCAGATAGCCCACATAAAGATTGATCAGACCCACCAACACGGCGCCGTAGAAGCAGCCCTTGATGGAGCCCAAACCCCCGAGGATGATCACCACGATCACCGAGATCAGCAGTTCATCGCCCATGTGGGCGGTGATAATTTCCCGGTACATGGCCCACATCGCGCCGCCAAGGCCGGCCAATGCGGAACCGGCCACGAACACGCCGAGAAACAGCAGGCGGATGTGATAGCCCTGCACTTCCACCATCTCGCGGCTTTCCACCCCGGCGCGGATCAGAATACCGACCCGGGTGCGCTCGATGACCCAGGTCATCAGGCCGTAGATCGCCAGACCCAGCACCACCGCGATCAGTCGATATTTTTCCAGCGCCACACCGCCGATTACCGGCAGGGATTCAGGCAGCAGGAAAGCACCGGTAAGCGCTTCCGGACGCGGCACCGGAATTTCGTTGGGGCCCCACACCACTTGGATCAGCTCCATAATAATGATCGAGCCGCCCACGGTGACCAGAATCTGCTTGAGGTGGTCGCCGTACACCGGCTTGATCACCAGCCGTTCGAACAGCAGCCCGATCAGCCCCGCCACCACCAGCGCAAAGCCCAGTGCCGGCAAAATCGCGATCATATTGACCCACAGCGAAGTTTCATTGACGTGGCTGCTCAGCCATACCAACACGCTGGCGCCGGCAAAGGCACCCAAAGAAATAAAGGCCCCGTGGGCCAGATTGAGGACATTCATCAATCCAAAGGTGAGCGTCATGCCCGAGGCCATCAAAAACACCATGGCACCCATCGCCAGGCCGCTGATAGTCAGCAGCACCCAGGTGCGCGGGTCCATCATTAATAGCGCCACCGCCATCATCACCAGCAGCAGAAAAATATGCGGCTTGTCTTGCCTGAACGCGGCGAAGCGCGCCATAGCGCCTTGGGGCCACCTCTGTTGACCAACAATTTTGTCGTGCGCCGACATGGTCCTGTTCTCCTGTTTTTCTTTATGGGTACTCGTCGGTTTATTGGTGCTCGCCGAGCCCCAGACCCAGCAATTCGTGCTGCAGATCATCGTTATCGGCGAGTTCGGTCATCTGGCCGGACCAGACCACCCCGCCGTCGTTCATCACCGTCGCGGACTGACCCAGACGGCGGGAGAAATTGAAGTTCTGCTCCACCAGCAACACGGTGACTTGTTGTTGTTTGAGTTGTTCGAAAGCCCTGGCCAGGTCGTCAATAATCGCCGGTGCCAGGCCCTTGGTGGGTTCGTCCACCAACAGCAACTCGCGCGGTTCGATAATCGCGCGGGCGATGGCCAGCATCTGCTTCTGACCACCGGACAGATTGCCCGCCGGTCGGTCCCAGAATTTCTTCAGTGGCGGGAAAAGATCGAAAATCCAATCCAGCCGGGCCTCATCCATGGGACCGCTCACCGCGGCCAGCACCATGTTTTCACGCACCGTCAGCAAACTGAAAATGCCCATATTCTCTGGTACAAACGCGATACCTTTGCGGGCGATACGCGGGGTCGGCTGGCCGGTGATATCGTCACCCCGGAAACGCACCTTGCCCTCGGTGACCGTGGTCAGGCCCATGATGGTGCGCAGGGTGGTGCTCTTGCCGGCGCCGTTGCGGCCCAGCAGCACCGTCAGTTCGCCGGCGGGCACTTCCAGGTCCACACCGTGCAGAATGTGGTACTGGTCGATATCGGCGCGCACACCGGACAAAGAAAGAATGGAATCAGCCATGGTCAGCCCTCCTCGCCCGCGGTCTCTTCCCGGGGCGCGCCCAGATAAGCTTCCTGAACGATGGGTGAGGCAATCACCTCCGACGGTTCACCGTCGGCCACCAGTTCACCGTTGTGCAGCACCACGATGCGGTCCGACAAAGAGCGCACCACATCCATCTTGTGCTCGACCAGCAAAATCACTTTGTTCTGCGTGTTCTTGATGTCGGCAATCAGATCGAGGATCACCGGGACTTCGTCGACGCTCATACCTGCGGTGGGTTCATCAAACATGAACACTTCCGGTTCCAACGCCAGCATCAGGGCCACTTCCAGTTTGCGCTGATCGCCGTGAGGCAAATTGGCCACCGGCGTATCGGCACGCTTGCCCAGATTGACCTGTTCCAGATAGGCGGCGGCCCGATCACTGATATCCCGGCGACGGGACGCCATCTGCCAGAACACATGGCCAATGCGATAACGGGATGCCACCGCCAGGCGCACGTTTTCCAACGCGCTCAAGTCGGGAAACAGGCTGGTGAGCTGGAACGCCCGACCCAGGCCCTTGTCGACCCGGGCCGCGGCGCCCAACGCGGTAATATCCTGATCGAACAGATGCACACTGCCGGCACTGGCGGCGAGCTGTCCGGAAATAAGATTGAACCAGGTGGTCTTCCCCGCTCCATTGGGGCCAACGATGGAGGTCAGAGTGCCGGCATGAAACGCACAGGAAACCTTGTTAACGGCGACGTGCCCACCGAAGTTAATGGTCAGATCGCGGGTTTCCAGCACCGGCTGGGCGGAGGGTTGCGATTGCAAGGAGGCCATAGGAGGTCCCTGTTATGGAATATATTCTTGGAATTATGCGATGTTGAACATTAGGTCGGATTAGACGTAGGTCGGGTCAGGCCGAAGGCCGTAACCCGACCTACGGGGTGCATCCGCTCGCGGTCTTAGTGCTTGTTGCGAATCGGGATGTCCATTTCGTCCAGACCGATTTTGCGGATCAGTTCCGGAACGCCAGCTTTCACGGTCCGGTCGGCGAACCAGTCATCACGCTCTTCGACCTTGATGCGGAAGTGGTACATCTCCTGCAGGGCCTGGTGATCCTCTTCACGCAGCACCATTTTGCCCTTCGGAGTTTCGAACACCAGGTTCTCCAAGGCGTCGATCAGGTCTTCCGAATCGGTGGAACCGTCCGCTTCACGGATGGCTGCGGTGATCGCCATAGCTTGGGCAAAACCCTGGGCAGTAAAGAAGTCTGGAGCGGCGTCAAAACGCTCCATGTGTTTCTCCACGAACCAGTCGTTGATTTCATTATCCGGAGATTCGAAATAGTAGAAACCGGCGCCCTGCATGCCCGGTAATTCGGAATAGCTCACCAGCGCCGCCAGGATGTTGCCGCCGGCGGCCAGCTTGATGCCGAAACGATCCGGCTGAAGGTCCTGGATACGGCTGAGCGGGTTCGCGCTGCCGGCCCAGATGGCGAAGATGTACTTGCCTTGCTCGCATTCGTCACGGTCCTTGAGGGCCCCGAACAAACGCTGGGCAGCGGCGGTGAAGTCGGTGGCGTCGGTGGGAAGATACTCTTCATGCACCACTTGCCCACCCTGGGTTTCCATGGCTTCTTTGTAGGCGGCCACACCGTCGCGGCCGAACGCGTAATCCTGAGCGATGGTGGCCACGCAGACGCCCGGCCCGCCCAGCGCCACGGCGTTGGATACGGCGTCCTGGGAAGAGTTACGGCCAACCCGGAACACATAACGGTTCCAGCTCTCGCCGGTAATCGCATCGGCCACACCCTCGGGCATAATAATACGTTCGTACTGCTCGGCGATCGGCAATGTCGCCAGGGCCACCCCGGAAGACACCGGCCCCACTACGATGTGGGCATCGTCCTCGGCGTAGGCTTCTTCCACCAGCGAACGGGCGCGCGCCGGATCCAACTGAGTGTCTTTATCGATGATTTCGACCTTGCGACCTTCAATTTCCATACTGCCTTCGGTGGCGTACTCGAAGCCCATTTCCATGCCCACGCTGAGCTGCTCCGCGTAGGCGGACAACGGGCCGGTGAAACCGGTGACATGGGCGATGCGGATGGAATCGGCCGCTTGCGCCAGAGGCGCGGCGGTCAGGGTGGTGACCGTGAAGGCCGTCGCGGTGATGAGACGCTTCATAGGAATCTCTCCCTTATTTTCCGGCCCGATGGCCGTGATTTATTGTGGTTATTGGCCTGCCCCAGGCGAGCGGCTTACATTCAAAATATGACAACTGATTCATCTTTCCGCAAGAGGGATTCGGAAAAATCCCACAAACGTGAAATTTTCTGCTCGGCCAACCTCGAGCACTTGCAAATGCGGCAATAGCAAGCCTACAGAGCAAAAAAAACCAGCCTACCATCGCTGCTTCAGGTCCGGGGCCGACCCGCTTCCGGTTGACATGGAGGAAGACCAAACCTAACATAGTTGAATACTGATTCATCTGTCAAACAACAAAACCACGAACTCAAGAAGCCCGCCATGACCACTGTCCCCCAGACCAATGACGCCAATACCCACCCTGTCAGCTGCGGTCCCGGCGCCCCTAAAACCGCCCGGGGCGCCCGCACTCGCGCCCGGATATTGAAAGCCGCCGAACACACTTTCGGCACGCTCGGTTATCACCGCGCCGGTATTTCCGACATCACCCGCGCCGCCGGCGTGGCCCAGGGCACCTTCTACACCTACTTCGGCGGAAAGGAAGAAATTCTCCGCGAACTGGTCCTTGATATGGGGCATCAAGTGCGCGCCCATCTGGCCGCCGAAATTCTCGGCGCCGGCGACCGTCTGGAAGCGGAAGAGCGAGGGCTGCGGGCGTTTCTCCAGTATCTGTTCGAGAACCCGTCGCTGTATCGGGTCCTGCAGGAAGCGCAATTCGTGGATGAAACCATCTACCGGGATTACTACGAAGCGTTCGGAAGGGGCTATGTGCGCATGCTCGCCAACGCCACCCGCAAGGGCGAGATCCGGCCCGGCAACAATGAAGTACGCGTGTGGGCGCTGATGGGCATGTCCAACTTCCTCGGGCTGCGCTATGCCCTGTGGGAACAGGACGTACCCTTCGACGAGATCGTCGACACCCTTTCCGACCTGTTCCGCAACGGCCTGACTCTGGACGGCAAGGAGAAATCATGACCACGGCAGTGCAATATCAACGGGAAGGTGATTTGGCGCGCATCACTCTTAACCGGCCACACCGGCACAACGCGCTGGTGCCGGAGTTGCTGGACGGCCTTCGCGCAGCGGTGGCGCACTGCCTACGGGACCAGCCCGCGGCACTGATATTGGACGCCGAAGGGCGCTCCTTCTCCACCGGCGGCGACGTGGGCGGCTTCTATGACACACCGCGTGCCGAACGCCATGACTACGCCGCCAGAGTGGTGGGCACGCTCAACGCGGTGATTCTCGATCTGCTCAGCCTGCCGCTGCCCACAGTGGTCGCCGTGCACGGCATGGTCACCGGCGGCTCCGCAGGTCTGGTGCTAGCCTGCGATATCGCCGTTGCCGGCCCCAAAGCCAGTTTCGCGCCCTGGTATACCGCTGTCGGCTACAGCCCGGACGGCGGCTGGACCGCCTTGATGCCGGAGCGCATCGGCCGCGCCCGGGCACTGGACATTCAACTGACCAACCGTCGCGTCGACGCCGAGGAAGCGCACCGACTGGGCCTGGTCCAGTACCTCACCGAAGAGGGCCACCTGGCCGACCGCACCCGCACCGTGGCCGAGGCGCTGCGCGCTGCCAAACCGGGCAGCGTTCGCCACACCCTGGCGCTGACCCGCCCAGACCTGGATATCGTGGCCGCCGGCCTGGACGCGGAATACCGGCATTTTCTCGAACAAATCGTCAGCAACGAAGCGGACCAGGGCATGGCCACCTTCCTCAACAAACTGTAGCAGAGGGCTGGGCGGTGTTCCGCCCTGCTCACGAAGGACAAGCAACACCGGAAAACCATAACCAGAGAACAATAAATAACGGAAGATAAATCATGAAAATACAAAAAATGACACCACTGGCGTTACTCGCCGGGGCCGTGCTGATGGGCGCGCTTCCACCCACGGCCGGTGCCTTCCAAACCTTCGCCGACGAAGACCGCTCCGCGCAACTGAGCGGCGAACCGGTGCAGCAGCGCTATCAGTTCAACACCCCTACCACCGTCACCTACGACCGCGATAGCTTATCCCAAGGAGCATCCGACACACGCGTCTACGTGGCCGACATGGGCAACCATGAGATCAAGGTGCTGAACCTCAACGGCGCGCTCACCGGCCGGCTCGACGACGCCGACCAGACCCTGGCGGCGGACAGCCCGGCTAGCGCCGTACCCGAGATTCGCGCGCCACTGGGGATCGCTTTCCTGTCCGCCAGCGAGGCGGACGACGACCGTCTTGCCGGCCTCTACGTCAACGACGTGGGCCTCCACCAGATTCATTTCTTCCGCACCGTCAGTGCCGCCGCTGGCGACTTCGAATACGTCACCTCCTTCGGCCAGCCCGGTGACGGTGGCGGCGAGGACATCTACCTGCCGCGCAATATGACCATCACGCCACAGGGCTTTATCTATGTGTCCGATGAGTTCAACCACCGTGTCAAAGCGTTCAGCATTGATCCTGATAACGGTTACCAGGTCAGCCTGATCCAGACCCTGGGGCATCAAGACGGCAGTGGCGACTATGTCGGGGCCGGACCGATCATTCGCGGCGTCGACAAAGACTACGGCGCCGATTCGGCCAACTACGACGACTACGCCGGTGAACCGGCCAAGCGTGACGGCTACCGCATCCCTCAGGGCATGACCTATTATCAGTCCCCGGACAACGGCGCGACCTATCTCTACGTGGCCGACAACGGCAATAACCGCATCAAAATTTTCCGCGTCAACACCAGCACCGGCCAACTGACCCTGGACGACATGCTCGGCCGCTTCCGCGATGGCAGCGGCGATGTGGATCATCTCAAACGCCCGCGCGGCGTGCGCACCGATCTGGACGGCAATCTCTATGTGGCCGACACCTATAACGGTCGCCTGATGCAGTTCGAGAACCTGGCCGCCACCACCGACAGCAACCCGATCCGCTACCGCAGCAGCCAAAGCGCCGACGCCCAGGCCAACTGGGTCTATGGCCGGCTGGGCATCCATCAGGTGGAAATGCGCGCGCCCAGCAGCGCCGGCACCGAAGACGAAGCCTTCCAACTGCCCAACGATCTGGTGCCGATGATCGACGCCAACGGCGACTTTTATCGCGAAAACATCTACGCCTGGGGCTACTACTACTCCAACGCCCGCGTGCATCTGGTCAGCGACTCCGGCAATAACCGCATCAAAAAATGCTGGACCAATTCCAGCGGCACCTCACTGCTGCGTTGTTCGGTCTCCGCCGGTGTCGGCACCGTGGCCGACAATGAATACTGGGGCCACCCACGCACTCTGTCCGGACAACTGCACTCCGCCAGCGGCATGGCCTGGCTCGACAGCAAAGATCAGTTGCTGGTCAGCGACACCCCCAACACTCGCATCAACATCTACGACAGCAACGGCACCTTCCAGGGCCGCTTCCCCGGCACCAACATCAGCTACGGCGTTACCGGTATCGCTACTTTCAGCGACCCCAATATCGGTGAAGCGGTGGCGGTTCTGGTGGGGGCCGACGTCACCCTGCCCTGGCCCTACACCGGCGACGCCAGCCTGCGCATCTATGACGCCAACGGCAATCTGGAAGAGCTGTTCAACCTGAGCTACCGCACCGGCGGCCTGCCGGTTCCGGAAATCGGCCTGAGCACCAGCAACACCAACTACCCAGTGGCGGTGAGCGCAATCAACGACGGCGCCGCCGACCAGCACGGCATTTACATCACCAGCTTCGACAACTACATCTGGCGTTTCGACTACGACAGCGGCAGCAGTACCCTGAACGGCAACTGGTACGCCGGCGGGCCGGATACCGACAAAGGCAACGACCTGGGCGATACCTGGAGCCTGGGCCCGGACTTTTTCGAGCAGGGCGACGCCGGCACCTTTGATCAGATCGGCGGGGTGTTGGCGCTGGATAACCGCGTTTACGTTACCGACCGTCGCAATCAGCGCATTCAGGCCCTCAACCCGGCCAACGGTGCCTTGATCGGTCAACTCGGCCTGGGCGGCGGCACCTACGATCACCCCGACGGCCTGGACCCGGATCGCCTGTTCCTGCCCGCCGGCCTGGCCTACGACGCCCAGCAGGACGCGCTGGTGGTGGCCGACGGCTTCAACATGGTGGCGCGCGCCTGGGCCAACCCGGATCAGTACAGCCCCAACGGCGCCGGCATTATCGACCCGGCCTACCAGGGCCACTGGCTGGACCCGACTCTGGGCACACGGCCCGGCGGCCTGTTCGACACCGAGCAAGTGGCGGTGGGCGACGGCGACGTTTACGTGTTCTCGCTGATCAGCAACCGCATCACCAAGTTCAGCTGGTCAGAAATCAATAACTGATTGTAGGAGCGGGCCTCGCCCGCGAAAGGCAAGCCCGCTTGCCGACAAAGGTTGCCCCGCAGGATTCCATAGACCTGATTCAGTGCCACCAACAAGGTCTCTGGCATCCTGCCGGGTAAGCAAGTTCACCCTTTCGCTTGCAAGGCAAGCTCCTACAGCTCGGGAGAAAATATGGAAATGTTCGACTTGCTCGCCCACCGGGCCCGGGTAACGCCGGAGCGGCCGGCGTTGGAGGACCTGGAAAGCGGCGAACGCTACAACTACCGCCAATTCAACGAACGCGCCGCGCGGCTGGCCGCCGCGGCGCGCGATCACTGGGGGCTCAGCGAGGGCGACCGGCTCGCCTATCTGGGCCACAGCCGCGCCGAGTTCTTCGCCATGCTGTTCGGCTGCGCCAAGGCCGGCTTGATTCTGGTCCCGCTGAACTGGCGTCTGGCGGTGCCGGAACTGGAAACCCTGGTGGAAGACTGTGAGCCCGGCGCCCTGATCTTCGGCGCCGAATTCGCCGACGCCGCCGATCAACTTCAACAACGTTGCGGGCCGCTCACCCTGGTGGCCTTGGAACCGGCCAAACAGGGCGCCGACGGCGCCCCGCACGACTACCAGGCCGACCTCGCCGACACCGCACCGGACCTGAGCGCGCACCCGGACAAGGACCCGGACACGCCCTGGTATCTGCTCTACACCTCCGGCACCACCGGTCGCCCCAAAGGCGTGGTCCAGACTTTCCGCATGATGCTGGCCAACTATCTCAATATTGGTCTGGCGGTAAACCTCAACGGCGACGATGTGCTCCTGAACGTGCTGCCGTTGTTCCACACCGCCGGCATCAATCTGTATTCGTCGGCGGTGTTCATGGTCGGCGGCAGCGTATTGGTGGCGCGCGCCTTTGATCCGGATCAGGCACTGCAAGTGTTGGAAGAAAGAGCAACCATCTTTTTCGGGGTGCCGGCGGTTTACCAGGCGTTGCTCGATCACCCGCACTTCAGCGGCGACCGTTTGCGCCAGGTGCGCTCCTGGGGTTGCGGCGGTGCGCCGCTGTCACTGCCGGTGGCGCAACAGTACGTGGACCAGGGCATTCGCGTGCGCACCGGCATGGGCATGACGGAAACCGGACCCACGGTGTTCCTGCTCGACGAGGACAAAGTGCTCGACAAAATCGGTTCGGTGGGCCGCCCGCAATTGCTCACCGAAGTACGCATTGTCGACCACGACGGTCGGGATGTACCCCAAGGCGAGGCCGGCGAGCTGTTGATTCGCGGTCCCAACATTACCCCGGGCTACTGGAATCGCCCGGACGCCACCGCCGACGCGATCCGCGCGGACGGCTGGTTGCACAGCGGTGACGTGGCCCGCTGCGACGAAGACGGCCAGTATTTCATCGTCGACCGATCCAAGGACATGTACATCTCCGGCGGCGAGAACGTCTACCCGGCGGAAGTGGAAAAAGTGCTGGAACAACACCCGGCGATCACCGAAGTGGCGGTGGTGGGCATGGCCGACGAACGCTGGGGCGAAGTCGGCAAAGCGTATTACGGCGTCCACGCGGATCAGGACGCCCCGGACCCGGAAGCGCTACGCGTGTTTTGCCGCGAGCAACTGGCCGGCTACAAAGTCCCCAAGGTGTTCGAACAGGTCGAAGCCCTGCCCCGCAACGCCCTGGGTAAAGTCACCAAACAGGAGTTGCGTGATCATGCCAAACAATAAAGGCGCGCGCATGGAACGGGACCTGGTGCTCAGCCAGGCGGATTTCGACCGCTTCGCGCGCATCAGCGGCGACCACAATCCGATCCACGTGGACCCGGACTACGCCGCCAGCACCCGCTTCGGCGCCACCGTCTCCCATGGCATGCTGCTGTTCAGCACCGTGTGCGGGCTGATCAACGAGTTTTTTCCCGACGCCCGGCTAGACGTCCAGGACCTGAAGTTCCCGGCACCGGCCTACGCCGACGAACCGCTGATGGTGGTTCTGGAAACCAAGAGTCAGCCGGTGGATGGCATCGTGCACCTGACCACCGAGGTGCTCAAGAAAGACGGCAACCGCTGCCTGCAAGGCACCTGCCGCCTCAAACTCAGTCAGGAGGTGGCGTGATGAATGGCTCCCTGCCCCGAT
Organism: Marinobacter sp. SS8-8; assembly: GCF_030540945.1. Lineage (NCBI taxonomy): Bacteria > Pseudomonadati > Pseudomonadota > Gammaproteobacteria > Pseudomonadales > Marinobacteraceae > Marinobacter > Marinobacter sp. SS8-8. Next base: position 33,662 of record NZ_JASSVN010000006.1, on the reverse strand, counting down.
TCAAGGCGCTGCGCCTGGAAGAGCAAGCCACCGTGAAGCGATGTTTCAGCGCCGACGACATCGGCGAGTGGTGCCACATCGCCGATGTCGACGAACACCCCGAGCATGTGCCCGAGCCTCTGATCGCCGGCCTGTTCTCTTACCTGCTGGGCGAAAAATTGCCCGGCCATGGCACCAACTACCTGAAACAACATATGCGTTTCGAGAACGACGCGCGGATTGATGAAACCCTCACCGCCACGGTAACCATCACCCATCTGCGCGGCGATAAAGCACTGGTCAATCTGGATACCCTGTGCACCGGTGAAGACGGCCGGATGATCTGCGCCGGCGATGCTCTGGTGCTGTTTCAATGCTGAACGCTCAATTACAAACCTGGCTGGCACGCCTCAACGAATTGGTGGCGAATCAGAAAGCCGCCGGCGTGGAAGCCACGCCGGCCAGCGTACGCGAAAGCATGGCCGCCATGACCGACAATCTGGTCAGCACCGGACCGACCCTTCCCTGGGTCGGCGACGCCAAGGTGGAATGCGGCGAAACGCCGGTGCCGGCGCGGCTCTATGACCCGGCCCCGGACCAGGACACCCCGGTGTGTTTGTTCTTCCACGGCGGCGGGCACATGGCCGGCGATGTGGCGGTGTACGACCCGATCTGTCGCCGCTTGGCGCAAGCCAGCGGCTGGCTGGTGGCGTCGGTGGAGTACCGCCTCGCGCCAGAGGCGCCCTACCCGCTCGGCCTGGAAGACTGCCACAGCGCGGCGCGGCACATCTGGGCGACTCTGGACGCCGAAGAGCGGCGCTACAGCCGTCGGTTGGCCCTGGCCGGCGATTCCGGCGGCGGCACTTTCGCCGCCACCATCAGTGCCCTGGCGCAAAACGAAGCGTTACTGCCGGTAGAAAAACAGGTGCTGATCTACCCCAGCCTGGATTACACCCTGACCCGGCCGTCGATCCGCGAAAACGGCCAGGGCTATCTGCTGGAAGCAGAGCGCATTGAGTGGTATTTCCGGCACTACTTCCAACACAGTGAGGACCGCCGCGCCGCTTCGCCCCTGTTCATGCCGGTGAGTAACCGCCTGCCCGAGACCCTGGTGATCAGCGCCGGCTACTGCCCGTTGCGTGACGAGGCGCTGGCCTATGTTGAACGGCTGAACGAGACCGGTGCGCCCTGTCGGCACCGGCATTTCGAGGGCATGATCCACGCTTACCTGAATCTGGAAGCGCTGGTTCCCGATGCCTGCGCCGAGACCTACCAGGAGATCGCCGACTTCCTCAACGACGGTTAACGATTCCGCGAGCTTTGCCGGAATGCTCTCTCCAGAGGGGCGCGGGTCTGTGTTCTGGATGGGCACCCCCGATCCCAGTGCCGGCTTTCTGGAGGAAAAGCGCCGTCAAGAACGATCAGAAGTCGCGGGCGCGTTACGCTGCATCAGGTTATCGATGCCGAAGACAGAACACTATCCGCCAGCGGCCTGCGTCTGATCTGCGAGCGCTTCATGTGTTCCTCCGTGTATACCCGAACCGGAGTATACACGCTAATAAACAGTGTCAAAGCGGTGACGCCAGGTTATGTGTGGTTAGCTGATTCTAGGCCTAAAAGCCTGATATAGAGTGGTTTTTCTATGTCTGGTTACGTCAGGATACACTCAAATGGTAGCGGCGGGCGGACTCGAACCGCCACGGGTTTTACCCCAACGGATTTTGAATCCGTCGTGTCTACCAATTTCACCACGCCGCCATCGGAGAGTGTTGGGGATTATACTGAGCTATACCGCGAAAGCAATAAGCCAACGGACAGATCTGCCCGCAGCTTCAGGTCTTTACAACCGGTCAAACAGGGACAGCCGCGAAACCTGCGCAAAAGACTGCTGAGCCGCCTGAAGCACAAAGCTCTGGAAACTCAGGTTACTGATTGCTTCGGCGTAGTCGACATCCTGCAACCGGGAGCGGATTTCGTTGCTATAGACCGACGAATCCTCAAGGAACGTCTTGGTAGACTCCACTGCATTCATCCGCCCGCCCAGTTCCGTCTGCTTGAGAATGATGCTTTCCTGGGCGTTGTCGAGATTGATCAGGGAATTGGCGATCAGGTCATCGTAGGCGGCCCGCCCGCCCGGGCTGCTCTTGTCGATGCTATTGAGGCCGGCAATCAGGTTTTCGATGGTACCGAATACTGACTGTTTTTCGTTGATCTTGAGCGTGAAAACATCGCCGGCGCCCGGAACGGCATCAGCAATGGTTGCCTCAACACCCGCCACGGTAAAAGGCTCCCCGCTCTCGTAAAGAACCGGATCAACGGGTAAAGCGTTACCCTGGCTATCAAACGCTCTCAGCTCGGGAGGATTCCCCGCGCCGGGGTCGATGACCTCTACCGAAATATCATCCGGAAACGATCCGGAATATGCCGCAGCAAGATCCGCTTCGTTAACCAGACTGACTCCAGAAATAGATGCAGCCGGCGTATTCACAGTGCTATGTTCACCAGTAACAGCCGCGGGAACTCTTACGAAGATATCCTTGCCATTGTCGCTTATGGGAACGGTAATGCCGTCGTCAATCTCCAGAATCCGTTGCCCTTCATCGCCCTGATAGATCCAGTTGCCAAATTCATTTTGCTCAAACGCTTTCACCGCCCCCTGAAATCCACTGAAGATGTATTCACCCGAAGCGTCCCGGGTATTGGCGATGTTTGCCAATTGCCCCAGACGCTCCTCCAGCTCTGAGGAAATGGAACGCCTGTCGTTGGCTGACAACGACCCGTTGCCGGCCTGCACCGTCAATTCACGGATGCGCTGGATAACGTCAATAGAGCTTTCCAGCGCGCTCTCCTCCTGCTTCAGGCGATTATCTGCCAGGTCGACATTGCGCTGATAGGTCTCGACCCGCGACAATTCCTGATCCAGCCTCAGAATCCGGGCGGCCGCCACCGGATCATCTGAGGGCTTATTCACCCGTTTGCCAGTAGCGATCTGCTGCTGGGTGTTGTTCAGACTGGTATTAAGCTCCTGAAGGCGGTTGATGCCGCCGGAAAAAATCTGTTGTGATGAAATTCTGATCATGTCACATCACCTCAACCGTTACCGGAAACTCTGTAACAGGGTATTGAACAGGTCCTGAGCCACCGACATCACCTGGGCGGAGGCATTGTATGCTGCCTGGTACTGGATCAGTCGGCCGGCTTCTTCATCCAGGTTGACACCGGAGACCGATTCCCGCTGGTTGGTCGACTGCTCAAGCAGGGTTTTACCGGCATCCACATCCAACTGGCTCTGGCGGGTTTTCACGCCAATATCCTCTACCAGGCCGGCATAGCCCTCGGAGAAACTCTGACTGCCGCCATTCAGCGTATTGGCCGTACCCAAAGCCGCGAGAAGCCCGGCATTGCGGTTATCGGAAACGCCATTGGAGTTGTACCCGATGGTAAAGGTATCACCAACTGCAGGCTCCCCGGTCATCCGGAACTGAAAACCCTGGTAAAGCGCACCTGCTATGGCAGGATTTTCCTCAAAAAGCGTGTTGACCTGCTGTGGGTCGTAGTCTCCGCTCGCAACTACCTGCGTTGAGGGCGGAGCCTCAGTCACCTCATACTGCAAGCCCGTGGGACCGCCGACGGTAAACGACACCGTCAACGGGCCATTGGCCAGTTCGCCCGACGTCTGAAAACCGGGCAGCAGGGAATTGGTGAACGGATTTCGAACGTCCAGCATCGCTCCCTGATCGATTTTACCCGTGCCAATATTATTGGCTGCTGACGTTGCCCGAATGGGACTGGCAAATGCCAGGTCCTCTTCACGACTTACTACGAGACCTATACTCTGCGCCGCATTCCGGCTCGGCTGGATCAGGTATTTATCGCCGGCGTTGAAGGTGCCGCCCTCTACCCGGATGTTGAACCCGGGCATACTGATTTCAGACTGGACGGGGTCCGGGAGGCGCCCTTGGTTTACAGTTTTTCCACTGGCCTGATCAACCAACTCAAAGTTCCGGCCATCGCCACTGAACTGCAAAGTCCACCGGCCCGCAGGAAGCGCAGCGCTGTCGGTAATCTCAACCGCCAGTTGGCCGGTACTGGACAGGGCGTTGTTGCCATCGGCCACTACCCTGCTGCGCTGGATTTCAATGGAGTTGATATCGGTGAAGAACAGCCCGCCAAGGTCTCCCTCCAGATCCATGCCGATTTCATGCTGCTGATTCACTGTATCCGACAATGCAATGGCAATCCGGCCCAGCTCATCAAATGCCGGCTTGAGTCCCTCGTTGTCGAAGCGCAGAAGGCCACCCAGCTTGCCGCCGGTGATCTGCTCATCGATATTCAGAATGCGCCCACCATTGTTAAGTGTGAATTCCAGACGGGTCGGATCTTCGGCGTTTTCCCGAGTGCCAAGGGTTGCCGCATTACTGCCCACGACCAGGGACAGACCGTTGGACAGAGAAACGTTGACCTGGCTGCCATCGGTGGGCGTCACCTTGATATTCACCAGTTCCGAAAGCTGGCGCAGTTTTTCGTCGCGCTTATCCAGCAACTCATTGGGCATCCTGCCCTGGGCGATGCCCGGGGACTCGGATATCGCCAGGTTCAGCTCTGCGATGCTCCTGATCAGGGTATTGCCGTCCTTTACACCCTGCTGCATCTGAGTCTTGATGGACTCCCGCTGCTGGATGAACTCCTGGTTCAGCGCCTGGAACCGGTTAACGACCTGCTGGGCCTCGCTCAGCACCAGTTGGCGCTGAGGCAAAGATGTCGGATCCTCGGCGGCGTTCTGGAGGCTGGCAAAAAAGTTGTTCAGGGCTGTGTTCAGACCAGTGGATTCACCACCGAGCAGGTTATCAAGCCGGGAAAGCTCTGAATTGAGGGCTTCCTGTTCGCCATAAAGAGTGCTGTCTTCCCGCACCTGCTGAACCAGGTATTCATTGGCAAGGCGGCGGATATCGGCAACATTCACGCCACTACCGATGGTCCCGGCTCCGGTGCGCTGCCCTTCCTGGGTTTCAAACAGGACTTCCTGTCTGCTGTAGCCAGGTGTGTTGGCATTTGTGATGTTGTTACCCGTGGTATTCAGTGCCGCCTGATTACTGAGGATGCCGGTCAGACCAATGCCTATCAACCCTGCCATAACGTTTACTCCTTCATCCCGTCACTACCCATGGACAGCGTCATCAGTGAATCACGGCTCATGATCTGGCGGATTTTACTGCCATAGTTCGGGTCGGTTGCGTAGCCGGCTTCCTGGAGTTTCTCCGCAAACACTTCAGGCCTGTCCGCCGCCGACAGCACGTCCCGGTAACGGGGGTTGGATTCGAGGAACGAAACATAGTCCCGGAAGCTGGATTCATAATCCTGGTAGGCCCGGAAACTGGCCTGCTCTTTCATGGGCAGACCCTCGCGGTATTCTGTGGTGGTGAGGGAAACGGCATTACCCTTCCACCGGCTATCCGCTTTGATACCAAAGAGGTTAAAGCTTGGCTCGCCCTGCTCCCCCCGGATCATATGCCGGCCCCAGCCGGTTTCCAGGGCCGCCTGGGCCACCATCAGTTTTGGGTCGATGCCGGTATCCCGGCTGATTCGCTCCGCTACCGGAAGCAAGGCACTCACGAAATGCCCCGGCGAATCGAACCGGTCCGGCAATTCGGACACGTTTTTTTCCGGGGCCGCAGTAAACCCTTGCGCCACCAAAGCGACTTTCTGAACCTGCCCGGGCAAGCTTGCCGAAAGCGCCGGCATACGCCGGTCATAATCCGCGAGGGAAGCCTTGTGGCCAGCCAGCTTATCGCCTTCACTGTCCAGGCCAGGAATTTGTTGGCTCAGTTGCCGGACCAGCGCCTCGGCGAGACCGGTTCCCTGCCCGCCGGCCATGGTCAGACTCACCTGGTTATCAAACATATCGCGATACAGATCCGACTGATTGCTTTTCAGGAAATTACCTTCGGAAAGCACGTCACCGGCCTTGCGCATGGACTTCAGCATCTCAGAAAGGAACAGGCTCTCGAACTGGCGTGCCACCTCTTCCAGCGCCGCCCTCTTGTCCGTCCGGGCCTGCGTTTTCAGCGCGTTCAGCCCGCTGAAATCGGTATATACCCGGGCCTGCTGAAGCGAATAGTCCTGCATCATGCCGCCTAGATAACAATCAGCTCGGCACGCAGCGCACCAGCCTGTTTAAGAGCTTCAAGTACCGCCATAACGTCCCCCGGAGCGGCACCCACCTGGTTCACCGCCTGAACAATCTCGTTCAGCGTGACAGCCGGACCAAACCTGAACATCCTGGCAGGCTCCTCGGTGATTGCAATCTGGGTATCGGGCTCAAGGGCTGTGTCGCCGCCGGCAAACGGATTAGGCTGTACCACCGCGGGATTTTCCTGAATGGTCACCGTCAGGTTGCCGTGGGTTACCGCTGCCGGGCTGACTTTGACATTCTGGCCGACCACGATGGTTCCGGTCCGGCTGTTGATCACCACTTTGGCGGCATCCTGGGCCGGGTCGACTTCAATGTTTTCAAGTATCGAAAGAAAGCTTACCCGCTGGGACGGATCCCGCGGCGCACGCACGGAAACCGAGGTGGCATCGTGGGCATAGGCCATGTCCGGGCCCAGACGATCATTCACCGCCTCAACCACCCGGCGAGCAGTCGTGAAATCCGGTCGCAGGAGATGAACGGTAATGGTGTCGCCCTCCGTAAACGGCGACAAGACCTCACGCTCGATGGTGGCGCCATTCGGGATACGGCCAACGCTGGGAATATTCACGGTAATCCTGGAACCATCCAACCCCTGGGCACCGAAGCCGCCAACCACCAGGCTGCCCTGGGCCACGGCATAAACCTTGTTGTCAGCGCCCTTCAGCGGAGTCATCAGCAAAGTGCCGCCGCGCAGGCTGTCTGCATTGCCAATGGAGGAAACCGTAATATCTATCTCCTGCCCGGCCTTGGCAAACGGTGGCAATGTGGCACTCACGGTTACCGCTGCAATATTGGTGAGTTTCGGGTTAACGCCCTCAGGCAAGGTAATACCGAACTGGTTCATCATGTTCCGGAAGGTCTGATTGGTGAACGGTGCCTTGTCGCCGGTTCCGTCAAGACCAACCACGAGTCCGTAGCCCACCAACTGGTTGTTCCTTACCCCTTTGATCCGGGACAGGTCCTTCAGCCGGTCCGCCATCACCGGTGCCGCACCCACCGTCAGGGCAAGTATCCAGACAAGAAAACGCCGCACGCTCATAGCAGCCACCACTCACTGTTAAAGAAACGGGCAAGCCAGCCCATCTGGTTGGCCTGGTCGAAGTCACCGGTACCGCCATAGGCGATACGGGCATCGGCAATACGGTTTGAGGCAACGGAATTGTCCGGCTGGATATCCCGGGGGCGAACCAGTCCGGTCAGACGGATGTACTCTTCACCATTGGTCAGCGACAGCCACTTTTCGCCCCGGATCCGCAACACGCCATTGGGCAGCACTTCAGTGACCGAGACGGTGATGCTGCCAGCAAGGCTGTTGCTCTGATCCGCGTCGGCCCTGGTTTTAAAATCGCGCTCATTGTTCAGTGACGTGCCGATCCCGAAGTTGCTCTTGCCCAGAATGTTTGGCTCCGGCAACTTGATTTCGTTATCCTTGATGATACGGGTGTCAGCATTCTTGCTGGCACGGGTGGACTCCTGGAGGGTCACTGTCAGTACATCACCCACGTTGAGCGCGACGGTATCCCCGTAAAAGTTATAGTTTCGGGAGACCTGGTAAATCGAACCAGACGCCCTGTCCCTCTGCATCATGGCCTGAGGGCGCACCGGTGCAAACTCGGGGTCATCCGGAATCGCCCGGGGCCGGCTCATGGCCGTGCAACCCTGTAGTAGGATCAGTACCACTAAGGTCGCCAGGGTACTGGCGCCCCGGTTTGTCCGGCTGGATGTCATCGGATTCACGACCTCACCTCTGGCGGCATTAGCCAATGTTGTTGGTAATGAACTGCAGCATCTGATCCGCTGTGGAAACCACTTTCGAGTTCATCTCGTAGGCGCGCTGGGTGGTAATCATGTTCACCAGTTCTTCCACGACCTCCACGTTGGAGGCCTCCAGGGAACCCTGTTCAATGGTGCCAAGCCCGAGCAGACCCGCCTGCCCCTCTATGGGGTTCCCGCTGGAAATGGTTTCCTTGAACAGGTTGTTTCCGATGGCCTGCAACCCCTGGGGATTGATGAAATCCACCAGGGTGATCTGGCCAACGTTCACCGGCGCTGCCTGGTCGTCCGTTATCGCCGTGACCGTGCCGTCGGTGCCAATGGTGATATTGGTGGCGTTATTGGGAACATTGATGGCCGGCTCCAGAAGGTACCCGTCCGGATTGACCACATCGCCGTTGACGTTCAGCTGGAACTGACCGTCCCGGGTGTAGGCAATCTGGCCATCCGGCAGCAGAATCTGCAGAAACCCCCGGCCGTTAATGGCCATGTCCAGCGGCTGCTCGGTAATCTGAAGGTTGCCCTGGGAGAACTGCTTGACCGTGCCCACAACCCGGACACCCGTACCCAGTTGCAGTCCGGAGGGCAGTTCGGAGTTCTGGGTGCTCAGGCCACCGGGTTGCCGGTTGATCTGGTACAGGAGGTCCTGGAAGACCGCCTTGTCCCGTTTGAAGCCGGTGGTGTTGACGTTGGCCAGGTTGTTGGAAATGGTGGACATGTTGATGTCCTGTGCGCTCAAACCGGTCTTGCTGACCCAAAGTGCTGGATTCATGCTGCTTACTCCATACCGGGGGGGGGGCAATCAGGCGGCCAGTTTTTGCCGCTTCAGGCCCGCCAGGCCACTGTGTTCGGTCGTTACTTAAAGGTTCTGCAACAGCCGTGCCGTTGCTTCGGAATTCTCGTTAGCGGTGGTCATTACCTTCACCTGCATTTCGTATTGCCGGGAAAGCTGCAGATTGGAAATCATCTCTTCCACCGCATTCACGTTGGAGCTCTCAAGAAACCCCGAGACCACTCTGAGGTTTGCATCCGGGGGCTCAGGACCATCGATTGCCTGGTCCGGTTTGCGGCGCACATGTCCGTCGAGGCCCTTCTCCAGAGCATCCGGTGGCGGGTTGACCAGCTTCATACGATCCACCTCAACCAACTGATTCGGCGGGCCGCCAACAGGAATAACAGAAATCGTGCCATCAGCGCCGATTTGCACGTTGTCGAAAGGCGGCAGTGCAACCGGTCCACCATTGCCAAGCACAAGCTCACCAGTGCCCAGGCGCACCAGACCATTCACATCGATCTGAAGACTACCGCTGCGGGTAAACACCTCTTCGCCCTGATCATTCTGGATGGCAAGCCACCCTTCACCTTCAACCGCCACATCCAGTTTGCGGCCGGTATCGATAAGGGCGCCTGCGGAAAGGTCTGTGCCGGGTCGTTCTGTCATGGCATAGGCCCGGGTGGGATGGAATTCCCCAAAGACAGGCATGCTACGTGCCTGGGAGAAGTCCTTCTTGAAGCCGGTGGTGCTGACATTCGCCAGATTGTTGGCATGGGCTTGCTGGGCCAGCATGTTCTGCTTGGCGCCAGACATACCGATGTAGAGGGCTTTGTCCATGGGAAAACTCCTGCCGGAATTTTGACTGTTTCCAGTCTTGAAGCAGGAGTCATGCCACGTTCGCAAGTTCGCGAAATTAACGGAGGTTGATGATGGTCTGGGTGACCGCATTGGAGGTTTCGATGGTTTTGGCGTTGGCCTGGTAGTTACGCTGGGCAATGATCAGGTTCACCAGTTCAGCAGACAGATCCACGTTGGATTCCTCGACAGAGCTTGACGCAATGGAACCGAGGGTACCGGTGTCCGGTGCGCCGATGACAGGCTGGCCTGATTCAAAGGTTTCGACCCAGGAAGTATCCCCCACCGGAGACAGGCCATCGGTGTTGCTGAATGTGGCGAGCGCCACCTGACCAAGCGCATTGGATTGTCCGTTGGTGTACCGGGCGAATATGACACCAGCATCCGACACATCGAGGCCCGACAGGCGACCCGTGGTATAACCATTCTGCTGCTGGTCATTAACACCGAATGCCGCGCCGTATTGGGTGGCCTCGCTCAGATCCAGAACGAACGCGGAGCTGGTGGGCGGCTCCGGAATCGGGCTCACGACCGAGGCGGGGTCTGCAGGAGGGCCATCCGCCCCATTAGGGGCGCCACTTGGATCCTTGGGAACCCAGTCAGTCACGACAATCTCACCATTGGAATCACCATTGATGGAAGCCAGCTCGCCGTCCTGGTTGAATATGACGGTATAGGGAGTCTGATCCGTGCCCCCGACCGGCTCACCGTCTACCTGAAGATAAACAGACCACTGACTCTGGCCAACACCATTCCCGGGCGACGGCTCTTTGACATAGAACTGGGTCATCTCATGGGCGTTACCCAGGCTGTCGTAGATGGTGGTTGATGTGGCGTGGTTGTAGGTGCGCTGGTCAATGGGGTTAAAAGCGTTAATGCGCGTGGGTTGCGTATTGTTGTAGGTCGCCACAAACTGAGACCCCACGACATCAGAGGTCACAGTATCCACACTGCGATTTGTGCTTACCGCGATCTCTCCAACGGTGTTCTCAATCGGGTTCGTACTACTACCGTCTCCCCACTGAACGTCAAGCGGTTCACCCGAACTGTCCCTGACCACAAGATTGCCGCTATCCACATTGGCTGAGATGGAGTTATTACCGAAGCTGGAAATAACATTCGCCAGCTCATCGAGTGTCGTCACAGCGCTTACATTCAGGGGCTGACCATTGATCGAGAACTCCAGGCTACCAGACGCAATGGTATTGTTAAGAGTATCGCCGGTCGAGGCGCCATTGGCCGTCGAGTTTATTTCAGCTGTTGTGATACCGGACGCACTCACGCCGGAGGCTGCGGAGATAGCATCGGCAATCTGGCCCGCGGAGTTTATCGGGCTGGGAATAAGAACAGTCTCATCGGCTGAGCCGTCGGAATAGGAAAAAGTAAGCGTTTCACCTGCTGCAAAGTCGCCGGTCTGCAGAGAAAGGTCTCTCACTCTGCGCTCCAGCAAGGATTCACGGGAATCCAGATTCACATCGGTCTGCAGGTTCGTGGTCCTGCGCGGAGCCAGGTTGGCAGTCTCAATCTGCAGGTCTCCACGCACGCCAGACAAATTGCCATCACCATCAGCGGTATAACCCTGCACCTTCATGCCCTGGTTGTTGACCACAAAGCCGTCCTTGTCTACTCCAAACTGGCCGGCCCGGGAGTAGCGCACTTCGCCGCCATTGTTCAGAATAAAGAAGCCATCACCGTCAATTGCCATATCCAGGCCGTTATCAGTGAAGCTGATATTGCCCTGTCCGAAGGACTGTTTCACACCCTGAACCCGGACACCGTCCCCGATCGGGTTGGTGCCTGCGCTCAGGAAGCCACTGGCATAAAGATCGCCGAACTGGGCCTTGCTGCCTTTGAACCCCACGGTGCTGGCGTTGGCAATATTGTTACCGGTGACGTCCAGATCCACCGATGCCGCGCGAAGACCACTCAAACCCGTATTAAATCCCATGGCTCACCTCTTGGTGTTTCACCGGTATCAGTTAATTTGTTTTACATCAGACAGGGCGATGGAGCCCATGCCTGCGAGATTCAGGGTAATGGAGCCGCCCTGACCCAGGGACACGCTGTCAACATTGGCACTTACCATCGTACCCAACTGCTGCGGCCCATCCGGGTAGGAAGCCTCGGCTACAATCCGGTAGGAGCCCGGCGGCAAGGGATTGCCGTTGCCGTCCTGGCCATCCCAGCGGAATGAGGTCACACCCGCCGGACTACTACCCATATCAATCTGTCGTACCAGCTCACCATTCTGTCCCTGGATCGAAAGCCGGAGCCCACCGGTCGATGCCGGCACTTCAATAGTGCCGCTGATCTCACCATCCGCACCCAGAATCCCGACCTGGGAAGGGGCAAGCACGGTTTTGCCGACCATGGCAGAGGCCTGCAGCGCCTGGGTGGAACGGAACTGGCCCACCACATCTTCAACCGTACCTGAGAGGTTCTGCATCTCCTCCAGTGAGCTGAACTGGGCCAACTGGGAGATAAACGCGCCGTTGTCCTGTGGTTCCAGCGGGTTCTGGTTTTTCAGCTGTGCCAGCATCAGTTCCATGAACTCATTCCGGCCGAGCTCACTGGTGCCCTGGCCGCCATTCTGTTGCTTCAGCTGGTATTGGCTCAGAACATCCGACGCGTCTGTTGCATTTACTGCGGTCATGTTGTGCTCCTCACCCTGTTACTGCTGACCAAGAGTCAGAATGCGCTGCATCATGGACTTGGCAGTGTTCATGACATCCACATTCATCTGGAAACTTCTGGACGACGACATCATGTCAGCCATCTCTTCGACCACGTTCACATTGGGGTAATAGACAAATCCATCGTCATTCGCCGCCGGGTGGTAGGGTTCGTAACGCATCTGAAGCTCAGCGTCACTTTCCACGATGCCTTCAACCCTGACGCCGGCACCGGGGCCCTGACCGGCAGCCATCGGCATGCCACCCTGCCCCGGGTTCAGGAGTGATTGCTGAATGGCTGAGAACACCGGCTTTCTGGCCCGGTAGGTTTCACCGGTACTTGAGCTGGCTGTTTCGGCATTGGCAATGTTGGACGCGGTTGTATTCAGCCGCAGCGATTGCGCTGTCATACCGGAACCGGCGATATCAAAAATGCTGCCCAGTGACATGATAATTCTCCTTCGCTAACCTTCGCTAACCCCGTGACTGCGGCTTATTCGCCCTTCAGGGCTTTGGTCAAACCGCTGTACTTGCTGTTCAGGAACTGGAAACTGGCCTGGAAGTCCATGGCGTTACGCATGAAGCGTGACTGCTCCTGCTGGGCATCCACAGTATTACCGTCGACCGACGGCTGGTATGGCACCCGATACAAAAGATCGCTCTCCGACGCAGACCGGGAGGTATCCATGTGAGCCTCGTTTGTTTTCGCCATCCGGAAGCCGCTGACGGACTCCTGGGCCTTCTGCATCATCGCCTGGAAGTCCACATCACGGGCCTTGAAGCCCGGAGTGTCAGCGTTCGCCAGGTTGTTTGCCAGAACTTCGGCACGCCTGACCCGCGTTTCCACCGCGTATTGATGAATACCCAAAGCCTTATCGAACGTAATTGCCATGTTGCCTCCCGAAAACCGCACCAGTACGCCGACCTGATTTTGCCGGCTGTGCTCTCTGACAGAATTAAAGCAAGGTAGATGCCAGAATTTGAAAGACGCTCTGAATAGTACAAAGCGCCAGGGTTCTCAGGGTTAGTGAGAGAAATCGGGAACGGGAGAAGGGGGAAGAAGAGCCTCGAAAGCGGCAAACTGCTTCCCCGACCCTCGCCGGGGAAAGCCGCTGTTACCCGTTAAGGCCAGTGACGGACGAACTCCTCCACCCCGGGCCGGAGAACGGCAGGCTTTGCAGCGGAGACACTCCCCGTATAAAGAAAGCCGATAACCTGCTCATGGTCATCCAGCCCCAGCCCTTTATGCACGGCTGAATGATAGGCGACAGCACCGGTGCGCCACATTACACCATAACCGGCATCCTGAAGGGCCAGCCCAAGAAAGCTCATGCCAGCAGCCGCAGACATCACCTGCTCCACTTCCGGGACTCTGGGGTGGGGCCTCGGCGAGGCAATACCAACAATGACCATGGGTGCCCGCAGAGGCGCGCGCCGGAGCTTTTCGATTTCCTGCTCGTCACTGTTGTTGGCACAGGTGGAGGCAAACAGTTCCCCGAGAGCCTTCAGCCCCTCACCTTCTACGACCAGATAACGCCATGGCCGCAACAAGGCATGATCCGGAGCGCGGGCGGCGCAGGCAAAGGCCGTGTTCAGGGTTTCCCTGTCTGGCGCGGGCGCTTCCAGCCTGGGTTCAGAGGACCGGTTAAGCAGGAAATCCGTAACTGCTGTCATATCGTCTCACTATTTTAGGGCTGTGTGAAAATGGGCATGGGCACAATTACTGGCTGTGAATTGTGGCTTGTACCTAATGCTGTTAATCTTTAGTCGTAGTCGGCGCTGCCAACAATTATAAAATGCCGCAGTCCTGCAACGGTGAGAAGCAACACAATGAGCAACCAGCGAACCTTCAACAGCTTTTCCAAATTCTATCCTTACTATCTTGAAGAACACAGCGATGCAACCTGTCGCAGGCTGCACTTTGTCGGTAGCCTTCTGGTTCTTCTGGTCGCTGTCTGGGCGATCACCTCCGGAAAACTGGCGTGGCTTCTGACCCTGCCGGTCATCGGCTATGGGTTTGCCTGGGCCGGCCATTTCATGTTTGAGAAAAACCGCCCTGCAACCTTCAGGTACCCACTGTACAGCCTGATGGGGGACTGGGTCATGTTCCGGGACATACTTATCGGCCGGATCCGTTTCTGAAATGATGAGCGTACCGGCCGATCTGCGAAAAGCCAGCACCTCCATAGTCAAGTCGATGGCTACCGAGGGCTCCGGCAGTACGATCGTCATACCGCCGATGCCGGATTACAGCGGCCGATTACTGGCGTACACGTCTACGGCGGCGATTATCGTAACAGGTGTTCTCCAGGGCGCCTTTCCGCAGCCGTTGCTGTGGCTGGTAGCAGGTGCTCTCACATGGCCACACATAGCCCACATACTGACCCGTAAGACCTTCCTGAGACATTCCGCCCGCATCCGTCATAAGATGCTCATTGTGGATTGTGTGATTGGCGGCGGGTTTATCGGTTTTATCGGCCTGATTGTCATACCCTCCCTGTCAGTGGCCCTGATGCTGATGTTCAGTTGCCTGATCGTGGGTGGCATCCGCCAGTGGCTGATCGGTACCGGTTTCATGGTGGCGGCAATTGCGATTGTCGTTGCCATCCTCGGCCTGGCCGACGGCCCCCACGCGCCGCTTTTGACCAGCATGGTGTCGATTCTTTCCACCGGACTGTATATCTGCGTTACCGCCTACTATTCACACCAGCAGGCCCGGGCACTGATGCTGGCCAAAACCCAGATCCAGAATCAGCGGGAACAGTCGATTGCCCTGTCTCACAAGCTGTCCAAGTACCTCTCGCCCCAGGTGTGGCAATCGATCTTTACCGGGGAGCGGGATGTACGGCTGGAAACCCAGCGCAAGAAACTGGCGGTATTCTTTTCAGACATCAAGGGTTTCACCGAACTCTCCGAAGAGATGGAGCCAGAGGCGTTGACCGAGCTGCTGAATCACTACTTCAATGAAATGTCTGAAGTAGCCCTCAAATATGGCGGCACCATCGATAAATTCGTGGGCGACTCAATCATGGTATTCTTTGGCGATCCCACCAGCCGGGGCCAGCGGGAAGACGCCTTTGCCTGCGTGTCCATGGCCATTGAAATGCGCAAGCACATGAAGATCATGCGCCAGAAGTGGCGAAGCCAGGGCATCAAGACCCCCCTGGAAATCCGCATGGGGATCAGCACCGGCTACACCACAGTGGGTAACTTCGGGGCTGAAAACCGGATGGATTACACCATCATCGGCAAGGAAGTGAACCTGGCCAGCCGCCTTGAATCCCTGGCGGAACCCGGCGAGATCCTGGTGTCCTACGAGACCTTTTCACTGATCAAGAACAAGATCATGTGCCGGGACAAAGGCGAAATAACCGTGAAAGGATTCGGCAAACCGGTGCCGATATACGAGGTGGTGGATTTCCGGCGGGATATGGGGCCAAACCGCAGCTTCATGGAGCACGAACACAGCGGCTTTGCCATGTACCTGGATTCGGACAAGATCACCGAGAAAGAACGGCAGGCGATTCTCACCGCGCTGGAAGATGCCGCTGATCGCCTCCGGCGGGAAGAAGACGTCTCCTGAGGCGCCGGCGGCGCTCCAACCAACCTTCGTTGCTGAAGACAACCCTGGTTACTGACGGATCAACCGCGGCCCGGCATCCCGGCCGGCTTCGGTACTTCTCCAGGGATTAATATCCAGCCCGCCCCTGCGGGTGTATCGGGCACGCACTGTGAGCGACTCCGGCTTGCAACGGCTCATCAAATCCGTAAACACGGTCTCCACGCAGTGTTCGTGGAAATCCTGCTTCTGCCGAAAACTCACCACATACCGCAGCAACCCGGCCCGGTCGATTTTCCGGCCGGTGTAACTGATCAGCAGAGTTGCCCAGTCCGGTTGCCCTGTCACCGGGCAATTGCTCTTCAGCAGATGGGAACAGAGGTGCTCTGTCACTATTCCGCCTCCGTCGCTGGCGGAAAGTGAGTCCGGTGCATAGTCATAAACCACATCGCTCACCGGCTCATTATCGATCAGCTCAAATCCCCTGGGGCGGCCAACCGCTTTGCCCGACTCATCAACGCTCAACAGCGTCACCTGCACCGCGCCACCACAGGCACTGGAGAGATCTTGAGTAATCGTTTCAGCCACCTGGTCCCGGGATGAATAAACAGCCTGATTCAACGAGTTCAGGTAGAGCTTCATTGACTTGGACTCAATGATCGAAGGCGAAGCCGCCGGAAAGACAATCTCTGCCCACGCCACCTCAGGCACGCCGCCCGGCCTCAGCCAGGAAATTTCCCAGGCCTGCCACAGGTCTTCCCCAAACCAGCGCCAGCGGCCATCGTCCAGGCCAAGGCGGCGACGGTTTTCCTCTCTCGCCACGGGGAACAGCAAGCCGGGGTTGTAGCTGGCCGGGTAATCACTTGTTTTGCCAAGCGGCGCATCATTAAGTGCCATAGGTGTTCCCGAAATCAGTGGCGAATGCCTTTGCCCCGCTCCAGCATCTTCAATGCGATGACTGCCAGCACGGTGATGAAAACCAGAATCATACCAAGAGAAATGAACGGATTAACGTCTGAAACGCCCAGAATCCCGTAACGGAAGCCGTTTACCATGTACAGGATCGGATTGATCAGGGACACGCCCTGCCAGAACCCCGGCAACAGATCGATGCTGTAGAACACTCCGCCCAGATAGGTCAGCGGCGTCAGTATGAAGGTTGGGACAATGGAAATGTCATCAAACTTGGTCGCCAGCATGGCGTTGATGAAGCCGCCAAGGGCAAACAGGGCCGAGGTCAGAAACACCGTCAGAATCATCATTGGCGGGTTGTGTATCGAAAGCTGGGTAAAGGCCAGGGACAGCAGGGTAACAATAAGGCCGATCCCCAACCCCCGGGCCATGCCTCCGGTCACATATCCGGCCAGGATGATCCAGTTCGGCACCGGAGACACCAGCAGCTCCTCGATACTGCGCTGGAATTTCATCGAAAAGAACGACGATACCACGTTCGCGTAGGAACTGGTGATCACCGCCATCATGATAAGGCCTGGCACAATAAAGGACATGTAATCGAACCCGCCCATCTGACCGATACGAGAGCCGATCAGATTGCCGAAAATAATGAAATAGAGCGTCATGGTGACTGCCGGCGGCAGCAGTGTCTGGGGCCAGATCCGGGTAAACCGGCGAACCTCCCGGATAACGATAGTGCCGAATGCCGTGAACAAGGCCTGTGGTGTCATGCTGCACCCTCCACATTCTTGCGGGAATCGAGGGCGTTCTGTTCCACCATGCGAATAAACAGCTCTTCCAGTCGGTTGGCCTTGGTTCTCATGCTGATCACCTTGATGCCCATCTGGTCCAGTTGCACAAACACCTGGTTCAGCCCCTGGCCTTTCTCCACCTCAACCTCCAGGGCACCTTCCCCGTCCAGCCGGGTGTGGAAATCACCCAGCACGGGCGCGGCATCCAGCGGTGACTCGGTATCCAGCACGAAGGTCTCAAGGCCAAGCTGCTGAAGCAGGGCCTTTTTGCTGGTGTGCTTGAGGATCTTGCCGTGGTCAATAATGGCAATGTTGCGGCAAAGCGCCTCCGCCTCCTCAAGGTAATGAGTCGTCAGGATGATGGTGGTGCCCTGGCGGTTCATTTCCTCAAGGAAGGTCCACATCGAGCGGCGCAGCTCGATGTCCACACCGGCCGTCGGCTCGTCCAGAATCAGCAGTTTCGGCTCGTGCACCAGGGCCCGGGCAATCATCAACCGGCGTTTCATCCCCCCGGACAGCATCCGGGCCGGGGTGTCACGCTTGCCCCAGAGACCGAGCTTTTTCAGATACTTTTCTGCGGAAACCGACGCCTGTTTTAACGGAATCCCGTAATAGCCCGCCTGGGTGGTTACGATATCGAATACTTTCTCGAACTGGTTGAAGTTGAATTCCTGAGGCACAACCCCGAGATTCAGCTTGGCATCGGAAAGGTGTGTATCGATGTCGCACCCGAAAACCCGCACCTTGCCGGCTGTCTTGTTTACCAATGAGCAGACGATACCCAGTGTGGTTGATTTGCCGGCGCCGTTGGGCCCCAGCAGGGCGAAGAAATCCCCCTCGGCTACGTGAAGATCAATCCCCTTGAGTGCCTCGAACCCGTCACCGTAAATTTTGGTGAGGCCCTCGATTTCCAGTGCATTGCTCATAAACGATCCCGATTCAGTGGATAGCGGCAAGAAACGGCCCGCCAGAATTCAGACTGGTGTTTATTGTGACAAACCCTCTGATTTCAAGGCCTTTAACGGCCTGAAAGTGTTCACAGGCCAAAACCGGAAACTGCGACAGGAATCCCGATATGAGGCGGTTCCCGCCCCTATAATGCGATTACAATAATTTACAAAAGGCGCTGCCGCACCGCGAGTGCAAGCGCGCTGAACCGAAGGGAATGTACGACAAGCCATGAGATCCGTTCACCGCATCCGATTGTCACTCGCGCTTCTGGGCGCACTTGCGTTCACCGGCTGCCTTGATAACGAGAGTGGCTCCGGCGACGACACCAGCACAGGCAGGCTAAACTTCAATGGTTTCAGTGGTCTCAGCTACCAGACAGCCAGCCAGGCCGGCACCACCAACGCCGCAGGGGAATTCCGTTACTATCCCGGCGAAACCCTGGAATTCCGGGTCGGCGACCTGCCGCTGATCAGTGGGGTTCCTGCACAACAATACATTACCCTCCTCGAATTCTTTGAGCCCACACGGACCGCCCTGCAAACGCCCATGGCGGATGAAGAAGGCCTGACAACGCACACCCTTACCGAGCAACAGGTGCTGGAAAACACCACCCTGATGAACCTGACCCGATTCCTGATGCTGCTGAACTGGAGCGAAGGCATCCCGGAGGGCGAAGGCATCGAACTCCGTACGCGGGTCATCAGCCAGTTGAATGCAGCGCTGCAGGACCTGACCGGGCCCATAGACTTTACCGCGAGCGAACCGGAATTCACTGCCACAACGCCCACGCTCTCCCCGGCCAACCAGCTTCTGGCGGCGATTTGCTTCTATCCGGAAGACGACGAACGGTGCGAGGAGCCACCCTCCCAGGCTGAAATCGACAACGCACCACCCAGGCCGGGAGACGCCGATGAGCGCGATCCGGATGTCGAATACAAGGAAGACCTTCAAGCCAAAAAGGAGCGAATCGAAGGTTCAGTACGCTCGATGGAGGACACCAGCACCGAAGACGCGCAGACTTACCTCACGCGGGAACTCAAGGGCATCAGCACAGCCGTTGCCAAGCGTTACTACCTGGATGACGATGTTGCCAGCTATCCGGCCACCGATACCGCCATCAAACAGGTGGCGGTACGCCGGATCGGCGGGGGCCTGGCTTTGGCTGAGCTGGAAGCGATAAGCACCCGCCCTCAGGATATTCAGGTGTATTCAACAGACTGGCAAAGCGCCGAGGTAGAGTACTTTGTGGCGGGTCCTGTTGCTGGCACTTCGGGCAGAGAATCAGAACTGCTGCTGAGTTTCCGCCCGGAGAACACTTATCGGTGGGTTCGCAAACAGCTGCGAGTGATTATCCGCTGATCAGCCTGGAGAGACTCCAGCGGGATTCCACGCCCGCCAGGTCGTAGTGCGAGGGGTCCAGCCCCTCGGTGCCATGGGGCAGACAATCCCGGATCCGGATCGTTTCTGCTGCCTCTTTCCCTTCATTATAACGGGCAAGATCGATAATTTTGGCGGTTTTAAGGGGCCTGGCGGTGTTGTCGGTCATCACCATCACCTGGGGCCAGAGCCTGCGCTGGGGAGAATGGGAAACCACAATCCCCCGCTGACCGTCTGTCAGCTCCACCAGACTGCCCGTGGGATAAATGCCGATAGCCTGGATGAAGCTCTCCACCAGGTCTTCCTGGAACTCAATGTTGCGCATCTCGTACAGCAAGGTCACCGCCTTGGCGGGTGTCATTGGCTCGGCGTGATCCCTTGGCCCAATCAATGATTCAAAAAACTCCGCAATACCCGCAACCTTCGCCAGCAACGGAATGCGATCACCCCGAACGCCTTCAGGGAAACCCGACCCGTTATGACGCTCCCGATGGCCCTGGACAACACTCAGAACGGCCCGGGACAACCCGCTGCCATCCAGTATATGAGCTCCGAGGTTCACGTAACCCCGGTAGGTAACATATTCCTGAGCGCTTAACTGCCCTTCCCGGGCCAGCATGTCTGCCGGCAGTGCCGTCTTGCCAACCTGGGACAGCAAACAGCCCAGACCAAGGTGGTTCAGAAGACCTTCGTTCAACCCCAGGTGACGCCCGCACACCAGTGCCCACACCGCGGTGTTCAGGGCATGCCGGTACAGATAGCTGTCGTGCGCACGGGTGCGGCTGATCCACAACAGGGCATCCGGCTGACGAATCACACTGCTCACCATCTTGCTGGTGATGGTTGCAATGGCCTTCAGGTCGGCCACGCCCCCTGAACGAAGTGCCTCAAACAGGCTGTCCAGCGCGACCTCAACATCATCAAGCAGCCGCTTTGATGTCTTCATTTCCTTCTTGATGCTGGTGTCCGTGCGGTAACTAACCGGCTCCCGGATGCTCAGCGGGGGCAACTGCAGTTGTTCACGCCCACCCCCGCGCCTGTTGGAGCTCTTGCCAAACACCGGTTTGTTACCGGCTTTGACCTCTCTGGATTCCCGGGCTTCCGCAACATCCACCATTACCCACTTGCAGTGGGAAACCAGCGCACGCATATCATCCTGGGAACGGATATGGAAACCCTGAATCGGGAAAGGAGTCTGGTGCCAGGGCCTGTCCAGATCAGACACGAACATGCCCACTTCCAGATCATGTACTGCCACTTTTTTCTGTTGGACACCCATGTGGCCCACCTCACCAACCAACTTTCAATGGTTACCATTCTGACTGAACCGGGGGAAGACACAATTACAATATCGTATCACCAGGCAACTCAAATGCGACAAAGCGTAACGATAATGTTCACGAGGAAACAAAATGTAGCAATGTGACGATGGTCACACATTCACGTCAGAGTGTCACTCAGCGTTACATGCCATTTCGTCGAACTCTGGCGGCCGTGCGTGCATGGCGCCACGGGGCACCTTGCGTACGTAGACAGTGTAGGGTACCGACGATGCCCGGATGTAATCCAGGTTACGGGACTCGTCACCAGAACCTTCAGTAACAACGGCCGGCGTGCAGGAAACCAGCAATTCCAGTTTTCCGCCAATACCCGTGATACGGGCACCGGGATCCCCGGCGTTGATCGCCATGCACCGGGTGGATTCCGTGGCGGGTTTTCCTGTCCTGGCGACGAGGTTCATGCCGCTCTCCCCGCAGGCCCGGATGCCGGTGCTGCAGGAACCGGCATCCGCATCGTCGCCATCCCGCACACGCCAGACCCGGTCGCTGCACTGGGTCTCAACCTTTACCGATGTAGCCTTGTTGCGGGCAAACCACCAGCCCGGGTACTCAGCACTCTGCCAGGACAGCCGTACCTGCCTGGATTCACCGGAGGAATTCTCCGCCGGAAACATCGCAAAATGCGAATAGTAGCTGGCACACCCCGGCATGGATGCCGCGATGAGAATTGCGATCATTGGCTTGGAAGCTCTGGAGAAGATTGAAAAGATCATCTGGCTGGCGCATTCCCTGACAGCAAATTCGTTGGCCTGCCCATTATCCACAACAGGCCTCGGGAATCCGCCTATCAGTCACCATTTTGATCAAACTGAAGGCCGTATCCGTCATTGGTTTTGCGCACCACCACCATATCCAGCACCGGAGCCGGCACAGGCAGGCCCTGCACCTGCACGGTCACCCTGTCGCCGATCCGCGGGGCAAAAGGCTCCGTGTCAACGACGACAAATACGCCGCCATCGGAAATATCGCGGGTTGAGAATATGAAATCCCCAAGCTCCTCATGGACCAGCTTCACCTTCGCACTCATGGCAGTGCGCATGTGCTCTCTTCGATCATTCCCAGCCATCTTCGGTTTCCACTACTTTTTGCATAGTTTTTATAGTCTTCCGAAGCATAACACCATTTTCAGGAAAATAAGCCAAAGGAGATATTGACTACACACTTAACAGAAATGAGAATGGTTGACGTTTTTAAACACCTGTGAATCTCAGCCATGGGCCGAACATTCAACCTCAAAGGATGCGACTATGCGAATGACACTGGCTGCAACCGCCGCAATCGCCCTCACTGCCATGCCGATGGCTGCCTCTGCTGACGGCGAAGTAAACATCTATTCATACCGCCAGGCGTATTTGCTTAAACCACTACTGAATGCGTTTGAAAAGGAAACCGGCATCCAGAGCAATGTGGTATTTGCCAAACAGGGCCTGGCCGAACGCCTTGAGCGTGAAGGCCGCAACAGCCCGGCTGACGTGGTAATGACTGTTGATATTTCCCGTCTCAACGAACTGGTCGAGCGGGATCTGGTTCAGAGTGTCGACAACGAGGTGCTGGAAGACAACATTCCTGAAAACCTGCGCCACCCGGACGGCAAGTGGTTCGCCCTGACCACCCGCGGCCGCCTGATCTTCGTATCCAAGGAGCGGGTTAAGGAAGGTGAAATCACGACCTACGAACAACTGGCGGACGACAAATGGGACAACCGCGTCTGCACCCGCAGCGGCAAGCACCCGTACAACATTGCCCTGATCTCTTCCATGATCGCCCACCACGGTGAGGCAGAAACCGAAAAGTGGCTCGCTGGCGTGAAAGACAACCTTGCTCGCAGGCCCCAGGGTGGTGATCGCGACCAGATCAAGGCCATTGCCGAAGGTGTTTGCGATGTTTCCATCGGCAACAGCTATTACTACGGCAACATGCTCCAGGATGAGAACCAGCGTGCTATCGCCGAGCAGGTGCGCCTGGTGTTCCCGAACGCCGAAGGCCGCGGCACCCACGTAAACATCAGTGGCATTTCCCTGACCAGGAGCGCGCCCAACCGCGAAAACGCGATCAAGCTGATGGAATTCCTGTCGTCACCGGAAGCCCAGAGCATCTATGCAGAGGCCAACACCGAATACCCGGCTAACCCGAAAGTAAAGCCTACCGGGCTAGTGGCCGAGTGGGGTGAGATCAACCCGGACAACCTCTCACTGCAGGAAATCGCCAAAAACCGCGAAGCCGCAGTCAAACTGGTTGACCGGGTCGATTACGACGGCGAATAAGCCCTTTTTGCGGGCGAGGGTGGTTCCTCTACCCTCGCCCTGCTTTCCCACCGCTCTTTCCGAGGCCAAACCATGACCCAGTCGTTGCAGGCATCATGCCAGGTGTCTACAATCTGCAACCCTCAAACGGACAGCACACCCATTCACACCACTCACACACAGGACAGCTATGAGCGAGGCCGCAACCAGCGTTAACCCCGGGCTATCCCAGCCCCTGCTGGCAAAGCGTACCTCTCGAAAATGGCTTATCAGCGCCTTGCTGACCACCGCCATTGTTGCCTTGCCGGTTCTCTCGGTTATCTTTCTCGCGCTTTCTCCCGAAGAGAATATCTGGCCACACCTTATTGAAACCACACTGCCCCGCTATCTGATCACCACCATCCAACTGATGGCAGGCGTGGGCGTAATCACCCTGGTCATAGGCCTGGCCTCCGCCTGGGCCGTGACCATGTGCGAGTTTCCAGGCCGCAAGTTCTTCGAGTGGGCCATGCTTCTGCCTTTCGCGGTACCGGCCTATGTTATCGCTTATGTGTACACCAGCCTGCTGGATTATGCCGGCCCGGTCCAGGGTGCCCTGAGGGATTGGTTTGGCTGGGAAAACGCCTCCGATTACTGGTTCCCGGAAATCCGCAGCCTGGAAGGCGCCACGCTCATGCTCGGCCTGGTGCTCTACCCCTATGTGTATCTGCTGGCCCGGGCTGCATTCCTGGAGCAGTCGCCATCCCTGTTTGCCGTCAGCCGCAGCCTTGGCCACTCGGCCCTGAGCACCTTCGTCAAGGTTGTCCTGCCCATAGCTCGCCCGGCAGTTGCCGTAGGGCTCTCCCTGGTGCTCATGGAAACCCTGAACGATTTCGGCACCGTGGATTTCTTCGCTGTACAAACCCTCACCGCAGGCCTGTTCGATACCTGGATGAATCTTGGCAATCTCGGCGGCGCCGCCCAGATTGCCACCACCATGCTCATCTTCGTGGTGATTCTGGTAACCCTTGAACGCTATTCCCGCAGGCGCCAACAGCAATACGCCGCCCGGGACAACCGGGAACCGATCCATCGTTTCACCATGTCGTTCCCGCGCCAGATGATCTGTGTGGCCGTGTGTGCGTTGCCTGTACTGTTCGGGTTTGTGATTCCCGGTGCCACCCTCGGTCTCTACGCCTGGGAATACTTTGGTGAAAGCTGGAACCCGGACTTTGTCCGCAATACTTTTAACAGCCTGTTCCTGTCTGGCACTGCTGCGCTGACAACCCTGCTGGTCGGCATTACCCTTGCCTACAGCCGCCGCCTGCACAATACCCGGGGCATGCAAGTATTGATGCGTCTCTCCAGCCTGGGCTATGCCATGCCCGGTGCGGTACTGGCGGTGGGTGTGATTGTACCCCTGGCCGGGTTCGACAACTGGCTGGACAGCCTGATGCGGGAGTTCTTCGGCATCAGCACCGGGCTGTTGCTCAGCGGGTCGGCCTTTGCCCTGGTGTTTGCCTATACCGTGCGCTTCCTGGCGGTTTCCGCAGGCAGCGTGGAAAGTGCATTGCAGAAGATCACACCCAGTATGGACATGGCTTCCCGCTCACTGGGCCACAGCCCCGGTAAAACCCTGGTAAAGGTTCACCTGCCCATGCTGAGGGGAACATTGCTGACCGCTGCGCTGGTGGTTTTCGTGGACTGCATGAAGGAGTTGCCGGCCACCCTGATTCTCAGGCCGTTCAACTTCGAGACCCTGGCCACCTACGTGTACCAGTTTGCGTCTGACGAGCGCCTGTACCACAGCGCCCTGCCCGCCCTGATCATTGTTCTGGCGGGCATCATCCCGATTATTCTGATGAGCCGGTCAATCTCCAACACCCGCTCGATTGCCTGAAAACCCGCGGCCCAGAAGGTTCAGGACATCAGGGAGTCATCCGTGACTCCACATCCTGCACCACAAACCGACCCTGGAAAACCGCCACCGGTTCAACCTCCGGCATGGTTCTGGGTTCGCCACAAAACACTTCAGCCGTGAGGTCCAGCCGGCCCTTGCCGTGCCGCGCCAGACTTTTCCGGAAGCGCTCGGGCACCTCATCGCCGGGCAGACGACAGATTACGTAAAAATCCGAACTGACCGGCTCCAGGTAATCGATATTGCCACTCTGGACAACCACGCTGCCCCGGAGCCCCATATCTGAGAGCGCAAGCTCTGTCAGGCCCCAGGCAGCGGTAACCGCGGCGCAATAGATGCTACCACCGAACCCGGTGCCCTGATGGTTACGGTTCGGCTCCAATGGCGCACTGAGAAGCAGAGAGCGGCCATCCCACGAATGCAGTTGAATCCCCAGCGCCCGTGAAAGGGGAATCTCATCGTGGATACGTTTCTGGAAAAGGGACAACTGGCTCATATCATCCTCCTGATATCGTTCCAGTTTAGGCCGGCTCCTTGCTTTTCCCTATGCGACTATCGTCGGCCATTCCCCCTACGAAACAGGGCCGGCAAAGCCGGGCCTGATCGCATCGTTTCAATCAAGGGCAGATATTACTGCCAGATCACGGGCCGACGCTGTGCATACCAGTTATCCACTTTGTCCTGGTAGGCATCCTCAACCACATTACGTTTGAGCTTCATGGTTGGTGTCAGGAAGCTGTTTTCGATGGACCATTCTTCGTTGACAACCGTGATGAAAGCCAGTTGTTCATGGGGATCCACCGTTTTGTTCACATCGGCGATCAGTTGCCTGAAGCTTTCCTCGATTTCCTTGCGGAACGACTCATCCGCCATCTTCGGCCTTATTTCTTCGCCCAGCAGCACCAGTGCGTGGGGCTGCGTCTGGTTGGCACCGGAGACACACACCATCTCAATGGCGTCATGGGACATCAGGCGGTTCTCGATTGGCGCAGGTGCAATGTACTTACCCTTGCTGGTCTTGAATATTTCCTTGATACGGCCGGTCAGCTTGAGGCGGCCCATTTCATCAATCTCGCCCTTGTCACCGGTTTTCAGGAAACCGTCCTCGGTAAAGGCTTCGCGGGTTTTCTCTTCGTCCTTGTAGTATCCCATCATGGTGGCCGGGCTCTTGATCTGAACCTCACCTTCCGGGCTGATACGCGTTTCAACACCCGGCAGGGACTCACCCACGTAACCGGTCTTTGACCGTCCTGGCTTGCTCATGTGGGAATAGGCAAAGTTCTCGGACATGCCGTAGCCTTCCAGCAGCTCCAGGCCCAGATTGCGATACCAGTCCAGCACATCGCTCGCCAGGGGTGCCGAACCACTGCCGGCCAACTTGACCTTGTCCAGGCCAAGGCCCTTCAGGATCTTCTTCTTGATCAGTTTGTTCACCACCGGGATCTTCAGCAGCCTGTCCAGCTTCTTCTTCGGCAGCTTCTGGAGCACACCGTGCTGGAACTTCACCCACAGCCGCGGCACAGACAGGAAAAGTGTTGGCTGGGCACGCCGCAGATCCTGCACGAACGTCTCCAACGACTCGGCAAAAAAGAGCTGGAAGCCGGCATAAAGAGACGCCAGCTCCACAAAGGTGCGTTCGAATACGTGGGCCAGCGGCAAATAAGACAACATGCGCTCCTCGGAGCCAACACCCAGCACTTCCATACCACCTTCCGCAGCAAAGGCCATGTTGCCAAAACTGAGCATCACGCCCTTGGGCTTGCCGGTGCTTCCGGAGGTATACACGATAGTGGCCAGCTCATCCGCATCGCGGTACACATTCTCCTCAAGGGGCGGGTACCTGGCAACGATGTCGTCCCAGGTTTCAAAATCGTTGGGCGGGCTCAGCGGGAAGGAAATGCAGCGCACGGATTCCGGCACACCCGGTTTCATCATGTCCCAGTCATCCAGCTTACCGACAAACAGAACGTCGCACTCGGCGTGGTTCAGTATGTAGTTCACGGTATCTGCATTCAGGGTGGGATACAGCGGCACCGAAATATGGCCGGCCATCCAGATAGCCCAGTCGGTCATAATCCACTGGGCGCAGTTCTTGGAGATCAGACCTATGCGGCTCTTCTCCGGGAGGTTCAGGGATTTCAGGTAAGACGCCATGCGCCTCGCCTCATCCACTGCCCTGCCCCAGGTATACTCCACTACTTTGCCATTCCCGATGGGTTGCGTCATATACAGCGAGTTGGTCTTGGATTTTTCCCAGTGGTAGACCATATCCAGAGGAAGCTTGCGTGTTGTGTCCATGGACCTTCCTTGTAGTTCATTATTCGAGTTATTGATGAGCTATTATTAGACTTTCGTAGGGTATTTGAACATAACTTGCGGCGTCAAAACGTGAAACAAGCGAAATTATTTTCAACCGCATCCAGTTACGCCAAACCGGGAGCTGGTTTACCGCAACCTCAGTCGCCCTCAAACCCTGCGTCCCCTGCTTGGCACCACCGAACACCTGAATGTGCGCCTGGGTGTGATACCGGAGCCAGCCCCATCCACTCCGGGGCATGAGCCTGGCCGTTAACCAGGGCGAATTTGTAACCACGATTGGCAGCAACCTCAAGGGCTGAAAGTAGGCGACGACTGCCTGCCATTGGGTCAGACGGACGCATGCAGGGAAGCGGAACACGGGGCCTTGTTCGGCCCCGTTTTATGCTGGAAACACTCAGTGCCCGTATATACGCATGGCGGTATTGGATATCGCCAGGTTATCCAGCGCGACCGAGCCGATGGATATGCCACCGATCAGCACCCCACCAATTCTCATGTCTGCCTCGAACGTTTCCATATCCACAGCCAGCACCTCTGTACCGGCTGCGTTGGCGGCCTTGTAGATATCCAGCTCCACATTCGCAAACAACCTCAGCGGCTGCGGTGCAGACAGATCATAATCTGCCCCGGTCAGCCGAAGATCCCGGATGCCCAGTGCGAGATACGGCACGTCGAAATCCATGTCGTCGATCGCAATATCCGTGATCAGATTGAGTTTGTCTGTCGCAGTATCGATCCGGATGGTGCCGGAGCCAATCAGCATATCCATATTGAAGTTATCAAGAATGGTCGTGCTGCCTCCGGTGCCGGTCAAGTTCCAGGCGCCCGTGCTCATCCGGAAATCCACGGCGTTGAAAGTAATCGGCAGGAGGTTGATGATGACGTCACCGTCCCGGGCAATATCAATGTTGATCCGGATGTTATCCAGCCGGTCATTGGCTTGGCCATTGAGGTTCAGATTCATCTCGGAAAACATGTCGGTTCGGTTGGCGCCTCCCACGAAGATATTATTGACCTCCAGCGACCCTTCATCGGTGTAGATGAAGCGATCAATGTTCAGCTTGGTTTCCAGCTCAATGGTGACACCGGCCTGGCCGGTGATCATGCCCATCGCTGAATCATCCAGACTGTGGATCTCGGCCGTGGCTGCAGGTGGAACACCCGCAACGCAGAGCGCTAGCAAGGTAGGTTTCAGGCCTTTCATTTTTGTTTCCTTGTTTTTAGTCTTTGTCACATCCTGTGGGCCACTGCACTTTTCGACACCACATCAGTACTTTAGCGACACGTTCAGAGCGGGTACGTGCAGGTGTCACAATTTGTATGACTTTTCTGATCGCTTAGGGCCGGACCGGGTTTTTCACCACAACATGTAGTGGTTTTGAACCTTTTCATCCAAATCTCTGTTTTAGAAAAATTTTCCCCTTTTCAAGCCGGTTTTGATTGATTTTCTTTGCCCGAAAGCGCCTGTCAATAGTTGCGTTCTTATTCACAAAACACTATATCCTGTTATACTCATCAAAGAATCGACCCATATATAGTGGTTAAAAAGAAAACAGGGCCAAGGCCCAATGCATGAATTCAAAGGGGCATGGCGCCGCCGGCACGAGGCATGGCGCCATCAAAAGAAGACATACCGGAAGACAGAGGGTGGCAATGAACGCTAAGGCACAGGCAGTGGTTACAACAATCCCGATGCAGGAAGCCTCGATCGACATCTGGCACAGCAAGTACCAGTTGAAGACCAAGACCGGCGAGCCCGTGGACAAGGACATCAACGCAACCTACGAACGTGTTGCCAAAGCCCTTGCCGAGGTGGAAAACAAATCCGTACGCACCCAGCACATGAAGAACTTCATCTGGGCCCTGCAGAACGGCGCCATTCCCGCCGGCCGGATTACCTCCAACGCCGGTGCCGAAGCGCACAAACCGGCCACCTCAACCATTAACTGCACCGTTTCCGGCACGGTTCAGGACTCCATGAACGACATTCTGGAAAAGAACCACGAAGCCGGCCTTACCCTCAAGGCAGGCTGTGGTATCGGTTATGAGTTCTCCACCCTGCGCCCAAAAGGCGCCTACGTGGCCGGCGCCGGTGCCACCACCTCCGGTCCGTTATCGTTCATGGATATCTTCGACCGCATGTGCTTCACCGTGTCGTCTGCCGGTGGCCGCCGCGGCGCCCAGATGGCCACCTTCGATGTGCACCACCCGGACGTGATCGACTTCATTCAGGCCAAGCGTGAAGACGGCCGCCTGCGCCAGTTCAATCTCTCCCTGCTGATTACTGAAGACTTCATTGAAGCCGTGCGCAACGGCGACGACTGGCACCTCTCCTTCCCCGTTACCGAAAAAGAAGTGGAAGACGAGCAACTGGACCTGAGCGATGAGAGCCGGTTTGTCTACCGTGATTTCCCGGTGCAGAAAGGCTACGTGATTAACAATGAGGGCAAGGTTGCCTGCCGTATCTACCGCACCCTGAAAGCCCAGTTCATCTGGGACACCATCATGACCAGCACCTACGACTACGCCGAGCCGGGCTTCATCCTGATCGACAAGGTCAATCAGATGAACAACAACTGGTTCTGCGAAGACATCCGGGCTACCAACCCCTGCGTGACCAGTGACACCTGGGTACAGACCAGCCAGGGCCCGCGCCAGGTGAGCGACCTGATAGGCAAACCCTTCGTTGCCATGGTCGATGGCCAGCCTCATGAATCCGGCGCAGAAGGCTTCTTTAAAACCGCCGACAAACAGACCGTGGTCCTTAAAACCGCTGAAGGCTATGAACTCAAACTCACCTCTGACCACCGGGTACGCCGTGTAAGCGCCTTCACCCGCTACCGCACCGAAACCCAGTGGTGTGCCGCCGGTGACCTGAGGCAAGGTGATCGCGTTCTACTCCAGGACCAGCGTGCCTTCGCAGACTGGGATGGCGCCCTTAACGAAGACCAGGGCTATCTGCTGGGCCTCCTCGTGGGTGACGGCACCCTGAAGCAGGACAAAGCCGTGCTCTCCGTATGGCAGCCCGCCATGGCGGTAAACGGCGGCCCCACCGCCAGTGGCCCCACCGCCATCATGCAGGCCGCCGAGATCGCAGCGCGCAGCCTGCCCCACCGCAACGATTTCAACGGCTGGCAGCAAGTCAG
Source organism: Marinobacter sp. SS8-8 (assembly GCF_030540945.1). Taxonomy (NCBI): domain Bacteria; kingdom Pseudomonadati; phylum Pseudomonadota; class Gammaproteobacteria; order Pseudomonadales; family Marinobacteraceae; genus Marinobacter; species Marinobacter sp. SS8-8. Next base: position 2,877 of record NZ_JASSVN010000006.1, on the reverse strand, counting down.
CGGTCGCAACGAGTATCGCCTGAGCACCGCCGCACTGAAGCAACTGGCTGAAGACATGGGCATGGCTCCGGGTAACAAGTGTATTACAGAAACTCTGGAAAAAACCTCCTCGGCGGCCTATCGCGGCTTCCTGCGAGGCTTCTTTGACGCCGACGGTTCTGTTCAGGGCAACCAACAGAAAGGTGTAAGCATCCGCCTGGCCCAGTCCGATCTGCAGAGGCTGAAAGCGGCACAGCGCATGCTGTTGCGCCTGGGTATTGCTTCCAGTATCTATGAAGACCGGCGCGCCGCCGACACCGCCACTTTACCCAATGGCAAGGGCGGAAGCCGGGCCTACGCCATCCAGCCCCAGCATGAACTGATCATCACCGGGGAAAACCTGAGCCGTTTTGCTGACGAGATCGGGTTTGTCCACACAGATAAACGGGGCCGGCTCGAAGCAGCACTCGCCAGCTATAGGCGTCAACTGAACCGCGAGCGCTTTGTAGCCCGGGTGACCAGCATTGAAACCGCATCCACCGAAGCCGTGTACGACGTACAGGTGCCTGGCATCAACACCTTTGATGCCAATGGCTTTCATGCCCACAACTGCGGCGAACAACCTCTGCCCCCGTACGGCAGCTGCCTGCTGGGCTCCGTAAACCTGACCAAGTTTGTGGATTACCCGTTCACCGACAAGGCCAGCTTCAACTACGAGAAATACCGCAAGGTGGTGGGTATCTTCACCCGCATGCTGGACAATGTGGTAGAGATTAACGGCCTGCCGCTGGCCGAGCAGCGCCACGAAATCACCTACAAGCGCCGCCACGGCATGGGCATCCTGGGCCTGGGTTCCACCCTCACCATGCTGCGCATGCCCTACGGTTCTGAAGAATCCGTACAGTTCACCGAAGAAGTCGTGCGTGAAATGGCCGTGGAAGGCTGGCGCCAGTCCCTCACCCTGGCCGAGGAGAAAGGCGTGGCGCCGATCATGGACGATGAGTTTGAAGTTACCCCGAAGATGCTGGGCAAATGCCCGCAGCTGTCCGAGGATGGCTACAAACTGGGCGACAAAATCAAAGGCCGCATCCTGCACGCCAAATACAGCCGCTACATGCAGCAGATTGCCAACGTAGAGCCGAAGCTGGTGGAAGAACTGGCCGAAAAAGGTGGCCGCTTCACCCACCACACCTCCATCGCACCCACCGGCACCATCAGCCTGTCTCTGGCCAACAACGCCAGTAACGGCATCGAGCCGAGCTTCTCGCATCACTACGCGCGCAACATCATCCGCGAAGGCCGCAAGACCAAGGAAAAAGTCGACGTATTCTCCTTCGAGCTGCTGGCCTACCGCCACCTGGTGAACCCGGGCGCCATGCCGTTCTCCGAAGATGACGACAAGAAGCTACCGCCCTACTTCACCACCTCCGATGACGTAACGCCGGCGCAGCACGTCGACATCCAGGCTGCTGCCCAGAAGTGGGTGGATTCCTCGATTTCCAAAACGGCCAACGTTCCGACAGACTTCAACTATCAGGATTTCAAGGGCATCTACCTTTACGCCTACGACATGGGCCTGAAGGGTTGCACCACCTTCCGCTTCAACCCGGAAGCTTTCCAGGGCGTTCTGGTCAAAGAGAAGGACCTGGAAAACACGCTGTACGAGTTCACCCTGGACGACGGCAGCAAGGTCACCCTCAAGGGCAACGAACAGGTAGAGTACGACGGCGAAATCCACAACGCCGCCAACCTGTTTGACGCGCTTAAAGAAGGCACCTACGGAAAGTATTGATTCGGGAACCGACACAGGACAAAGAACATGACCGTTAAAATCAGCAACAAAATCGTCGGCTACCGAGTCAAGAAAGCCGACCCTGAAGTAACCGAACACCAGACACCGGTGAAAGCGGAAACCAAGCCCATTCAGATGAACGAATACATCGAGCGGCCGGATTTTCTCCTGGGCACCACCTATAAGATCAAGCCGCCGATCGCTGAGCATGCGATGTACATTACCATCAACGACATCCTGCTCAACGAAGGCACCGACCACGAAAGCCGGCAGCCGTACGAGGTGTTCATCAACTCCAAGTCGATGGAACACTTCCAGTGGGTCATCGCCCTCACCCGCGTAATCTCTGCGGTATTCCGCAAGGGTGGCGACGTCACCTTCCTGGTGGAAGAGCTGCGTAGCGTGTACGACCCCAACGGCGGCTACTTCAAGAAAGGTGGCGTGTTCATGCCCTCCCTGGTGGCTGAAATCGGCGCCGTGATCGAGAAGCACCTGAAGGCCATCGGCCTTCTGGAAAGCGAGGAAATGAGCGAAACCACCAAGCGCATCCTCGCCGAAAAGCGCGCCGAGTTCGAAGCCAGCCACACCACGGCCACGAACGACGAAAAAGCCAGCGACTACCCGCCCAATGCCGCCATGTGCGGCAAATGCAGCACCAAGGCAGTGATCGTGATGGACGGGTGTGCGACCTGCCTGTCCTGTGGCGACAGTAAGTGCGGTTGAGGTGATTAACCTATGAATGGCGAGAAGGCCTGGAGTGAGAGCTTCAGGCCTTCTTGTTTTGGAATGATTGTTTTTATCAAGGACCAGAATGGCTTCAGAGCATCGCAGCAAAAAATGGTCTTAACGACCGTTTTTGTCGGCCATTTTGAGACATGATTCGGCCACAACGCTTTGAACTTAAGCGCTTTTCGGCTAAGTTAAACATAATTTCGTGTTGATATAGTGGTCGCGGAAAAACGGTCACCGAGACCACGATACAAATGTTAAATGCCTGGCTCCCGCGTTCTTGGGTTCGGTGTTCGGGCGCGGTTTGGCAGTTGGTTTCGGGCAAAACACAGCCTTCAGTCTGGCAACGGTTTTTGCGGCCCTTTGGGTGTCTGTGT
>NZ_JASSVN010000005.1:0-248899 GCF_030540945.1 Marinobacter sp. SS8-8 | reverse complement strand
CGACCTGCCCGGGGATGTCTGTCCGCTTAAAACACCACTGACGGGTTGACAGGCGACTTGAGCGCCCCTTTACCGCAACGTCCCGGGCGCGGCCGAAATTCCCGGGATTTGAGAAAAAACCCTGTCAAGCACTTTTTGAGAAAAAGTGAGCTGAATAGTTACGTTTTTATTATTATAATTCAATATTTTACAAATTTCTGTCACTCCTTTCCGATTGGAGATGGGTTGCGCCTTTCTCCCATTACCCGTTGCCCCTCTGAATGAGGGATTGTGTCCGCGGGTCTACGAATACAGGGCAATGCTTCAAAACGGTCAATCTCCGATAATGTTCAGGCCTTCAGTGAGTCGAGGACTCACCTAATATGCCTTCTGCTGATTTCTGTAACGCGGTCAAACCGGATCGCTCCGGTTTCAGTGCGTCCGTTCACACGCTACAGACCTCCCGGGGTAAGACACAAAACTGTCGTTGCGTAAACACCGAATTTATAAAACGTATCCCAGTTGCAGATGGAGGACTTCGTGGTCACGTGCCCACTCGTCTCAGATACGTCACACCTCATATTCGGTTCTTGTCCATCGCCCCGCAACTTTGGATTGGGCTTCCTCCAGCCAACACCTCGCGATGCTAACCTTGCCCTTCTCCTAGCCTTCGGCTCTGCGAATACCTGGCAAGAGGACTTCCACCTCTCTAGTTTTGTGCCATGCCCGGCACACACGTCCGGTGTTACCGCCACCCGCCCTGGAGCACCCTGTATAACAATGGCATGACGATCACCACCAGTGGTATCTGAATCAACAAGCCGGAGATAATTGCCACCGCCAGCGGCTGCTGCATGGCCGAACCCTGACCCAGTGCCAGCGCCAGAGGCAGCAGGGCCAATATCGCAGCCAGCGTCGTCATAGTGATCGGCCGTAAACGGTTTCGGCCCGCCTGAACCAGTGCGGTGGATGCATCCATTCCCTTGCGCAGCAGTTCGTGGTACTCGGAAAAATAGAAAATCGACACTTCGGTGACAATCCCGACGATCATGGTCATGCCCATCATGGCGGTGATATTCAGCTCGATCCCGGTCAGCCACAAACCAGTAAACACCGCTGCCATGGCCAACAAAAGCGAGACCATGATCGCAACCGCTGCGGCGAACTGCTCATACAGGAACAGTAACAACAAAAACACCAGGGCCAGCGCCGCCACGAAAACCGCCATTAATCCGCGAAAGGCGATCTGTTGTTGTTGATACAGACCGCCGAGTTCGTAATACATGTCGGCGGGCAGCATGCCCTGGCCCGACAGGGTCGTCCTCACGTCACGGATCGTAGACCCCAGGTCTCGGCCACTGATACGCCCGGTCACCGCGACCATGCGTTTAAGATTGTCACGCGTGATCTGCGGCTGACCGGTCTCGACAGTCACGCTTGCAATACGCTTTAGCGGAAAACGGTGTCCATCCGGCGCACGCAGCCAGATCTGCTCGATCGCTGAGCTCCGGTCTCTCGCTGCCTCGGGCACCCACAGCCGCACGCCGATCAGCTTGACCGTCTCCTGCACCTGGGTGGTCACCAGCCCGTTAAACCAGGCGTCCAGTTGCCGGGTTACGCCATCAGGATCGATGCCTTCCAGCGCGGCCTTGTCGCGATCGACAATAACATTGATCGCATCGCCGGCCTGCACGATACCATCCTTGACTTCAACCACCCCGGCGATCTTGCCTACGGCCGCCGCCACGCGCCGCGCAACGCTCATGATCTCATCCGGCCTGTCACCATATAGCTTGATCTCGATGGGCTGCGGGACAGCGGTCAGATCACCAATGAGGTCTTCCATCAACAGCGCCATCTCGACTTCCAGGCCCGGCACCTTGCTCTCGATCTCCCCGCGGACGGTATCCATCACCTGGTCGATGGGCGCACGCGGCAACGGCTTGAGCCGCACAAAAAAATCGCCCTCGTTGGCTTCGGTGAGCCCGCCGCCCAGTTGCGCGCCGGAGCGCCGCGAATAGGTCTCGACCGCCGGCTCGTCCTGCAGGATGGTTTCCACCTGCCTGAGCAGGCGGTCCGTTTCGGTCAACGACGTGCCCGCCGGCGCGCGGTAGTCAAGAATAAAACCGCCCTCGTCCATGTGCGGCATGAATCCCGAGCCGACCTGATGGTAAGCGATATAGCCCACCAGCAACAGCGGCGCGATACCGAGCAGCAGCAGCCAGGGCGCTGTCACCAGGCGCTGCATCAGGCGTTCATACCCGGAGAGCAGACGCGCAAACAGCGGGCCGACGTCTTCGCGCTCGGCGTCTTTGCGCTTGAGCAAGTGTTCGGCCAGCAGCGGCACGGCCAGCCAGGCAAGCAGAAAAGAAATGACCAGGCTGCTGGCCATGGTCAGCGACAGCGCCTTGAAAAAGGCGCCGGTGACACCGCTGAGAAAGGCCAACGGCGCAAAGATGATCACGGTCGCCGCCGAAGACCCGGTCAGCGGCGGTGTAAATTCGATCGCCGCGTCGCGAATACTCAAAGCCAGGTCCGAACCGCGTTCGCGCAGGCGGCGGATGATGTGTTCGATCATGACAATGGCATCGTCCACGATCAGACCCACGGCCGCCGCCATGCCGCCCAGCGTCATGATATTGAAGCTCATATTCAGCACCTTGAGCAACAGGATGGTGCTGGCCAGCACGGCGGGCACGACCAGAATGGCAACCAGGGTGATCTTCAGACTGCGCAGAAACAGCAACAGCACCAGTGCAGCCAGTGCGACACCGATGGCAATCGCATCGCGCACACTCTTCGCCGACTCGGTAATCAGCTCGCTTTGATCATACCAGTTGGCGATACGCACGCCCGGCGGCAACTTGTCGTGATACCGGGCGAGACGCTGCTTGACGGCGTCGACAATCTGTACGGTATTGCCGCCGGGCTGCTGATACACCTGCACCAGTACGGCATCGTGGCCATCGGCAGTCACGCGCAACCACTGCGGCACGGTGGTCGCTTTCACATCAGCGATATCATCCAGGCGCACCAGACCATCGGCGCCACTTCGCAACACCGTGTTCTCGATCGTTTGCAGCGAATGGATGCGGGTATCGGACAACAGCAGGTAGAGTTTGTAATGGTCTTCCAGCCGCCCCACGGCCTGCAGAACATTACTGGCCGACAGACTCGTGGCGACATCGCTGAACGTCAGCCCATAGGCCGCCAGTTTTTCCGGGTCGACCTCCACCCGGAACTCCGCCTGCTCACCGCCCATCACCACCACCTTGGCGACACCGTCTATCGAGGACAGCAACGGGATGAGCTGGTACTCGCCAAGATCGCGCAACTGCACGAGTGATTCGCTGTCCGAGGTCAGGCTGTAGGCGGTGACCGGGAACACCGTCGGGTCCATGCGCCTGACGCTGAAACGCGTACCCGGCGGCAGCTCCGGCAGCACCTGGTTGACCGCCGACTCGACCTGCAACATGGCCGACACCATGTCGTCACCCCAGGCGAAATTGATCGACAGTTCGGCGCTGCCGCGGCTGGTCGTCGAGCGCAGGCTGGCGACCCCCGGCACCGAACGCACCGCCTGTTCGACCTGGCGGGTCACCGCGATGACCATCTGGTCAGCCGGACGGTCGCCGGCATTGATCGACACCACTACCCGGGGGAAATCCACGTGCGGAAACAGGGCCACCGGCAGTTTCAGCCCGGCCGCAATGCCGGCGAGCGCCAGAATGCCGACGAGAAACAGGATCGAGCGGCGGTGCGCCGCCGCCCAGTGCGCAACATCCATCAGGGGGTATCCCGGACTGCCATACCGTCGACCAACTGATAATTGCCGCTGGTCACGACGCGGTCGCCGACTTGCAGATCGCCGCTCACCGCCACCCGCTCACCCGCATCGTTACCTGCGGTAACAACAACACGGTGCGCCTTGCCGTTGGCAACCGTGAAAACGTACGTCTGCCCCTGGTCTGACAGGACGGCACTGCGCGGGACGACCAGGGACTCACTGGAAGCCATTTGCAGGGTGCCGATCACCCGACTACCCAATACCAGACCGCGGCTGGCATTGTCAGGTATCGGCACCAGCACCTCGACCAGATGCGTCGCCGGATCGACCATGGCGTGCACCTCGCGTACCCGGGAATCGATCGAGATATCCGGCACGAACACCGAGGTGATGATCACAGACTGCCCGGGCTGCACGCGGGCCAGGTCTTCCGGCTCAATGCCCAGACGCGCAATCAAACGCTGTTCGGCGGCGATCAGCATCGCCGTGGTGTCAGCCTGGACGCGCTGTCCCTGGGACAGATCCAGCCGGGTCACGATACCGTCCATGGGTGCGCGCAGCGTTTCCTTCTCCAGACCCTGTCCGCGCTGCTTCAGCGCCTCCAGCGTGGCCCGGGCGTCCTGCAGGTTCTTGCGAGCAGCGTCGACGGCAGCCTTGGTCGCCAGTTGCTCGCCGAGCAGACGCTGTTGCCGGTCCAGCTCGCGCTGTGCGTAGTCCACTGCGCTTTGCGCCTGGAGATATTGCATGCGTGCATCCGGCGCGGTGATGACTTCAAGCAGGCTGTCACCGCTTTTGACACGCTGGCCGAGACGGACCCAGACGCGATTGATCAAGCCCGCGTGCGGCAGGGACAGACTCAAGACCTGGTCCGGGTCCGGGTCGAGCGTGCCGTAGGCGGTCAGTGTTTCGCTGACCTGTTGTTGCTCCACGGCCGTTGTCTTGACCAGCACGCTGGGCGTTTCCGACCCGGTCACCGGCGCTGTGACAACGCACAGCATCAGGTATGCCCACAGCGCAATGTGATGTGTTAACCGTTTTCTTATCATGGCGCCTGTTTCCTCTCCTCGGGCAGCGTCAAAAGCGGCTGACGGGGATACGAAGGCAGCGCCAGCAAGGCGGTCAAGGCGATATCATTCTCCCAGGACGTCTGCGTAAGGCCGATCTGTTCCAGGCGCTTGTTCACCCAGGTCGATTCCATGTTCAGAAATGTCAGCGCGTCGATATCGCCTTTACTGTAAGCCTGTTCGGCACGATCGACCAGCGTTTTCAGTTGCGGCAGGTAGCGCTGCAGATCGTCGATCTGGCGCTGTAAAATCGTTTGTAATGTCAACAAGCGGGCGACATCCGTCTGCGCCTGTGCCAGGCGCGCGCGGAAGTCCTCACGCAAGTGTTCGCGGGTGGCGCGCTCGATGGCGATATTGCCACGATTCCCGCTGAGCAGCGGCAAACTCAGGCTGATGCTGAAACCGGCTGTATCAACGTTGCCGGTATCCCTGGCCCGGGTGATGCCGATACCCAGCGAGGGAAACTGGGCGAGAATCGCGGCCCGGACGCTAGCTTCCTGACTGGCATAGCCGGCCTTGAGCGCGAGCAAATCCGGGCGCCGCTCCGACAGGCTCTGTAGCTGCGCATCGACCTGTTCCCGCGCCAGCGGCGTTGGCGGCTGCAGGGGTGTAAAGATAATCTCCACGTCCGGCACGAGACCGAGAAGCAAGTTCAGATCGTGCCGCGTCTGGTTGTGCGTTTGTTCGAGCTGGTTGATCTGGCTCAAGGTGTCCAGCAGCGCGGTCAGGTCGGTGCCGTTGACATCCAGTGTGATATCGCCGCTGCGCAGCGCCCTGGCGGACCGCCCGTAGCGGTCGCTGTACAGCGCGTGCATTCTGTTCAGCAGGGTCAACCGTTCGGATTCGAGTTGCTGACGCACCGCCAGCAGTCGCGCCTGCTGCATGACCTGCCATTCCTGCCACAGCAGGTCGAGACGCACCTGATCCTGCTGCCTGCCGGCCGCCTCGACGCGTGCGCCGCGGGTAACGACGGGAATGAGATCGTAGTTCAATCCCAGCGACCAGGCATTGACCAGACCCGAGGTATTACCGGTCGGTTTGTCTAATCCGTAACTCACTTGCGGATCAGGCCACAGTCCGGCACTGAACATCTGGGCTTCGGCTACCCGCCATTGCGCGCGCCGCGTTGTCAGATCCGGATTATTGAGCACGGCCAGAATACCGATCTCGGTCAGATCCAGTCCGTCGACCGGATTGACGATGTAATCCGCGCCGGCCTCGCCTGACGGGGGTGCCGCATGCAAGCGCAGCGCGTCGACTCTGGCGCGAAGCGGTGACGCTGTATCCAGCGGTTGTGGCTTGTAGGTTGCGCAGCCGGACAGCAAGAGCAGCAGCGCGGCGAGGACTGCCGGTTTACCCTGGCGGTGGTACGGCGTCCCATAATTGCTCATGGTATCCGGGTCCTTGTTATCGAGATGGTTTTTGAGCACGCGGTAACTGCGCAAATAATACCTGGGTAGATAATACCTGCTGTTGCAATTCAGTAGCTGCCAGTTCCGCCTACTCCCACTCGATGGTTGCCGGCGGCTTTGAGGATACGTCGTAGGTTACCCGGGACACACCGGCAATCTCGTTGATGATCCGGTTGGAGACGGTTTCGAGCAGATCGTACGGCAGATGTGCCCAGCGGGCGGTCATGAAATCGATGGTTTCAACCGCCCTCAGGGCCACCACGTACTCGTAGCGGCGGGCATCGCCCACCACGCCCACCGACTTGACCGGCAGGAACACGGCAAACGCCTGGCTGGTCTTGTGGTAGAGATCGGCACGATGGAGTTCTTCCAGGAAAATGGCGTCTGCCTTGCGCAGGATATCGGCGTATTCCTTTTTCACTTCACCGAGAATGCGCACGCCCAGGCCCGGGCCCGGGAACGGGTGGCGGTAGACCATGTCGTAAGGCAGGCCCAGTTCAAGGCCAATCCGGCGCACTTCATCCTTGAACAGTTCCCGCAGCGGCTCCACCAGCTTCATTTTCATGGTTTCCGGCAGGCCACCCACGTTGTGGTGGGATTTGATGACGTGTGCCTTGCCAGTCTTGGAGGCGGCTGACTCGATGACGTCCGGATAAATGGTGCCCTGGGCGAGCCAGTTCACATCGCGGATGGCGACCGCTTCGTTGTCAAATACATCGATGAAGGTGTTGCCGATGATCTTGCGCTTCTGCTCAGGATCGTTGATGCCCTTGAGTTTGGCCAGGAACAGGTCTTCCGCGTCCACCCGGATCACTTTCACCCCCATATTGCGGGCAAACATGTCCATCACCTGGTCGCCCTCGTGGAGACGCAACAGGCCGTTATCCACGAACACACAGGTCAGCTGATCACCGATCGCGCGGTGCAACAGTGCGGCAGTCACGGAGGAGTCGACACCACCGGACAAGCCCAGCAGCACCTTGTCGCTGCCGACCTGATCCCGGATCTGCCGGACCGCGTCGTCCACAATCTTCGCCGGCGTCCACAACGCTTCACACCCACAGATATCCAGGATGAAGTGCTCGAGAATCCGCTTGCCCTGGAGGGTATGGGTCACCTCCGGGTGAAACTGAACACCAAAGAGGTTCCGGCTCAGGTCCTGCATGGCGGCAATGGGGGCGCTCTCGGTAGACGCCAGCAGCTCGAAGCCTTCCGGCATAGCCACCACCTTGTCACCGTGGCTCATCCAGACATCCAGCAGTGAATCGCCGGTGACGGTCAGGTGATCGGTGATATCCCGCAGCAGTGGGCCGGCGGCGCGCACTTTTACCTGGGCGTAGCCAAATTCCCTCTTCTCGGAACTGGCAACCCGGCCGCCGAGCTGCTCCGCCATGGTCTGCATGCCGTAGCAGATACCGAGAACCGGAATACCACGCTCAAACAGGCCTTCCGGTGCCCGGGGGCCGCCCAGCTGTGTGACCGACTCAGGCCCACCGGCAAGAATAATCCCTTTCGGGTTGAACTCACTGAGTTCTTCTTCGGTAATATCAAACGCCCTGATCTCACAGTAGACACCAATCTCCCGTACACGGCGGGCAATGAGCTGGGTGTACTGGGAACCGAAATCGAGAATCAGGATGCGGTGGTCATGAATGTTCTGGGCCATGGAGTCCTCGGGGCAAAATGAACAACGCGGCCCTCAGGGGAGCCGCGTCTGGTATGGCGATGATTAACCGATACGGTAGTTTGGCGCTTCCTTGGTGATGGTCACATCGTGCACGTGACTCTCGCGCATGCCGGCATTGGTGATGCGGACAAATTCCGGCTTGGTACGCATCTCTTCCATTGTGCCGCTACCGGTGTAGCCCATGGAAGCACGCAGGCCACCAACCAGTTGGTGAACAATATTGCGCATTGGCCCCTTGCAGGCGACACGGCCTTCGATGCCTTCGGGCACCAGCTTTTCGATGCCTTTACTGGCATCCTGGAAATAACGGTCGCTGGAGCCCTGCCCCATGGCGCCAAGTGAGCCCATGCCACGGTAGGCCTTGTAGCTGCGGCCCTGAAACAGCTCGACCTCTCCAGGCGCTTCATCGGTGCCTGCCAGCAGGCTGCCGATCATGACGCAATGGGCACCGGCAGCAATGGCCTTGGCGATATCACCGGAAAATCGTATGCCACCGTCGGCAATCAGCGGCACGCCGCGGTCCTTGAGGGCAGCCGCCACGTTCGACACCGCTGAAATCTGGGGCACGCCGATGCCGGCGACAATGCGCGTAGTGCAGATGGAACCGGGGCCAATACCCACCTTCACGGCGTCGGCACCGGCGTCCGCCAGAGCGATAGCCGCCTGGGAGGTTGCAATATTACCGCCAATCACCTGAACTTCCGGGAAGTTCTGCTTGACCCAGCGAACACGCTCGATCACACCCCGTGAATGACCGTGGGCGGTATCCACCACCAGCACATCCACGCCGGCCTCTGCCAGCGCCATAATCCGCGCCTCGGTGTCGCCGCCGGTACTGACAGCGGCGCCGACACGCAACCGCCCCTGGTCATCCTTGCAGGCCAGCGGGTAGTCCTTTGCCTTCTGAATGTCCTTGACGGTGATCAGCCCGCGCAGCTCGAAATTGTCATTGACCACCAGCACTTTTTCGATGCGATGACGGTGCAGCAACTCCTTGACGTCGTCCAGGCAAGCCCCTTCTTTCACCGTGACCAGCTTATCCTTGGGCGTCATGATGTCCTGCACCGGAGTGTCCATCCGGCTTTCAAACCGGATGTCACGGCCAGTGACAATGCCCAGCAGGTCACGGCCATCGACCACCGGCAGGCCGGAAATATTGTTCGCCATGGTGATATCCACCAACTCGCGGACGGTGGTATCCGGCGTCACGGTAATCGGGTCTTTTACCACACCGCTTTCGAACTTCTTGACCTTCCGAACCGCTGCTGCCTGCTGCTCAACGGTCATGTTCTTGTGCATGATGCCAATTCCGCCTTCCTGGGCCATGGCAATGGCCAGGTCTGCTTCGGTAACGGTATCCATCGCGGAAGATACAAGCGGAATGTTCAGAGTGATACCTTTGGTCAACCGGGTCTGCAGGCTCACCTGGTGGGGAAGAACTTCTGAATATCCGGGAACCAGCAGAACGTCATCAAACGTGAGGGCTTCTTCGGCAATTCGCAACATTGGGATCCGCCTTTTGAACGTGCTAAGTTGGAAATTTCAGTGCTGTACCCGCGGCGGCACAACAAAGCAAAATCCTTAATCGGCCCATTATAAAGGGGCTCTCGGGGACAGTAAACCGCGCCGTTTCCAACGTTCGATTGCATCTTTTTGAAATTTCGCTATTTTTAACCTCCCATTTTTCGGCTATTGCGTATGCATAACGACGGAGTCAGACCGGTGACATCTCCCCTTCAGGACACCCGCCCCCGGGCACTCAGCGTCAGCGAACTGAACCATCAGGCCAGACACCTGCTGGAATCCAGTTTTATGCAGGTGTGGGTGGAAGGTGAACTGTCGGGATTTTCACGGCCTTCTTCCGGGCACTGGTACTTTTCCCTGAAGGACCGGAAGTGCCAGGTACGCTGCGCCATGTTCCGCGGTTTGAACCAGCGAATCCGGACCTTGCCGAAAGAAGGCGACCAGGTACGCATCCGTGGCAAAGTCACCCTCTACGAGAACCGGGGCGACTTCCAGATTATCGTCGAGCATATGGAACCGGCCGGCCTCGGCGCACTGCAGCAGGCCTTTGATGTGCTCAAGCGCAAACTGCTCGCCGAAGGCCTGTTCGATAACACCCGGAAAAAACCGCTACCCTCGCTGCCAAACCACATTGGTGTGGTTACCTCGCCCACCGGTGCTGCCATTCACGACATCCTCACCGTACTGGCACGTCGCTGCCCGGCCATTCCGGTTACCCTTTATCCAACCGCCGTGCAGGGCAAGGCCGCAACCTCCGATATTGTCCGTGCCATTGAACGTGCCCAGGCCCATGGCGTTGCCGATGTACTGATCATCGGCCGGGGGGGCGGATCTCTGGAGGACCTCTGGTGCTTCAACGAAGAAGCTGTGGCCCGGGCCATTGCGGCCTGCGCAATCCCCACTGTCAGCGCGGTTGGTCACGAGGTGGATGTCACCATTGCCGATTTCGTGGCCGATCTGCGTGCCCCAACGCCCTCGGCGGCCGCCGAAAAGATCTCACCGGACCAATCCGACTGGCTGAAGCAGCTCCGTGAGCGGAAGTTCAGGCTCGCCAACGCCATGGAGCTCACCCTGAAACGCCTCGGCACCCAGCTCGGGCATCTGACTACGCGACTGCGGGATCCGAGACGGGAATTGCTTGAAAAGGCCCAGCGCATGGATGAGTTGGAGCTGAGGCTCGAAAAGGCTATCCGACAGCACTTGAGCACGGCAAGTATCAGGAATGACCACCTGCGCCAGAGGCTGGTGATGCAATCACCTGGCCGACAGCTTTCGCAAAACCAGGTCACGGTGAACCGTATTACAGAGCGACTGGTCTCGCTGATGCAACAGGGTCTCCGATATCGGCGGGAAACCCTGGAACACGCAGCACAGACCCTCAACGTCGTGAGCCCTCTGGCAACTCTGGGCCGTGGTTACGCCATCGTGCGGGACGGTGATGGCAGGATTGTCCGGGAGGCATCGGCGGTCAGTGCCGGGGATCGCATTTCCGCCCGGGTTGCGAGGGGTGAGCTGACAGCAAAGGTAACATCGGTCAGCTCTGTGGAGGAAACCGGTCGATAAATCCGCCGGACTAAGCCAATGGTCTACTAGTCCATGATTTCAAACGGCCTAAAGTTGTCAGGAAACGCACTAAAACAACAACAGGCACGATGAGGTGGAATATATGGACTACCACTCAGAGTTCCGGCGGTCGATAGACAACCCGGACGACTTCTGGCGTGAACAGGCGGAAAAAATTGACTGGCTCGAGCCGCCGAAAACCATCTGGCAGCCGACCGACAACGGCCACGGGCAGTGGTTTCCCGACGGCACCCTGAACACCTGTGACGTGGCGCTGGATGCCAACATCCGGGCCGGCCGGGGCGATCAGAAAGCCCTGATCTACGATTCACCGGTCACCAGCACCAAACGCTCCTACACCTACAGCGAACTCACCGAAGAGGTGGCCCGCTTCGCGGGTGCCCTCAGGGATCGTGGCATCACCAAGGGCGACCGGGTCATCATCTACATGCCGATGATTCCTGAAGCCGTTATCGCCATGCTCGGCTGCGCACGCATCGGCGCGGTTCACTCGGTGGTGTTCGGCGGTTTTGCCGCCCACGAACTGGCGGTTCGCATTGACGATGCCACACCCAAAGCGGTTATCACCGCCTCCTGCGGTATCGAAGTGACCCGCGTCATCGAATACAAGCCGCTGGTGAACAAGGCCATCGACCAGGCCAGCCACAAACCGGAAACCTGCATTGTTTACCAGCGCCCCCAGGCAAAGGCAGACCTGAGCCCGGGTCGCGATTTCGACTGGAACCAACTGATGGCGGCCGCCGAAGCGGCTGACCCGGTGCCCGTCAAATCAACCGATCCGCTCTATATCCTCTATACCTCCGGTACTACCGGCAAGCCAAAAGGCGTGGTCCGGGACAATGGTGGCCACGCGGTTGCCCTGAACTACAGCATGGAACTGGTCTATGACGCCAAACCCGGAGACATATACTGGGCCGCCTCGGACGTGGGCTGGGTCGTCGGCCACAGCTACATTGTGTACGCCCCGCTCTTTGCAGGCTGCACGACCATACTTTACGAAGGCAAACCGGTGAAAACCCCGGACGCCGGCGCATTCTGGCGGGTGGTCGAGGATCATAAGGTAAACATGCTGTTCACCGCGCCGACGGCCTTCCGGGCGGTTCGCAAGGAAGACCCCGAGGCGGACCAGCTTTCCCGCTACGACATCAGTTCACTGAAGCGCCTGTTCCTGGCCGGCGAACGGCTGGATCCGGCGACGTACGAATGGCTTAAGGAACATACCGGCCTGCCGGTTCTCGATCACTGGTGGCAGACCGAAACCGGCTGGGCCATATGCTGCAATCCGGTCGGCATCGAAATGATGGCCACCAAACCCGGCTCCGCGACGGTGCCCTCACCCGGTTACAACGTCCAGGTGGTGGACCGGAACGGCAGCCAGATGCCCGCGGGCGAGCAGGGACAGATCGCCGTAAAACTGCCACTGCCACCGGGCTGCATGATGACCGTGTGGGGTGACGACGAGCGCTTCCGCAAGACCTATCTGGAGCCCATTTCCGGATTTTACAGCTCCGGCGATGGCGGTTTTATTGATGAAGACGGCTATGTATTCGTCATGGGCCGCACGGATGACGTGATCAACGTTGCCGGCCACCGCCTGTCTACCGGCGAGATGGAAGAGGTGGTGGCTTCCCATCCAGCCATCGCAGAGTGCTGCGTGGTGGGTGCTCACGATGACATGAAGGGGCAGATCCCCATCGGTCTCGTGCTGATCAAGGATGGTGCGACCATTGACCACGATGAACTGGAAGATGAACTGGTGGAGATGGTGCGTGACAAGATCGGTGCCATTGCCTGTTTCCGGCGGGCCCTGGTGGTTGACCGCCTGCCGAAAACCCGCTCCGGCAAGATTCTGCGACGGGTGATCCGGCAGATTGCCGATGGCGAGGAATACACCGTTCCCAGCACCATTGACGACCCGGCCATACTGGAGGAAATCAGCGAGCAATTCCGCCACTAGCGGAATTGCCGGCAACCGACAACCGTCCCCGGTCAGACCGGGGACAATGAGTCTTTGTGTCCAAAACCACAACCCGTTGTTTTTACAAAAATTAAAACCTGCGCGAAAGGTTTGAAAATTTCGTTGACGCCCCCCGAACTCGGTCTATACTGAAATTGCTGTGAAAATACAGCGGTATTTGGTGAATGCGTTTCAACGTCCTGCCGAAGTGCTCTTCGTTGCCCCTTTCCTCAGTACTCTCTGGATTTCTCAGCATCGGTTCCGCATGGAATTTGAAGGTCCCGTGAGGGTAAATTACAGAAAGACAGGAAAGATCAATGTCCGATACTAAAACTGGCCACGTTAAGTGGTTTAATGAGTCCAAAGGCTTTGGCTTTATCGCTCAGGACGGTGGCAGTGACGTGTTTGTTCACTACAGCGCAATCAATTCAAGCGGTTTCCGTACCCTGACCGAAGGCCAGCAGGTGCAGTTCACCGTTACACAGGGCCCGAAAGGTCCCCAGGCGGAAAACGTAACCCCCGTCTGAGGGTTACGTTCCGTCCTTTGCCCCTCACGGGCATCGGAAAATCAACAAGCCGGCATTCGTGCCGGCTTGTGTCGTTCCGGGCGTCGGCCTGGCTCAGGCGCCCGCAACCTCGGCTTCCCTCGCCGGCGCCGGCATTTCGATTCCCACCGCCTGCGCTACGGCCGAGAACAGCGCCTGCAGTGTTGCGGAGGTGGTATCTTCCGCCAGTGCCGCCGCACTGCAGTGCCTGCCATTGGCAGTCAGCCGGATACAGGCCAGGGCATTGGCATCAGTGCCTTCACCCAGGGCAAACTCGTCATACGCTTCAACCGCAATGGAGACACCAAACCGGCCTTCCAGGGCTTCGGACACCGCTTCCACGGCACCCAGGCCGCGGCCGTCCAGGCGCACGGGTGCAGACTCACTGCCAACGGACACTTCGGCGCGAACGCCCTCTTCGTCCCGGTGCAGATCGTAGGATCTCAATACCCAGTCAGCATGAACCTTCAGGTAACGGTTCTCGAACAGCCGGTGAATGGTCAGTGAATCGATCTCACCGCCATTGGCTTCCGCCTCTCTCTGCACCACCTTGCTGAACTCGATCTGCAGCCAGCGCGGCAGGCTGATGTTGTAATCCCGTTCCAGTACATAGGCGACACCGCCCTTGCCAGACTGACTGTTGATACGCACAACCTCCTCGTACCGGCGGCCTACATCAAACGGATCAATGGGCAGGTAGGCCACATTCCAGGCACCCCCTTCTTCCCGGCGCGCCAGACACTTGCGAATGGCATCCTGATGACTGCCCGAGAAGGCAGTGAACACCAGCTCCCCGGCATAGGGGTGGCGGGGATGAGTGGAGATTTCGGTGCAGGCCTCAACCAGCTCGCTGATCTCCGCCATTCCGGAAAGATCCAGCGCGGGGTCAATGCCCTGGGAATAGAGGTTCATGGCCATGGTGACCAGATCCATGTTGCCCGTGCGCTCCCCGTTACCCATCAGGGTGCCCTCAACGCGGTCGGCACCGGCCATCACAGCCAGTTCCGCAGCCGCCACGGCGCAGCCACGATCATTGTGGGTATGCACACTGATACGGATGTGCTCACGGCGCTGGATGTTGTCGCAAATCCATTCAATCTGGTCGGCAAACACATTCGGCGTTGCCATTTCAACGGTCGCGGGGAGGTTGACAATCATCGCCTGCCCCTGGTCCGGACGCCAGACATCGCTCACGGCATCAATCACGTCAGCCGCGAAATCCAGCTCGGTGCCAGTGAAACTTTCCGGTGAATACTGGAACGTCCATTCCGTTTCCGGATGGCGTGCTGCTATGTCCCTGACCACCTTCGCACCGTTTACCGCAATATCACGGATGCCGTCACGGTCCAGCCCGAACACCTGCTCCCGCTGCACGGTCGATGTCGAGTTATAGACATGCACGATGGCCTTGCGGGCACCGGAGAGCGCCTCGTAGGTACGCTCGATCAGTTCCGGCCTGGCCTGGGTCAGTACCTGGATCTTCACATCCTCAGGAATGCGGTTTTCTTCGATCAGCTTGCGGCAGAAGTCAAAGTCAGGCTGACTCGCAGCGGGAAAACCGATTTCAATTTCCTTGAAACCCAGCTTGACCAGCAAATCGAACATCCGCTGCTTTTGCGCAACCGACATGGGCTTCACCAGCGCCTGGTTGCCGTCCCGAAGGTCCACCGCACACCAGGTCGGTGCCTTTTCGATGACCTTGTCGGGCCAGCGGCGATCCGTTTTGGCAACCGGTTTGAAGGCAACGTATTTGCGATGATCAAAAGCCATGGGTGTTATTCCTTGCGGTTTCGGGAATGAAATTCTCAGCGTGTACAGGTTAACGCGATAACGCTGATATTTGATTGCGAAGTTTGGTTGAAAAGCGTACTTTTAATTCATTAATTGCTATTTATATATTATTCGTGGAATTTTATGCCAGATAATCAGAAAAACCTCATTAAAATTGATAAAATTGACCGGAGAATCCTTGAGCAGGTCCAGAACGACGGTTCCCTGACCAACCAGGAACTGGCGGAAAAGGTGGGGCTTTCTCCCTCTCCCTGCCTGCGCCGGGTTCGGGCCCTTGAGGAAGCGGGCATCATTGTCAGGACTGTGACCATCCTGGACCACAAGAAGCTGGGCCTGTCACTCACGGCGATCATCCTGATCGGCATGGACCGACATACGCCAGAGCGTTTTGCCACCTTTGAAGAGCAGGTCGCCGACTACCCGGAAGTGCAGGAGTGCTACCTGATCACCGGGCAGGATGCCGATTACATGCTCAAAGTCGTGGTTCCGGATATGGACCACTACCACCATTTCCTGCTCAACCGGATCACCCGGATTCAGGGGGTCAGTGGCGTGCATTCAAGTTTTGTGCTTCGACGGGTAATAGACAGTACCGCCCTGCCCCTGGGCTACCTGTCCTGAATCAGGAGAGGTGGCCCAGGGGCAGCATCAATGGATTCGTCGGTCATCATCTGTACCTTGTGCAACAGGCTCCGTACAATAACGACCACTTTGCGAAAAATAAGGGCTGCAGCGGGCCAACCGCCGACTGTCCATTAGTCTAACACTCCAGATTTCTGACAAACGGAAGACACGATGCGAGCAAGCCGTTACCTGATTGCCACCCAGAAAGAGACCCCCGCCGACGCGGAAATCATCAGCCACCAGCTGATGTTGCGTGCCGGCATGATTCGCAAACTGGCTGCCGGGTTATACACCTGGTTGCCGATGGGGCTGCGGACTCTGCGCAAGGTTGAACGGATTGTTCGTGAAGAGATGGACAAGAGCGGTGCCCAGGAAGTTTTGATGCCGGCTGTTCAGCCCGCGGAACTGTGGCAGGAATCCGGCCGCTGGACCCAGTACGGCGGAGAACTGCTGCGGATGAATGATCGTCACGGCCGGGACTTCTGTTTTGGCCCGACCCACGAAGAGGTCATTACCGACCTGATCCGCAACGAGCTCAAGAGCTACAAGGAGCTGCCGGCCAATTTCTATCAGATCCAGACCAAATTCCGGGATGAGCGCCGTCCCCGGTTCGGCGTGATGCGTGCCCGGGAATTCATCATGAAGGACGCCTACTCCTTCCATATCAATGCCGAGTCCCTGGATGAGACCTACCAGCTCATGCACCGCACATACTGCGCGATTTTCGACCGCCTGGGGCTGGATTACCGCCCGGTACAGGCCGACTCGGGTGCCATTGGCGGCAGCGCCTCCCATGAATTCCATGTGCTTGCCTCCTCCGGTGAGGACGACATCGTCTTCAGCACCGGCAGCGACTACGCCGCCAACATCGAGAAGGCCGAGGCCCTGGCCCCTGCCGGCCAGCGCCCCGCGCCTGCTGAAGCGCTGAAAGAAGTCGCCACTCCGGACCAGAAAACCATTGACGCCGTGTCTGAATTCCTGGGCATTGATGCCACGCGCACGGTCAAGACCCTGCTGGTCAAGGCCGAGGCCGATGAGGAAGGCCACTCAGGCCTGGTGGCACTGATCCTTCGGGGCGACCACACCCTGAACGAGATCAAGGCCGGAAACCTGGCAGGCGTGGCTGAGCCCCTGACCATGGCGACGGATGAGGAAATCGAACTGGCTACTGGCTGCAAGGCGGGCTCCATTGGCCCGGTCAAGCTGAACGTGCCGGTGATCGTTGATCGCAGTGCCGCTCACCTGGCGGACTTTGTCTGCGGCGCCAACCGGGACGGCTTCCACCTGACCGGCGTGAACTGGGAAAGGGACGTCCCGCTGGATCGCGTGGAAGACCTGCGCCAAGTAGTAGAAGGCGACCCGAGCCCCGACGGCAAGGGTACCCTGGAAATCCGCCGGGGTATCGAGGTTGGGCATATCTTCAAGCTCGGCAACAAGTACAGCACTGCCATGAACGCCACGGTCCTGGACGAGAACGGCAAGAGCGTGATCATGGACATGGGTTGCTACGGTGTCGGCGTATCCCGGATCGTCGCCGCCGCCATTGAACAGAACCACGACGACAAGGGCATCATCTGGCCGGACGCCATTGCCCCGTTCGAGATTGCCATCGTCACACTCAACGCCCACAAATCACCCACGGTTGCCGAAGCCGGCGAGAAACTGTACGTACAGCTGCGCCAGGCGGGCTATGATGTACTTCTGGATGACCGCAACGAGCGCCCGGGTGTGAAGTTTGCCGATATGGAGCTGATTGGTATTCCGCACCGGTTCGTGGTCTCCGAACGGGGCCTTGCGGCGGGCACTCTCGAGTACAAGGGGCGCCGGGATGAGGAAAAGCGGGATATCCCGGTGGCTGAGGCACTGCCTTTCCTGGTCAATGCTTCGCCCCGTAAAGGGCTTTGACCCCGACCCGTCGGACGACATGCTTAAACGCTGACGGTACTGCCGAACAAGTGCCGTCAGGGGCTCCCGGCCCCGGCAACAATGCCGGGTTCCATTTCCAGACCAACTCCGAACCGCTTCTTAACGGATTCCCGGATCTCCTCCGCCAGCGCCAGAATGTCTCTGCCACTGCCGCCGGAGTGATTAATGAGAACCAGCCCCTGGCGATTGTGAACACCCACCCGGGCATTCCGGAAACCTTTCCAGCCACTCTGGTCGATCAGCCAGGCCGCAGCCAGTTTAACGCCACGCTCCTGAGGGTATCCGACAATACCCGGATGCTGCGCTCTGAGCGAATCGAACTGCGCCATATCCACCACCGGGTTCTTGAAGAAGCTGCCGGCGTTGGGAATCATGGCCGGGTCCGGCAGCTTGCGCCTCCGGATCGCCATGACCGCCTCGGCGACATCCAGGGCGTTCAGAGCAGGGTCCGGCGTATCATCGAGGTACTCCTGAAGGTCACGGTAACCCAGTGCCAGAGGCTTGTTACGGGATAGCCCCAGGCGGATTTCCGTAATCACGAAACGACCGGGGGTGTGCCTGAACAGGCTATCGCGATAGGCGAAGCGGCACTCGGCATTGCTGAGGGTAACCAACTCACCGGTGGCACAATCCAGTGCCGTGACCGATTCCAGGCAGTCACGTAGTTCAACCCCATAGGCGCCAATGTTCTGAACCGGAGCGGCGCCTGCAGTGCCCGGAATCAGGGCCAGATTCTCAATACCGCGATAACCGGCCCTGGCAGCGTACAGGACAGCCTCGTGCCAGTTCTCTCCGGCGCCCAGAACCAGCGTGGCCCGGTGATCAACGACTCGCTCCCAGCTCCGCCCCCGGATGGCCATGCGAACAACCAGCCCCCGGAAATCACCGGCAAACACCAGATTACTTCCACCGCCGAGAATCAGAGTCTTGTGCGGCCCTTTTGCTGCCCACTCCAGCGACCAGGCCAGCTCGGCAGCACTTTCGACCTCGACAAAAAAACGGGCCCGGGCAGACACACGAAGCGTGTTCAGCGACTCCATCTGAACGTCTTCCAGGATCTCCGGATTCTGCCTCAAGTCAGCCGCTCCCGGATACCGGCCAGCAAACCCGCAGTACCACAGGAATCAATGTCTACCTGTTCAGCCATTGTCGTTGCTTCTCCTTTCCAGCCATTCCCTCACCCGTTTCAGATCGCTTTCGGTATCCACACCGGCGGGCGGATTCACCGACGCCACATCCACGTGGATCCGGGCGCCGTTATACAGGGCCCGCAATTGCTCAAGGGACTCGGTGAACTCGGTTGGCGCGGGCGCCCAACGGACAAACTGCCCCAGCACCGAGACCCGGTAACCGTAGATGCCGATGTGCCGGAAGTAACCGATGTGATCAGGCATGGAAACGTCGACACGGGTCAAAGGCGTGCCATCCTGCCAATGGTCCCGGGCCCAGGGAATGGGCGCACGGCTGAAATAATGGGCCATGCCCTGATGGTCGAACACCACCTTGACCACATTGGGGTTAAAAACCTGCTCCGGATCGTGGATGCGCTCGCACAGGGTGGCAATGGCGGCGTCCGGGTAAAACTCCAGATTGTCCGCCACCTGATTGATCAGCTCCGGCGGAATCAGGGGCTCATCACCCTGCACGTTTACGACACGATGGTCCGGCTCAAAACGGAGCACCCGTGCGACTTCTTCCAGCCGGTCGGTGCCGCTGGCATGGTTTGGCGATGTCATGACCACTTCAGTACCGAAGCCTTGGCAGACGCTCCGGATACGTTCGTCATCGGTCGCGACAACCACCCGGTCCGCCCGGCTTTCGCCGGCGCGCTCACAGACATGCTGAATCATGGGCTTTCCGGCGATATCCGCCAGCGGCTTCCCGGGAAGGCGGGTGGAGGCATATCGCGCCGGAATCACAACGGTAAAAGACATAGTGTCGCTACCCTGATGGCCTTTGACTTTAACGCTTGTGCAGGCGTTCGTCGGTGGACAGCGTCCGGGCCTCGGTGGCGAGCATGACCGGAATCCCCTCCCGGATCGGAAACGCCATGGCATCCTGATAACAGATCAGCTCGGTTCGGGCGTCATTGAGCTTCAGGTCGCCCTTGCAGACCGGACAGGCCAGCATTGCCAACAATTTTTTATCCATGGTGCTTACTCACTCGCTATCAAGAAGTTAACTGTTCAGAGCACTGGCGAACCCGCGCCAGAAGAGCGTCCCGGAACCGGTCCGGCAACCTGGCCTCAACGGCCAGGCTCCAGGCGTTGTCAGGAGCGAAACCACGGCATTTCACCGCGTCCTTCGCAGTCATAACGATCAAATCATCCGGGCCGGCATTCAGGTCGGCAACGCGGAAGCGATGATGATCCGGGAAAGCTGCTTCGGTAACCACGGCGCCCAGTGCCCTGAGTGTATCGAAAAAACGGGACGGATTGCCGATTCCCGCCACCGCCCTTACAGGCAGCCCCTTCAGATCAGAAATGGGCCGGGGTTTACCGGTCCTGACGTGAACCAGGGTTCCGGGTTCGAGTACCATTGAGTAGATCTGTGGGTGCTCTATACCGGCAAAACTCCCCATGACCTGATCGGAATGATCCGCTCCGTTAACAATAACAAAATCCACGGAGGCAAGCCGGGAGAGCGGTTCGCGCAGTGGTCCCACCGGAATCAGCGCACCGTTGCCAACGCCACGCCTGCCATCGAACACCGACAATTCCACATCCCGGGGCAGCTTGTAGTGCTGGAGACCGTCGTCACAGACAAGCAGGTTTCCGAGATTTCTGTCCAGGGCATATTCCGCCGCGCGCCGGCGCTGGGGATCCACAACAACCGGGCACCCGGTGCTGAGAGCCAGCATTACAGGCTCGTCGCCGGCCTCCAGGGGGCTGGTCCGGGCGTTAACTTCGAGGGGGTAATTAGCAGCCTTGCCACCATACCCGCGGCTGAGGATCACCGGGCGCCACCCGTCACCGGCCAGTTCAGAAACCAGCCAGGCGGTCAGGGGCGATTTACCGGTACCACCTGCGGTGATATTGCCAACAACCACAACCGGAACCGGCAGCGAGTCATCACGAGCCTCCCACGCAGAGCGGCGGCGGGCTTCCGCCAGGCTGCGGTATAGCCAGGAAAACGGTGCAAGAAACCCCAGAGGACGATGTCTGCCATACCAGAGACGGTCTAGCCACGAGCTCATGACTGCTCACTGAATTGCATCTGGTGCAACTGAGCGTAGGCGCCACCGGTGGCAAGAAGTTCATCATGACGGCCGGATTCAGCAATACGACCGTTTTCCATCACCAGTATCCGGTCTGCCTTTTCGATGGTGGACAAACGGTGTGCGATCACCAGGGTGGTACGCCCCCGCATCACGGTTTCAAGGGCATCCTGAATGTGGCGCTCGGATTCCGTATCCAGCGCAGACGTGGCCTCATCCAGGATCAGGATCGGTGCATTCTTGAGCAATGCCCGGGCAATAGCGAGCCTCTGGCGCTGGCCACCGGAAAGCATCACGCCGTTATCACCAATCATGGTGTCCAGGCCTTCGGGCATCCGGTCAATGAACTCGAGGGCATGGGCCTTGGCCGCTGCCTCCCGGATTTCTTCGCGACTGCAATCCCTGAGCGCACCATAGGCGATATTGGCGGCGATGGTGTCGTTGAACAGCACAACGCTCTGGGTGACCAGAGCAATCTGTGCCCGCAAGGCCTTAAGCGAGAAGTCCCGCAGTGAATGGCCATCGATGCGGATATCACCACCGGTAAATTCATAGAACCTCGGCAACAGGCTTACCAGGGTGGATTTCCCGCTTCCGGAGCGGCCGACCAGCGCAACACTCTGCCCTGCGGGAATCCGCAGCGAAATGCCTTCCAGTACGTTGTCCAACTGATCCCGATACCGGAAAGACACATCATCGAACTCGATCTTGCCTTCAACACGGCCGGGGGAATAGCTGCCCGGGTCTTGCTCCGGCGATTCGTCAATGGTTTCGAACACATCGTAAGCCGCCGCCACGCCCTTCTGTATCTTGGCGTGGACCGACGTTACCTGCCGGATGGGCTTGGCCATGGTCGTCGCCGCGGTTATAAACGCCACAAGCTGGCCGGTGGTCATCCCACCCCGGATTTCAGGAGCCAGCATCATCCAGACCAGACCGGCGATCGCAATGGCCACCAGCACCTGAATGACAGGAACACTGATCGCCTGAGTCGATGCCATCTTGAGACTTTGCCTGAGGTTTTTATCGTTAACTTCCCGAAAACGCTGGCGTTCGTAGTCTTCACCACCGAAGGTCCGCACCACCCGGTATCCGGTAATGGATTCGGAGGCCACATGGGTGATGTCTCCCATGGACCCCTGAATCCGCTGACTGATTTTTCGGAAACGTTTACTGGCATAACTCACCACCGCACCGATCAGCGGTCCGACGGCGAGAAAAATCAGTGTCAGCTTCCAGTTGGTGTACAACATGAAACCCAGCAGGCCAATGATGGTCAGGCCTTCACGCAGGGTAATCGTCACCGCATTGGTGGTGGCTTCCGCCACCTGCTCGACGTTAAAGGTAAGCTTGGAAACCAAACGTCCTGCCGCATGGTCATCGAAGTACCGGGAGGGCAGCGTCATCAGGCGATTGAATACGTCGTTACGCAGTGCGTTAATCACCTGACGGCCGACATAGCCGATAAAGTACTGGCTCAGGAAGGTTCCGGCCCCGCGAAACGCAAACACACCCACGATAACCAGGGTCAGCAACAGACGGTTCTGGTCGGTCGGGTTCTCAATGGCCGCAATCACATATTCCATGGCGGCCGCCATACCGGTCGAGGCAGCGGCATAGATAACGTTGCCAAGCACAGCAAGGGAAAACGCCATCCAGAACGGCTTCACGTAGGCCAGCAAACGCTTGTAGGTTTCCCAGCTGCCGGCCGGCACTGCCGGAGAGGGATCAGGCAGAGGCTCGGTTACCCTCACTGATTCTCAGCCTCCCGCTCCGTAGTGATACTCAGCTTTGCAAACCCCAGGCGGCCGGCAACATCCATGGCACGAACCACAAATTCGTGGGGGGTGCGGGCATCCGCCGTGATGATAAACGGCATCGAGCTGTTACCCTCTGCCAGCTCACGCACACCCCGCTCCAGGGTTTCACGCTGGTTATTGACCAGCGTGCGGTCGTTCAGGATGTACTGCCCTTCGGCATTGATCACCACGTCAATCTGCTTGACCTCCGAGGCCTCTGCGGGCTCCCCGCTTGCCTCCGGCAGTTCCACCTGCAGGTGGCTCTCCCGGGTAAAGGTTGTGGAAACCATAAAGAAAATCAGCAGCAGGAATACCACATCGATCAATGGTGTCAGGTCAACCCCGACTTCCTGGCTTCTCTGGCGCTTGAACTTCACGGTGTTCAGGCTCCTTCCACGTCGATTTCGCGGTCTCCGTGCACAACCTCAACCAGCTTGATGGCTTCCTGTTCCATGCCGACCACCAGCTCGTCTACCCTGCGGATGAAATAGCGGTGACAGATCAGCGCGGGAATGGCCACACTCAGGCCGGCGGCCGTGGTAATCAGCGCCTCGGAAATGCCACCGGCCAGGTTGCCCGCGTTACCGACACCAGCCAGTTGAATCTCGGCAAAGACCTTGATCATGCCGATCACGGTACCCAGAAGCCCCAGCAACGGTGTGATGGTGGCCACGGTGCCCAGCGGGTTCAGGAAGCGCTCCAGGTCATGGATCACCTGACTGGCTTCGTGCTCAATACTCTCTTTCATGATTTCGCGGCCATGCTTGGCGTTGATCAGGCCGCCGGCCAGAATCCGGCCAAGGGGAGATGATCCCTGAAGGGCTTTCAGTTTCCGGCCATTCAGTTCTTTTTTCTTGATCCAGCGCCACAGTTCGTTAATGGTCTGCGACGGCGCAACCCTGGAAGCACGAAGGGTCCAGAAACGTTCCAGAATGATGGCAAGCGCCAGTATGGAACAGGCAACAATTGGCACCATCAGAATGCCACCGGCTTTCAACAGCTCGAACACGCTTGGTCTCCCTGATTGTTTACAAGCCGCGCTACTTTAGCATAGCTACCCCTGGAGGCCACAGCGGCAATGTCACGGTATTTTACATTGGTCACGGGTCAGCCCCGGGCCACCGATCCAGAACGGCGCCTCACGACGCATTTCCTTTAACACCAACCGGTTATCGGCGATAGTCATCAATACGCTGCCGGAACAGGCGGTGTTCAGTGGGATCGCACCAGAGCGCCGGTAACGGGCGGTTACCATTTGATGGGGATGACCATACCTGTGGCGGTATCCGGCGGTATAGATTACCCAGTCGGGATCAAGCCCCTGAACCCAGGCTTCAGAAGAGGATGTCTTGCTGCCATGATGGGGAGCGATGACCACCCGACTGCCCGAATGACGCAATTTACCGCCGACCGAAAGAAAGGCCAGATACTGCGATTCCACGGACTCGGTAATATCCCCGGGCAGTATCCATTCAATACCCGATTCGGGATGATGGATCCGGATCACACAGGACGCATCGTTGCCCTCGGAAGCACCCTCCCCTTGCCAGTAGTCGATGGTCAGAGCTCCAAAGGTTTCGGTGGCCCGTTCACAGGGTACGATGGGCACACCCGGAATTTGATTCCTGATTGCCCCGGTTTCGCCGGCAACAACGCGACCGATTTCAACCTGCTCCGCGAGCTCTGATACACCTCCGGCGTGATCACTGTCCCCATGGCTTATCACCAGGGTATCGATTCTGTGGATGCCCTCGGCCTTCAGAGTTGGCAACAGCGTCGATTCAACGGCTGAAAACACCCCGGGCACGGCCGGCCCGGTGTCGTAGACAAGGACCTCCCGACCGTGACGGACAAGCACCGACAAGCCCTGCCCGACATCCCAAACCCGGATTTCGGGCTGATCCACCCGGGCATTCTGCGGTAACGATGAGGGTGAAGATCCCAGCCACACAAGTGCCGACACAACCGCCACCAGCCGAAACCCGTTGAATGGCGCAAACACCATAAACACAGTCAGCATCGATACCGCAGCGATTTCTTCGGTGCTGGCAGCGATTTCGGGCACTTGCCAACGTGCGAGCCAGTCCAGAAAATGCCAGAGCAGACCGAGCACCGTATCAAATGCGGGACCGAACAGGTTCGCCGCTTCCGGAATAGCGGCAGTCATCAGCCCGCCCGTGACCAGCAGGGGCATAACCACGAGGGATACCCAGGGAATCGAAATCAGGTTTGCCAGCAATCCCGCCAGGGGCTGCCCCTGCCCGAAAGTTTCCAGAACTGGCCATAAGCCGGCAAACACCGAGATCTGGGCAACCAACAGGCTAGCCAACCAACCGGCTCCTGCCAGTCGCGCTGAGAATACGGCGATAAGTACCGCTACGGCCGCAAACGACAGCCAGAATCCCTGATCCAGGGGTGCAAAAGGATCCAGCAACAAAACCACCGCCAGGGAAACCAGAAACGGTTGCCAGACGGGTGACTGTCGGGCCAACAGAAACAGCCAGCCGCCCACGATCACCATGACCAGTGCCCGGCGGGTGGGCACGGTAAAACCGGCCGCAAGAGCGTAGGCCAGGCAACATACCAGTACGGAAACAAAGGCAATCCGGCGTCCATTGAGTTCGCTCACGCGGCCGGCCGGCCAGGCCAGCAAGAGGCGTCGGCACAAAAAACCCGCACCCAGGGCGACCAGCCCCAGGTGCAAACCGGAGATCGCGACCAGATGAATGGTTCCCGTTGCTTTCAGAACATCCCAGTGCTTCTGTGTCATGTACCCGCGATGACCAATCAACAGTGAGGAAACCAGTGCGAAGTGTTCGGTGCCGCCGAACCGGTTTTGCACCCAGTCGCTCAACGCCAGGTGTGCACTCCGGTACCGGCAGTGCAGGGAACAAGGCACGGTTGGGTCCAGCTGAACGCTTCGGACACTGCCGGTGGCCCGGTAGCCTTTCCGGAACAGCCAGTTTTCATACCGGAAACCCACCGGGTTGAGGTTCCCGTGCGGTCTTTTGAGCTTGACCTCCAGGCGCAAACGGCCCCCCGGTAATCGCTCTGCTGCGTGACCATACCAGGCCAGCCGCAGCAAATCGGGCGGGCGCGCGCCCGGGACGTTTACCGGGGGAAGGTTATGCCAACGGGTAACACAGAAACTGAAGCGCAAACTGTCGAAACTTCCCGGTGACGGGATATCACACAGGTAACCGGATACCGACAGACGTTTCCCTTCGGCTTCAGGCGGCAACACTTCCGAAAGCTGGCTACGGGCATGCCATGCTGCCCAGGAAAGCCCCACCAGAAAGCCGAGAGCCAAAACCGTTAACCGGCGAATCACGACAGACGCCGGACGGAAAAGGGTCAAAAAAAGCAGAAGTCCGGGTGCTAACAGCCACTGCGGAGGTGGCAGTATCGACAGCCAATACAGTAAGATGACGCCACCAGAGAAGGCGATAACGCCCAGGACCGAGGCACCGCGCCTGCCCGGCGGGTACGGCGAGCTGTTCAGACTTCCGGACAATCCTTGTCCTCCCGTATGTCACATTTACCGGCGACATCCGATGTGCCGGTCTTTTAACTCCGTTTAAAGGCAGAACTTCCAATGCCGAAGAAGTTCATGAAACGCTATCTGCCCTCACCAGAGAAGGTGCAAGCGATGCAGTCGCTGAGCTTTCTGGGCGATATCCTTCACGAACCCAATCTCTGGCATATCAATCGCCACAGTGTTGCCCGCGCCTTTCTTGTCGGTGTCTGGTTCTGTTTCATACCCATGCCCTTCCAGATGCTTGCTGCTGCATTTTTCGCGATCTGGTTCAACGCCAATCTGCCGCTGTCGGTTGTTCTGGTCTGGATCAGCAATCCGGTAACCATGCCACCGATTTTCTATTTCAATTACAAAGTCGGGGCCTGGGCCCTTAGCCGCCCGGTTCTCAGTTTCGAGTTTCAGCTGTCATGGTCCTGGATCACTGAACGGCTCATGGACATAGGCATCCCCCTGTATCTTGGGTCCCTCATTGTTGCGACCGTGTCAGCCTGCCTTGCTTACCTGGTCATCCAATTCCTGTGGCGCCGGAAAATACGCACAGACTGGCAGGTGCGGCGGGTCAATCGCCGGAAACGTCGCCGGGAGACCGATCAGGCTTCCTGAATCAGCCGACCCTGTTCAAGCCGAAACACCCGCCCCAGACTCCGGGCCATTTTCATGTCATGGGTAACCATGACAAATGCAATGCCCAGTTGATCCCGGAGCGACTCGATCAGTGACCTGACCCCTTCTCCCGTGTGCTCGTCAAGATTGCCGGTTGGTTCATCCAGCAGTACACAATCCGGCTCATTGACCAGCGCCCGGGCAATGGCCACCCGCTGACGCTCACCGCCCGACAGTTCACCCGGCTTGTGGGTCAGGCGCGCAGCAAGGCCAACTCTGCCTAACAGCGTTTCCGCTTTGTTCCGGGCGTCAGCGACCGCCATGCCACCCAGTACGCAGGGCATCATGACGTTTTCCAGTGCCGAGAATTCCGGCAGCAAATGATGAAACTGGTACACAAACCCAAGGTAACGGTTACGGAACCTGGCGCGGCCGGCTTCGGAAAGCCGGTGAATATCCTTGCCGCAGATGGAAATCTGGCCCGATGACGGCTTGTCCAGCCCGCCAAGCAGGTTGAGCAGGGTGGTTTTACCGGCGCCACTGCTGCCAACGATGGCGACTGTTTCTCCGGGCGCCACGTTCAGGGAAATATCCGAGAAAATGGTGAGTTTTTCGGGGCCCTCACTGTAGGTACGGGTTACCTGCCGACAGTCAATCACCAGGGATGAATCCGCCATGACCGAATGCTCCTTACTCATAGCGAAGCGCCTCCGCGGGATCCACTCGCGAAGCCCGCCAGGCCGGGTAGATGGTAGCCAGAAGACTCATGGCAAGGCCGGCGCCACTGATTATGAAAACATCCTGCCATTGCAGCTGCGAAGGCAGGTAGCTGATGAAATAGACGTCGGCACTGAGAAACTGGTGCCCCAGCGCGCCTTCAAGCCAGGAAATGAAGGTACTGATATTGAGCGCGCCAAACACACCCAGTGAGGTGCCTATGACCGTGCCGAAGATACCGATCACCGCACCCTGAACAATGAAAATCCGCATAATCCGGCCCGGAGTCGCCCCCATCGTCCTGAGAATGGCGATGTCACCGGTTTTGTCGGTGACGACCATCACCAGGGTGGACACGATATTGAACGCCGCCACGGCGACAATAAACATAAGCAGCAGACCGATCATGGTTTTCTCCATGCGGATGGCCTGGAACAGATTGCCGTGGGTGCGGGTCCAGTCGGATACGTAATAACGCCCGCCAAGCTGCTTCGCAGCCTCTTCCGCTACCCGGGGAGCTGCAAACAGGTCATCCACCAGCAGGCGAATGCCTTGCGCCTTGCCTCCGGTGCGCATGAGTTTCGAGGCATCATCCATGTGGATCAGGGCGTAATTGCCATCCAGCTCCGCCCCGACGCTGAACACGCCCTTTACCGTAAATCGCTTGAGCCGCGGCAGTACACCCGCAGGCGTTATGGATGCCTCTGGCAGCACCACCGTAACCTTGTCACCCACCTGGAGGCGCAGACTGGCCGCCATCAGCCGACCGATAATAATGCCGAACTCACCGGACACCAGGTCATCAAGCCTGCCTTCGATCATGTGATTTTCAATGATGGAGACGGTGCGTTCCTCTTCCGGCAGGATGCCATTGAGCACCACGCCGCGGACATTCCCACCGCCAGTGACCATGCCCTGCCCCTGAATAAAGGGCGCTGCTGCCAGCACGCGGGGATGCTCCTCAACCTGGGCATCCACGGATTTCCAGTCGTCCAGGGGGCCTGTGCCCTGAATCGTGGCGTGGGGCACCATACCGAGAATTCTCTGCTTGAGCTCCCGGTCGAATCCGTTCATCACGGAAAGAACAATAATCAGGACCGCAACACCCAGCATCAACCCGATCATCGACGTCAGGGAGATAAAGGAAATGAAGTGATTCCGGCGCTTGGCCGCCGTGTATCGCAAGCCTATATAAAACGATAAGGGTCTGAACATGGAGAGGCGCCTGTTGCTACCTTCAGATCTGTCGTGGTCTGGTTTTCCCTGGCACCTTCCAGCACAGAGGGAAACTGCTAAACTACTCTGTATCAATAAAATTTCAGTTTTCCGGAGCCAAGATGCCGTCATCCAACATCCCCAGCGAACCGGCGGATTATTCACCCGAGCGCCGGGACTTTTTCCGCATTGAAGACCGAATCGGCCTGGAAATCCGCAAGCTTGCGCCCGACACACCCCTGGATGCGGATGCTTTCGACGGCGACCATCTTGAAAGCCTGAAAGCGGAGTTCAGGCGGCTGGACCAGGACGTGAAGTCCCAGCTTGCCAGCCTTGCCGAGAGAGACCGGTTACTTACCGGACTCATCAAATCCCTGAACGGCAAGCTGGATACGCTTGCGCGCATTATGGCCTTTGAGCAAAATCCGTTGCAACCGGAGGACTGGCAGGATGTGACCCTGAGCGAGGGTGGCCTGTCATTCTCAAGCAGTGCGCCGGCCTGGCAACCCGGGG
Organism: Marinobacter sp. SS8-8; assembly: GCF_030540945.1. Classification (NCBI taxonomy): domain Bacteria; kingdom Pseudomonadati; phylum Pseudomonadota; class Gammaproteobacteria; order Pseudomonadales; family Marinobacteraceae; genus Marinobacter; species Marinobacter sp. SS8-8. Next base: position 219,417 of record NZ_JASSVN010000005.1, on the reverse strand, counting down.
ACCGGCTTGCGGTCCGCATGACACTTCCGCCGGAGCTTTTCCAGCCTCAGGCTATCGCCCGGGTACTTGAGGTACACCCCGACGCCTCAGGTGGGGCAAGGGTCCACACCGAGTTTGCCCGGATTGATGACGGCGACCGGCAGCAGATCGCGCGGCATGTGATGCGGTGGCAGATTCGCCAGCGCCAAAAAGAGTAGACTGGGAAAACGGGTGACTTTTACTGATCTTTTTCGGATATTACGCTTTATCCATGTCCTCCGGAGCAAACTTTCAGAGGACGTTAGCCTTCATGGAGATCGATCAATGAAAAAAAACAGAATCCTGCTCGGCGTACTGGCTCTGTCTACCACCCTGACCCTTTTCCCGGCCGCATCTGCGGTTGCAGAGCAAATCCGCGTACCGGTGGGAACCCAGGCAGATCGCGACCAGGCAAACGTTCCTGGCACCGGAATGAGCCAGGCTTCGGTGCGGGCTTCCTGGGGCGCCCCCCTGGAAATTCAGGGTCCGGTTGGCCAACCTCCCATCAGCCAGTGGCACTACCCGACTTTTGTCGTTTATTTCGAAAATGATCGGGTAATCCATACCGTTCTCAAGCACAATCGCTGAATAGCCGATAGCGGCCCTCAAAGGCCCGAATTTCCCCACTCATGTCCTGACGTTCAGCCGACCTTTGGTTAGAATGGCGTCCTTTGTGATTTAAGGTGGCTGCGAAGTGACAACCAGACGCGTATTGCCCGCAGAGTGGGCTCCCCAGAGTGCCATAATGCTGACCTGGCCTCACCCCGGAACAGACTGGGCGGATATACTTGATGAGGTCGAGCCGGTATTCCTCGACATTGCCAGGGCCGTACTTCGCTACGAGAACCTCCTGATCAGCTGCGAGTACGTCGCCCGTTTGCAGGAACTTGACCGGGATCTGAACCGGTACGCTGAGGAAAACGGCTTTCCGGGTCGGGTACGCACCGTTCCGGCACCGGCAAACGACACCTGGGCCAGGGATCATGGTCCGATTACCATCGCAACCGATAACGGCCCGGTGCTGCTCGATTTCCGCTTCAATGCCTGGGGCGGAAAATTCCCCTTCGAAAAAGACGACGCCCTCAACCATCACCTGGCCAACGCCGGCGTATTCGGCGCCACCCCGATGCAGCGAGTCGACTTTGTACTGGAAGGCGGCTCCATCGAATCCGATGGCCAGGGCACTCTGCTGACCACCTCTGAGTGCCTGCTGACCCCCTCGCGAAATCCCTCCGTGGACCGGACCGCGATTGAGCAACTGCTGGCCGAGGTTCTGGGCGTTACCCGCATTCTCTGGCTTAACCACGGCTATCTTGAAGGCGATGACACCGACAGCCATGTCGATACACTGGCCAGATTCTGCGCCCCGGACCACATCTGTTATGTGGCCTGCCCGGATGTCGCAGACGAACACTACAGCGCCCTGGCTGCCATGGAGGAGGAGTTGCAGGAATTCCGCCAGCCGAACGGTACTCCCTACAAGCTGACAGCCCTGCCCTGGCCGGAGGCGATCCAGGATGCAGACGGACAACGCCTGCCTGCCACCTATGCGAATTTCGTGATTATCAACGGTGCGGTGCTGCTTCCCGTCTATGGCGTTGCCCAGGACGAAGAGGCAATTACCGTCATGAAGGCGATCTTCCCTTCCCGCGACATTGTGCCGATTGATTGCCGGGCCCTGATTCATCAGCACGGCAGCCTTCACTGTGTCACCATGCAGATTCCGGCCGGGGTCGTTACCTGATGAGCATTGATTCAAGCAACAACCGGATCACCATCGCAGCCATTCAGCAGGCCTGCAGTCCGGACAAGGCCGCCAGCCTCGCCACCACGGAAAAACTTGCCAGGGAAGCCGCAGCAAACGGTGCTGATCTGATTATTCTGCAGGAGCTCCACGCCACGCTGTACTTCTGCCAGACCGAAGACACCTCGGTTTTCGGGCTGGCCGAACCCATACCGGGGCCGACCAGCCAGAGACTGTCTGATCTGGCCCGTGAGCTGGGCATTGTCCTGGTAGGGTCCATCTTTGAACGGCGGATGAACGGTGTTTATCACAACACCGCCGTGGTGTTTGAGAAAGATGGCTCCATGGCCGGGCTGTACCGGAAAATGCATATCCCGGATGATCCCGGTTTCTATGAAAAGTTCTACTTCACCCCCGGTGACGCGCAGTTCAACGATGGCCGCAGTGGTTTCACTCCCATTGACACCTCCGTGGGCAGGCTGGGCGTCCTGGTTTGCTGGGACCAGTGGTACCCGGAAGCGGCCCGACTGATGGCCCTGGCTGGCGCCGAGATTCTTATCTACCCCACAGCCATCGGCTGGGATGTCACCGACAACCCCGACGAACAGGCCCGGCAACTGGAAGCCTGGATAACCGTGCAACGAGGCCACGCGGTCGCCAACAATCTGCCGGTGGTGGCACCAAACCGCGTTGGCACCGAGCCGGATCCTTCCGGCCAGGGCGATGGCATCCGCTTCTGGGGTAACAGTTTTATTTGCGGCCCCCAGGGCGAATTTCTTGCCCGGGCCGATGACAACTCCGAATGCATACTGACCGTACCGATTGATCGCAACCGCAGTGAATCGGTTCGTCGCATCTGGCCGTATCTGAGAGACCGCAGGGTTGACGCCTATGGCGATATTCTCAAACGCGTGAGGGACTGAGCCGGGAATGAAAAAACTGGTCGATACCGTTGTCAGTGAACTGAACCAGATACTTCTGGGCAAGGATCAACAGGTCCGTCTTGCTCTCTGTGGGCTTCTGGCCCGGGGCCACCTGCTGATTGAAGACATTCCCGGCATGGGCAAAACCACCCTCTCCCATGCCCTGGCCAAAGTGATGGGGCTCAGCTACCAGCGCATCCAGTTTACCAACGACCTGCTGCCAGCCGATGTGCTTGGCTACTCCATGTACGACAAACAGGCCGGCAGCCTGGTTTTCCACCCGGGTCCGATCTTCGCCCAGGTAGTACTGGCCGATGAAATCAACCGGGCATCACCACGCACCCAAAGCGCCCTGCTTGAAGCCATGGAAGAGCGCCAGGTGTCCATCGAGGGTGAAACCCGGCCATTACCCCACCCGTTCTTCGTGATTGCCACCCAGAACCCGAGCGAACAGGGTGGTACTTATCCTCTTCCGGAATCCCAGTTGGACCGGTTCCTGATGCGCCTGCGCCTGGGCTATCCCGACCCCAGGGCCGAGCGGGAACTGCTGGAAGGCGAAGACCGGCGCGTGCTGACCGAAAGGCTTGTCACCCTGCTCTCCCGGGACGATCTGAAGACCCTCCAGGAAGCCGTAACCCGGATAACCGCCAGCCCGGCCCTGCTGGACTATATTCAACGCCTGCTGGAGCAAAGCCGCAGAATGCCGGGACTGCTGTACGGGCTCTCGCCCAGAGCCGGACTCGGCCTGCTGCGAGCTGCCAAGGCATGGGCCCTGATGGAGGGCCGGCATCACGTACTGCCGGATGACATCCAGGCCGTCTTCCCGGCCGTGGCGGAACATCGCCTGGAGCAGGGCGAATCCGGCAAAAGCACCGAACGTGTCAGACAGCTGCTTGCCTCCGTTCCAGTGCTTGAGTAAATAGCAAGGTTTTATAAGCGGTATTACCCAAAACAAATGGCAGGCCGCGTCTTTCATGTTAGCCTTTCCACTTTTCCTTGAAGCGTCTGGCCCTGAATACCGGGCCGGGCAACCTACGGCTTTTTCAGTGAGAGATCTTCAATGAGCGACACCAGACATTCCCGACTGATCATCCTCGGTTCCGGCCCGGCGGGCTACACCGCTGCTGTCTACGCAGCCCGCGCCAACCTGAACCCGACCCTGATTACCGGCATTGAAGTCGGCGGCCAGCTCACCACCACCACCGACGTGGACAACTGGCCCGGCGACAATGACGGCGTACAGGGCCCCGAACTGATGCAGCGCATGCTCAAACACGCCGAGCGCTTTGAAACCAGCATCGTCTATGACACCATCAACGAAGCCGACTTGCGCAACCGCCCCTTCCGCCTCAAGGGCGACGGCGGCGAATACACCTGCGACGCCCTGATCATCGCAACCGGCGCCTCCGCCATGTACCTCGGCCTCGAATCCGAAGAGAAATTCAAAGGCCAGGGCGTCTCCGCCTGCGCCACCTGCGATGGTTTCTTCTACAAAAAACAGAAAGTCGCCGTCATCGGCGGCGGCAACACCGCCGTTGAAGAGGCCCTCTACCTCTCCAACATCGCCGACGAGGTCACCCTGGTCCACCGCCGAGACAGCCTCAGAGCCGAAAAAATCCTCCAGGACAAACTGTTCGAGAAAGCCAAAAACGGCAACGTCAACATCGTCTGGGACCACACCCTCGACGAAGTCCTGGGCGACGGCACCGGCGTCACCGGCATGCGCATCAAAAGCATGAAAGACGGCTCGACTCAGGACAAGGAACTGGCAGGCGTCTTCATCGCCATCGGCCACAAACCCAACACCGACCTGTTCCAGGGCCAGCTGGACATGGAAAACGGCTACATCCGCATCCGCTCCGGCCTCGAAGGCATGGCCACCCAGAGCAGCATCCCCGGCGTCTTCGCCGCCGGTGACGTAGCCGACCACGTCTACCGCCAGGCCGTCACCTCCGCCGGCTTCGGCTGCATGGCCGCCCTGGATGCTGAAAAGTTTCTGGATCAACAAAACTGATTGTGATTGAGTAAGAGTACGAAGAAGGAACGCGAACTCAGGAGTTTGCAAAGGCTGCTGGGAACCCACTTCTGAAACTGTGCGGAGCCATGGATGGCGGAGCCAAGCGTACATGGACGTATTCACAGCATGTTTCAGAAGTGGGTTCCAGCAGCCGCTACTCCCAAAGCCCAACCCCCCAGTAAATGCCGGATAAGGATGACCTCACTACCCTGGCTAGACCCTGACCAACTCTGGTTCCCCCCCGCCAACGAAGCCCTGGACGACCCAGACGGGCTACTGGCCCTGGGTGGCGACCTGTCCACAGACAGACTCATCCTCGCCTACCGGAACGGTATCTTCCCCTGGTACAGCGACGAACAACCCATACTCTGGTGGTCCCCCAACCCCCGATGCGTGCTGTTCCCGAACGAAATCCACGTATCCCGAAGCCTCCGCCGCACCCTGAACCAGCAACGCTTTGTGGTCACCGCTGATCTGGCCTTCGGGCGAATTATCCGCCTGTGCGCCTCCACCCGGGCCGAGGGCACCTGGATCACAGAAGACATGATCACCAGCTACGCCAAACTGCACCGAATGGGCACGGCGCACTCCATCGAAGTCTGGAACCGCCGCGGCGATCTGGCCGGCGGGATGTACGGCCTGACCATCGGCCGGTGCTTCTTCGGTGAATCCATGTTCTCCCTGGAGACCAACGCCTCCAAAGTGCTGATGGTCCACCTTGCCCATCAGCTAAACGCGTGGGGCTACCGAATCATGGACTGCCAGGTGGAAAGCCGCCATCTCCTGACCATGGGCGCCAGAGTTATTCCCCGGGAAGAGTTTTTATCTATACTCAGGACGAGCATCGATCAGAAACCGGATCAGACCGACTGGACCTTCCGCTGGCAATGGCCCGGGCCGGAGGCGTAAATGAGCAATCTCAGAACCCTGGTATTCTTTGCGACCCCACCACACAATTGCAGCTATCTGCCAGACCGCGAGGCAACGACCATGTTCGTGGATCCGCGGGCCCATATCGACAAAAAACTCTACAGCCAGCTCACTGTCCTCGGCTTCCGCCGCAGCGGGTCCCATTATTACCGCCCCCACTGCGAGCAGTGTAATGCCTGCATTCCCGTTCGCCTGAAGGTCGATGATTTCAGGCCTGATCGTAGCCAGAGACGGGTACTCCGGAAAAATGAGGACCTGCAGTGCACAATGGTGCCGGCCAGCTTCACCGAAAGATACTACCGGCTCTACGCCACTTACATTGAACAGCGGCACCAGGACGGCGACATGTACCCGCCATCCCGGGAGCAGTTCACGTCTTTCCTGGTGGAGGGGGCAACCGATTCCTGGTTCCTCGAAATCCGCAGGGACGACCACCTTGTCGGGCTGGCAGCCGTGGACCTGCTGGACGACGGTCTCTCCGCCATTTACACCATATTCGACCCCGAACTGGAAGACCGGAGCCTGGGCACCTACGCCATCCTCTGGCAGGTTGAGGAAACCCGCCGCAGGGGCCTGCCCCATCTGTATCTCGGTTACTGGATCAGGCAGTGCCGGAAAATGAACTACAAAACCCGGTTCCGTCCCATTGAGGCGCTGCGTGACGGTCGCTGGCGAGAACTGAGTGATGGCTGACTTTGCCAAACGCGGACAAATCAGGCAGAATTGCGCAATTTAAAATCACGAGAAGCATATCCAAACGAGGTTTCTACTGAATGGCGAAATCAGATGTCATTGAAATGGAAGGCGTTATTATCGACACCCTTCCAAACACCATGTTCCGGGTTGAGCTGAGCAACGGTCACGTTGTCACCGCTCACATCTCCGGCAAGATGCGCAAGAACTATATCCGCATCCTGACAGGTGACAAGGTCAAGGTTGAGCTGACTCCCTACGACCTGAGCAAGGGCCGCATTGTGTACCGCGCCCGCTAAGGCTCAGGTGACATCTGGAAGCCTCTTCGGGGGCTTTTTTTGTCAAGCCATAAAAAACCGCTGCCCGGTTGCCCGGACAGCGGTTTTTCTTTACGTTGGCACCTCAGACGGCTTCCGCCGGTTCGTCCTCGTACTCGAACACCAGCTCATCGTCACGGAGATGGATATACACATCCCCGCCCTTCTCTGACAGGCGTCCGAACAGGATCTGCTCGGCCAGCGGGCGCTTGACCTTGTCCTGAATCAGACGGGACATCGGACGGGCACCCATGGTGACGTCGTAGCCTTTGTCCGCCAGCCAGGATTTCGCAGCATCATCCACATGCAACACAACATGCTTCTCGTCCAGTTGTGCCTGCAGTTCGGTCAGGAACTTGTCCACCACATGGGTAATGGTGTCCTTCTGCAGGTCGCCGAACTGGATGATACCGTCAAGACGGTTGCGGAACTCCGGCGTGAAGGTCTTGCTGATAATCTCCATGCCATCGGTGCTGTGGTCCTGTTCGCTGAAGCCAATCGAACGGCGGGCCATACTTTCCGCCCCGGCATTGGTTGTCATAACCAGGATTACGTGGCGGAAGTCTGCCTTACGGCCGTTATTATCCGTCAGTGTACCGTGGTCCATCACCTGCAGTAGCAGGTTGAAGACTTCCGGGTGGGCCTTTTCGATTTCATCCAGCAACAACACACAATGGGGGTGCTTGGTGACAGACTCCGTCAGCAGGCCGCCCTGATCGTATCCGACATAGCCCGGCGGCGCACCGATCAGTCTTGAGACCGTGTGGCGCTCCATATACTCCGACATGTCAAAGCGCACCAGCTCAATTCCCAGAACCTTGGCCAGTTGTTTGGTGACCTCGGTTTTACCGACACCTGTCGGCCCGGCGAACAGAAACGCACCTTCCGGCTTCTCAGGCGCCTTCAGGCCGGCACGGGCCAGCTTGATGGACGTAGAGAGCGACTCGATGGCCGGATCCTGACCGAACACCACCATCTTCAGGTCCCGTTCGATATTGCGAAGCAGGTCCTTGTCGCTGGTGGAGACGTTCTTCGGCGGAATGCGGGCTATGTTCGCTACCACATCTTCGATATCAGTTACGTCGACGGTCTTCTTGCGCTTGCCTTCCGGCTGCAACCGCTGCCGGGCGCCCGCCTCATCAATCACATCAATAGCCTTGTCTGGCAGATGACGATCAGTGATGTACCGGTCCGCCAACTCCGCGGCAACCTGCAAGGCCTTGTCCGTGTACTTGAGGTCGTGGTGCTTCTCGAAGTTCGGCTTCAGCCCCTTGAGGATCTGGTAGGTATCCTCAACGCTGGGCTCATTGATATCGATTTTCTGGAAGCGGCGGGCCAGCGCACTGTCCTTCTCGAAGATGCCACGGAATTCCTGAAACGTGGTGGAGCCAATGCAACGGATCTCCCCGGAACTCAGCATCGGCTTCAGCAGGTTGGAAGCATCCATAACGCCACCGGACGCAGAACCTGCACCGATAATCGTGTGGATCTCGTCGATAAACAGAATCGCGTGGCTCTCTTTCTTGAGTTCCGCCAACAGCCCTTTCAGGCGTTTCTCGAAATCACCGCGATACTTGGTACCCGCCAGCAAGGCACCGAGATCCAGCGAGTAGACCACCGCATCGGAAATGATGTCGGGTACCTGACCATCCACGATTCGCTTGGCAAGCCCTTCAGCGATGGCGGTCTTGCCTACGCCGGCCTCACCGACCAGCAGCGGGTTGTTCTTGCGACGGCGCACCAGAATCTGCACTACCCGCTCAACCTCGTGCTCGCGCCCGATGAGTGGATCAATCCGGCCCTGGCGGGCCTGCTCGTTGAGATTGGTTGCGTAACTTTCCAGTGGCTTGGAAGGGCCACCCTCCTCTCCGGCTTCTTCATGGGAAGCCTGATCATGGCTTTCCTGATCTTCGACGCCCTGAACCCGGGAGATTCCATGAGAGACGAAATTGACCACATCAATGCGGGCAATGCTCTGTTTCTTGAGCACATACACCGCCTGGCTTTCCTGCTCGCTGAAGATAGCGACCAGCACATTGGCCCCGGTTACCTCTTTCTTGCCCGAGGACTGAACATGGAACACCGCCCGTTGCAGCACTCGCTGGAAACCCAGCGTGGGCTGGGTCTCCCGCTCACTGTCACTGCTCGGGATCAATGGTGTTGTTGAGTCAACAAACTCGACCAGTTCCTCCTGAAGTCGCTTGAGGTCCGCACCACAGGCCTTCAGGACGCCCACCGCCGATTCGTTATCGAGCAGGGCCAGCAACAAATGCTCCACAGTCATGAACTCATGACGCTTATCGCGGGCATTCTTGAAGGCCGTGTTCAGCGTAATTTCCAGATCTTTGCTCAGCATGGGCCACCCCAACGTCTTTCAGTCCGCACGTTCAATCTCGCAAAGGAGCGGATGTTCGCATTCCGAGGAATACTGGTTCACCTGTGCCGCCTTTGTTTCCGCGATGTCCCGGGTAAATACCCCGCATACGGCTTTTCCCTGCGTATGGACGAGCAGCATCACCTGTGTCGCCTTTTCCTCGTTCATTCCGAAGAACGTCATCAGCACATCCACCACAAAATCCATGGGTGTGTAATCGTCGTTCAGCAGCACCACCCTGTAGCGCGCCGGGCGCTTGAGAGCAGGCTTCTCGGGAGCAACGCTGAGCTCATCCTGCCGCCCCGGCTGTTCGTCCTCCCCCTGATTCAATACTAGTAGAGAATTTTCGATAGTCCGCATCATTGCTTACCGGTTTATCGGTGCTCCTGTCTAAATGTGGATGTCGGCCCCGGGGTTTTCAAGCAGGGCGCGCGGGATATTTCCCGATACGAACATGATACCGCTTCCAGACTGCGTTCAACCACACATTCCCGGCACAGAAACTATTGACTCGACGCAACGATTGGCCGAAAGTTAACTGGCATTGTAAAATAATGTTAATCCATGCAGTGTTTGTGTAACTCAATTCGGGCGGGGATTCGAATCGAAGGTGCAACCGCCGAAAGACAAACACCACGAAACCATGAACAAGAACAGTGACAGCAAAAGAACAGGGGAGTTCATCATGCCAAGAGGCAAAGTCAAGTGGTTCAACAATGCCAAAGGGTACGGATTCATCATCGAGGATGGTTGCAGTGACGACCTGTTTGCTCACTTCTCGTCGGTCCAAATGGACGGTTACAAGACCCTGAAAGCCGGTCAGGCCGTATCCTTTGATAAAAAGCCAGGCGACAAGGGCATTCACGCAGTCAACATCATTCCGGAAGAGCAGCCCGTCAGCAAGGCCCAGACAGGTGCCGGAAGCCACGCTGCGAAAGCATCGGGGCAACAGGAACCCGGTCGGGACGGTTATCCGCCCCGTGCAGTAAACGGCTGACCTGTCTGGCATCTGGGTCTGACTCCCCACCGGCGAGAGCGGGTGGGGTGTGTTGTTTTTCTCTGAAAACCTGGCGATCCTGCCAACGGCTGCGATCCGACGCCGAAATCTGACTTTGTCAGTCCTTACCTTTGAAGTACCCTAGCCTCTGAAGCACACTGCAACTTCTGGAAACCTGCGAGTGCATGGCCGAGCTCATTCTTTTCAACAAACCCTTTCAGGTCCTGAGCCAGTTTACCGACGATGGCGCCGCTGGAGGAGACTCGCCGCGCGCGACGCTGGCGGACTACCTGCGGATTCCCGGCGTCTATCCGGCCGGTCGACTGGATTATGATTCTGAGGGCCTGCTTCTGCTGACATCCGAGGGTGCTTTGCAGCACCGGATTGCATCGCCGGCACTCAAGATGCCCAAGACCTATTGGGCGCAGGTGGAAGGTGAGATTTCAGACGACGCCCTGAGGCGTCTGACGGAAGGCGTTGATCTGAAAGATGGCCTGACGCGGCCAGCAAAAGCCACAAGAATGTCCGCGCCGGCCATCTGGCCCCGGACACCTCCTGTAAGGCACCGCGATAGCGTTCCAACCAGCTGGCTGGAGCTGACCATGACCGAAGGCAGGAACCGGCAGGTCCGGCGAATGACCGCCGCGGTCGGCTTCCCGACGCTGCGACTGATCCGTTACCGCATTGGCGACTGGACCCTGGATGGCCTGAAGTCCGGTGAATACCGGAGAGTCACCGTCAACCTGCCGGCCAGCTCAAACACCAAATCCCGCCCCGGTGGTGCCGGACCCGGGGCCCGATCCCGGAGAACCAGAAAGTCATGACCTGGACACCCCACGCCACTGTAGCGGTTGTTGTTGAAGATCAGGCAGGACGTTTTCTCATGGTGGAGGAGTTCAGCGGCGGCAAGGTTGTTTTCAACCAGCCCGCCGGCCATATCGAGGAAAACGAGGCCATACTCGATGCCGTTCGCAGGGAAACCCTGGAGGAAACCGGGTGGGAGATTGACCCGGTACACTTTTTGGGCATCTACACCTACAAGGCGCCGGCCAATGGCGTTACCTATTATCGCTTCTGTTACGTTGCCCGGGCAGGGGCGAAGGTTTCAGACCACCTGGATGACGGCATCATTGCCGCCCACTGGCTGACCCTTGACGAGATTCGTGGCCTCGGCGAAAAACTTCGCAGCCCGCTTGTCCTGCGGTGCATAGAAGATTACCGAAACGGCCGCCAATACCCGCTGGACGTCGTCGTCGATTCAAAGACGGCGTACTAGGAAAATGGTAAACTCGCAGTTTTTTAACCGGTAGCGACGCTGTAATGACCAACGCACCTGAAGCTCATTCTGCAACCAGCCCATGCAACACCCGCGTGATCGTCGGCATGTCCGGCGGTGTGGATTCTTCCGTGGCCGCCTGGCTGCTCAAGGATCAGGGTTATCAGGTTGAAGGCCTGTTCATGAAGAACTGGGATGAGGATGACGGCACCGAATACTGCACCGCCATGACCGACCTGGCGGACGCCCGGGCCGTTGCCGATGCCATCGGCATCAAACTGCATACTGCCAGCTTCGCCGCCGAGTACTGGGATCGGGTATTCGAACACTTCCTGTCGGAATACCAGGCCGGCCGCACGCCGAACCCCGACATTCTGTGCAACAAGGAAGTCAAATTCCGCGCTTTTCTGGACTACGCCATCACCCTGGGTGCTGACTATATTGCCACCGGCCACTACGCCCGCCAGCGCCCGATTGCCGGCACCCGGGGCAAGGCCCGGTTGCTGAAGGGCCTGGACCCGAACAAGGATCAGAGTTATTTCCTGCACGCGGTCTCAGGCGACCGCATCGCACGGACCCTGTTCCCCGTGGGCGAACTCGAGAAACCGGAAGTGCGCCGGATTGCCGGGCAGCAGGGTTTCGTGACCCACGACAAGAAAGACTCCACAGGCATCTGTTTTATCGGTGAGCGCAAATTCCGGGACTTCCTGAAACAGTACCTGCCCGCCCAGCCCGGCGATATCGAAACACCGGATGGCCGGAAGATCGGCCGCCATCAGGGCCTGATGTACCATACCATTGGCCAGCGCCAGGGCCTCGGCATCGGCGGCCTCAGTGAATTTGGCGATGAGCCCTGGTATGTGGCGGAAAAGGACCTCAGTCGCAATGTGCTCATTGCCGTTCAGGGCAAGCTCCATCCCCTGCTGTTCTCCCGGGGCCTGGTAACCGGTCCGATTGACTGGGTCGCCGGCCAGCCTCCCTCAGAATCCTTCCGCTGCAAGGCGAAGACCCGCTACCGGCAGCCGGATCAGGACTGCCAGGTTTCTGTCATTGACGGTGGCTTGCGGGTCGATTTTGCGGACGCCCAACGGGCCGTCACGCCGGGACAATCGGTTGTCCTCTACGACGGCGAGGTGTGTCTCGGCGGTGGTGTCATTGAGGAAACCTGGCGTGATGGCAAGCCCCTGCCGGCCCGCCTGACCGGTTCCCGGGCTCAGGAAGAATCCGTATGAGCCGTTCCCTGAAAGACCAGACCCTGGCCCTGGCCGGGGTTTTCCAGGCCGCCAACCTGGTTCAGCAGATTGCCCACGGCGGCCAGTGTAACCAGGCCAGTCTGGAAACGTCCATACGCTCCCTGTTTGCCACGAATCCGGAGAACACCCTGGATGTTTACGGCGGTGAACTCCGGGATATTCGGGAGGGCCTGGTAACGCTTTCCTCTGTGCTCAGCGAGCAGAGCAAGCAGCAGGATATTGAAGTCCTGCGCTATGCCCTGAATCTCATTCAGCTGGAATCCAGGCTGAACCGCCGGTCAGACATGCTGGACGTCATCGGCAGCAGGATCGACCAGGCGCGGCACACCGCCAGCCACTTCGGCTATACCCACCCCAACCTGATCAGCAACCTGGCCTCGGTATACGCAGACACCATCAGCACTTTCCGGATGCGCATCCAGGTGAGCGGCAACCCCTCGGTCCTGCAACAGGATGAGAACGCCGCGAAGGTTCGGGCTCTTCTGCTGGCGGGTATTCGGTCGGCGGTGCTCTGGCGCCAGACCGGCGGGCGCCGCTGGCAACTGATTTTTTCCCGCAAGAAGGTCATCCTGTTGACCCGGAAACTGGCCGAGGAAGCGAATCTCTCCCTGTACCACTGACAGCGCTGATTCAGTGCCTGCGCTGGTGTATGATGTGCACCCCCTGATTTTCTTTTGACACGATTCTTTGATGACTTGAGAGGTATTCGATGGAACTCACCGCCCTGACCGCCATTTCCCCGGTCGATGGACGCTATGCCAGCAAGGTCAGCGTCTTCCGTGAAATCTTCAGTGAATATGGCCTGATCAGGAACCGCGTGACCGTCGAGATCCGGTGGCTGCAGAAACTGGCCGCGCACCCCGGCGTAACCGAAGTGCCTGCTTTTTCCACTGAAGCCAATGCCGTACTCGACCGCATCGTGAGCGAATTCAGCCTGGAGGACGCCGAGCGCATTAAGGAAATCGAACGCACCACCAATCACGATGTGAAAGCGGTGGAGTATTTCATCAAGGACAAAATCGCCAGCGTTCCGGAACTGCATGCGGTGACCGAGTTTGTCCACTTTGCCTGCACCTCGGAAGACATCAACAACCTGTCCCACGCACTCATGCTCCGGGAAGGTCTGGACCAAGGCATGCTGCCGGCCATGGAACGGGTTGTCGACAAGCTGGCTCAACTGGCCCACGACCACGCCAAACAGCCCATGCTGTCCCGCACCCATGGGCAAACCGCTTCACCCACAACCGTAGGCAAGGAGCTGGCCAATGTGGTCTACCGGTTACGCCGGCAAGTCAAACAGATTCGGGAAACCGAGCTGCTGGGCAAGATCAACGGCGCGGTCGGCAACTACAACGCCCATATTTCAGCCTACCCCGACATTGACTGGGCGCTGACTGCCCGGGAATTCATCGAGAGCCTCGGCCTTGACTGGAACCCCTACACCACCCAGATCGAGCCACACGATTACATCGCCGAGCTGTACGATGCCGTCGCCCGTTTCAACACCATTCTGATCGACCTGGACCGGGACATCTGGGGCTATATTTCACTCGGTTACTTCAAGCAGAAGACCGTGGAAGGCGAAGTGGGTTCGTCCACCATGCCCCACAAGGTCAACCCCATCGACTTCGAGAACTCCGAAGGCAACCTGGGTATCGCCAATGCCCTGTTCAGCCACCTCTCCGCCAAACTGCCTGTTTCCCGCTGGCAGCGGGACCTGACCGACTCCACCGTGCTCCGCAACCTGGGGGTTGGTTTTGCCCACAGCCTGATCGCCTATGAGGCCAGCCTCAAGGGACTGGGCAAGCTGGAAATCAACCCGGCCCGTCTTGATGACGACCTTCACCAGGCCTGGGAAGTGCTCGCTGAGCCGATCCAGACCGTGATGCGCCGCTACAACATCGAAAAGCCCTATGAAAAGCTCAAGGCATTGACCCGCGGCAAGGCAATGACCCCGGAAGTCATCAAGAATTTCGTTGAGAGCCTTGAGATTCCGGAGCAAGCCAAGGCGGAACTGATGGCGCTGACGCCAGGCAGTTACATCGGCAACGCGGTCGATCAGGCACAGAACATCTGAAACCGGGAGCACACCCATGGACATGCTTGGCGGACTGACACCCTGTGAATTTCTCCGGGACTACTGGCAGAAGAAGCCCCTGGTCATCCGTCAGGCGTTTCCAGGTTTCCGGTGCCCGGTCGATGCCGATGAGCTCGCGGGCCTTGCCTGCGAGGAAGGCGTGGAGTCCCGGATTGTCATTGAAAACGACGACGGCAAACCCTGGCAACTCCATAATGGCCCCTTCTCGCCGGACCGGTTCAGCACTCTGCCCGAGCAGGACTGGACCCTGCTGGTTCAGGGGCTGGACCACTGGGTGCCGGACATCGCTGATCTGCTGGAACACTTCCGTTTTATCCCCAACTGGCGCCTGGATGACATCATGGCCAGTTACGCCCCCAAGGGCGGCAGCGTTGGCCCTCACTACGACCAGTATGATGTCTTTCTGCTTCAGGCTCAGGGCCACCGGCGCTGGACCTTTGGCGGCCACTGCGACCACGCCTCTCCGCAGGTGGAAGGCACCCCACTGCGGATTCTGAGCAGTTGGGATGGCGAAGAAACCGTCACCCTGTCCCCCGGCGACATGCTGTACCTGCCGCCAGGCATCGGACACCATGGTATTGCCGAGGACGACTGCATCACCCTGTCAGTGGGTTTCCGGGCGCCGACCATCGACGACATTCTTACCGGGTTCACCGACTTTCTGTGCAGCCAGTCCGATGCCGCCGACCATCTGAACGACCCGGACCTGCAAATCCAGGACAACCCCGGCACCATTCAACCCGATACGGTTGACCGTCTGGAGAATGTTATCCGGGAAAAGCTTGGGGACCGCCGGCAACTGGCCCTCTGGTTCGGCCAGCACTCGACGGCACCCAAGAGCATGGACATTGTTGTGCCGGCCGAGGAGCCTGCATCCGCAGAGGGTATTGCCGAGGCAATCCACGCTGGCGAGCAGATGCGCTGGAACGAAGGTTCCCGCTTTGCCTATTACGATTTTGCCAGTGAGACTGCCCTGTTTGTTGATGGCGAACAGTTCCTGCTCAAGGGCGACGCCCGCCCCCTCGCTCCATTGCTGTGCGCCGCGGCCCGCATCGACATGGCTGCACTGGTTCGTTTTGCCAAAGATGAAGCGTTGCTTGGGCTTCTGACCACACTCTATAATCAGGGCTCTGTTTACTTCGAATAGACTCAGTCGATTGAGTTATCGGTGAGCGGGTGAGCCCTGATAAAACACGCTGTGAATACGTCCATGTACGCTCGGCCCCGCCCTTTAGCGCTTATCGCTCCTGCGTCGCGCTAAAGGTCCGGGGCAAGCCGTCCATGGCTTTCCCGTGAAGTGCTTTGCACTTCACCCATGGCTCCGCACGGTTTTATCAGGGCTCACCCGCTCACCTTGTCAGGCATCATCATGAATATCCGGTTCAGAAAATACAGCTGGCAACTTGCTCCGGCATCAATCCGTGACATTCGTCAGCAGGTGTTCATTGACGAGCAAAAGGTCCCTCCGGAGCTGGAGTGGGATGAAACCGACGAAATTGCGGATCATTACCTGGCGGTCCTGCCCGATAACACCCCCGCTGGCGTCGCACGGCTGTTCTCGACGCTGGAGGAAACCGGCCACATTGGTCGCATGGCGATACGGCCGGAGTACCGCGGGCAGGGTATTGGCGAGGCCCTGCTGCGGCACCTGATCAATGAATCCACTGGCCGGTTTTCAGAGCTCAGGCTCTCTGCCCAGGAACACGCTATCCCCTTCTACCAGCGTTCCGGCTTTCATGTCTGCTCGGATGTCTACGACGATGCCGGCATTCCTCACTTTGATATGCGTTGCCTGGCACCGGATCTCGCGGCCGAGGCCCTTGCCGGCAAAGACCGGCCGATGATTCTGGGGAATGACACGGAGTCCTGGCTGTTTGATACCGAGGCCAGGCTCCTGGGCCTGATGGATTCCGTGGTTGGCCAGGCAGGTCAGCGAATCTGGCTTTACGACCGCCTGCTGGAACACGATCTGTACGACCGCCATCGCTTCCGGGAGTTGATCTCCGCACTCGCAAGGCGCCATCGACTCAGTGAGGTACGCCTGCTGGTTCACGATGACAAACCGCTGGTGAAGCGCCGCCACCAACTGGTCGAGCTTATGCGCCGGCTACCCAGCCGGATGGAACTGCGCCTGATCAATGAAGATTACCCGGTGGAGGATCAGCCGTTCATCCTGGCGGACCGGGAGGGCGTGGTTTACCGGCATGATTTCTACAAGCCGGAGGGTTTTGCCAGGTTCTCCGACGGTGGCCGGGTGAGACTTCTATCGGAGACTTTCCAGCGAATGTGGGATGCCGCCCGCCCCTCACTGGAATTGCGGGAATTACCGCCCTGAGTGATGGGCCTGTGGCCCACCCGGCGCTTCGAACCTGGCACCGAACGGGGCAAATTCGGCATCCACTTCACCGGCAACTTCAACGATCAACTTGCGCAGCCACTGATGGTCGGCGTTGTGTTGCAGCAACGGGCTCCAGGCCATTTTTAACTCAAAGGGCGGAATCTCGAACGGCGGCTCCTTGACGACAAGATTCGGATTGTCCCTCTGCAGCCAAGCGGCACGGGAGGGTAATGTGGCAATCAGGTCATGCTGCTCAGCAAGCAGCATTGCCACCTGATAATGCCGTGTGAAGACGGAAATCTGGCGCTTGCGCCCCATCCTGGACAGGGCTTCGTCAACCCAGCCGAGGCGCTGGACATCCTTCGGGTTAACACCCACGCCGACACCAAAGCCGGTCTTGCTGACCCAGATGTGACTGGCATCCAGATAGGTATCGAGCGTAAACGGCTCCCTGAGCATCGGATTACGGGCATTCATCAGGCAGGCGAAATATTCGGTCCAGAGAGTTTTCTGGTGGAACGACTGGGGTATCTTGTCGAACCGGTTAATGGCCATGTCCAGCCTGCCCTGCTCGACGTCGAGAAAGCTGACGTCACTTGGGGTCAGGACGTCCAGCGTCACCTGTGGCGCCTCTTGTCGAATGCGACGGAGTACGCGGGGCATCAGACAGGACTCGGCGTAATCACTGGCCATAATCCTGAACACCCGCTGGCTTTCCAGGGCCGAGAACGGCGTCTTCTCCTGCACTGCCTGCTCGATGTCTGAAAGTATCCCGCGTACCAGCGGTTGAAGCTCCCGAGCGCGCTCCGTGGCGGTCATACCTTCACTGGTTCTCACCAGCAATGGATCGCTGAACAGATCACGCAACCGCCTCAACCCATTGCTCATGGCAGGCTGGGTAATGCCCAGGTGGTTGGCCGCCTTGGTTACATTCTGCTCGCGCAGGAGCACATCCAGATAAACGAGCAGGTTCAGATCAACACGGGAAATATCCACAGACAACTCCGGAACGCCATCATAACGGGGTAAAAGAACCTTCATTCACGGGGACAATATACCGGATACGGAAGATTCACGTAATCAATGTACAACACGAACTTTCACATTTGAAAACGGATTCAGCGCCGTATTTCTGCTAATCTTCCGGATACTTTCTGAATAATATCGGTATTTTGAGGCAGGGCCCGCATTCCCGCCGTCCGTTGATCCTGAAGCCGGAGTCGTTACTGAAAAAATGGATACCACTACGATCATCCTTGTGCTGGCTGCCATCGTTACCGTCTCGATTGTCATTATCGTGATCAGCCAGATGCGAGAGCGCGCCCGAATCGAGCGGGCCCGGAAAATCACCGCCCAGGAGGACGCGTACAACCGCGCCTTTCGGCTGCTCTCGGAGATCCCCGGCCAGTACCTGACCGCCGACCTTAAGCTCCTGCTGATCAAACGCATGGAAGACGCGTGCAACGAACTTGCGGGGCTTAAGTCCAGCCTCCCGGTTAAACAGTGGCAGGATTCGGCAACCGACCTGAAAAAGCAGGTCATGGAAAAACGTGACACCACCGTGCCGGTAAAGATCGATTCCCCGGAAAAATCCAATTACGTCAAGGAATTGCTCCAGAATCTGTTCAAAATGATTGAGGCAATGCATAAAAGCGGGCGGATTGACGCTGGCACTGCCAAGAAGAACCTCAGGTATGTCCTGTTTCTGGTTCACAAGACCCACGCGGACCTGCATGTGTTCCAGGCCCGGGATTATGTCCGCCAGAACCAGTTCCGCAAGGCCATCCACGCCTATCACCTGGCCAGCACCGAAATGGGCAAGTCCCGTGACAACCCCCTTGCCATGAAAGCGGTCAAGAGCTTCCGGACACGCATCAAGGAGCTGGAGGCAATGAGCGCAGACGGCAAGGATAGCAAGTACCATGAATCCCAGTCCCAGCTGGACCGGGAATGGGACACCTTCCTCCACGATGATGAGTGGAAGAAAAAGGCCGACTACGACTGACGGCACAGACCGGGTCGCAACCAGGTCTGGCCCGCCAACAGGGACAGTGCATACCCGTGAGCAAACGCTTCAACCAGCGGCTTTCCTACCGACTCACCCGTGACAGCGTACTGGTTGCCATGGCCCTGGGGCTGGTGCTCAATTTTATCCAGATCACCCTGGATTATTTTCGCGCCAGGGAATCCCTGGAAAGCGAAATCCACGCGCTGCTGGATATCAGTAACAGCCCGGCCTCCCAGATTGCCTACAACATCAACATCCGGCTGGCGGAAGAATTGCTGGATGGCCTGCTCAAACATCCGGCAGTGATCAATGCCCGAATTGTCGACAGCGAGAACGGGACCATGGCGGCTTCTGGCAAAAGCAGCCCTACGTCGCCCTACCGCTGGGCCAGCGACCTTCTGTTCGGCTCATACCGGGTGTTCAGGCAGGAACTGAGAGTACCTCGGCTTGAGGATCTGCCCCTCGGAGAACTCGTTCTCACCATCGATACCTTCCACTATGGCGCTCAGTTTCTTGAACGAGCCGGCTACACTCTCATGAGCGGGCTATTCAAAAGCCTTATCCTGTCCGCCGCGCTGCTTCTGATTTTCTATTTCGTGCTCACCCGACCCATGCTCAATGTCATCAACGCCCTCGTCCAGGTGCGCGCGAATTCTCCGGAGAAAGTCAGGTTACCGGTACCACACAACCACCGGGAAGACGAGATCGGAACCATGGTTGGCATCATCAACCAGCACCTTGAAACCATGGATACCAGCCTGGCACAACTCCGGCATGCCGAGAGCGCCATGAAACACTACTCCACTCAGCTTGAGCAGGAAGTTGCAGACCGTACCCGTGAAATCTCCGAGAAAAACCAGGCCCTGCAACGGGGTAACCGCGCCCTGGTGAAAGCCAAGGAAGACGCCGTACGCCGCGCCCGGGCGAGAGCCAGTTTCCTGGCCAACATGAGCCACGAGATCCGTACTTCCCTGAATGGCGTTCTGGGGTTGCTTGCACTGGCATTGGAGGGAGATCTTGATCCCGCTGAACGCAACCGGCTAGAGATCGCCCTGAGTGCCGGCGAGAGCCTGCTGGAGCTTCTGAACGACATACTGGACATCTCGAAGGTTGAAGCCGGCAAGCTTCGCCTCGAAAACATCCCGTTCAGCGTCCGGCGGCTGATCGAGGAATGCGCAACGCTCCATACCCAACAAGCCCGACGCAGGAACATTTACCTGATTAACGAAACAGATCCGGACCTCCCGGAGAGTTTTCTAGGCGATCCGACCCGGCTCCGGCAGGTGCTCAACAACCTGTTGAGCAACGCCATCAAATTTACTGAACAGGGCGGCGTCCGGGTCCGGGCGGGCTATTCTGGCGGCAGTCTCAGAATCGACGTGGTAGATACCGGGGTTGGCTTGTCAAAGGAGGGCCTGCACAGGATATTCTCACCTTTCTCCCAGGCCGACGCGGACACCACGCGGCTTTATGGCGGAACCGGTCTTGGGCTGATGCTCTGCCGTCAGCTGGTGGAGCGAATGCATGGCCAGATCCTGGTGGACTCCCGGGAGGGCAGCGGCACCCACGTCACTGTTACCCTGCCGCTGGCGGTGCATGATGCCGGGCCAGCAGGCGTGGAAGTCAAGGCTTCCCCGAAAAACCGTGTTAGCATCACGCCGGAGCCATCGCAATCCGACACCGATCAGCCGCTGTCGATTCTTCTTGTCGAAGACAATCAGGTTAATCAACTGGTGGCCACGAGTCTGCTCAAAAAACTGGGGCACCGGACAGACCACGCAGAGAACGGCCAGAAAGCCATCCATGCGCTGGAACGAACGCATTATGACATGGTGCTGATGGACTGCCAGATGCCCGTGATGGACGGCTATGCGGCAACGCAACGGATACGCCAGAACCCGGACTGGAAGAACCTGCCCATTATTGCCGTTACGGCCAACGTGATGGAGGGCGACCGGGAGGGCTGCCTGGCATCAGGAATGAACGATTACATCAGCAAACCCTATAAATATGACGAGCTCAGGGCTGTGATCAATCGCTGGCGCCCACCTGCTGCTCCAGAGCACCCAGGACCCGCCTGAGTTCATCCCGGAGCGCAACCAGCCGGCCCGGTTCGACACCAATGCCGCGCAAGAGGCGCCCGGGAATCTGACCGGCCTGCTCTCGCAAGTCATGCCCTGCTTTGGTCAACGCTACCGTCACCACCCGCTCGTCATCCAGGTTCCGTTGGCGGATAACCAGCCCCCGGTCCGCCAGGCGCTTCAGCATCGGTGTCAGGGTTCCCGAGTCCAGCCGAAGCCGCGCTCCCAGATCAGAAACCCTCGTTAGCCGTCCGCTTCTTGCCTGCTCCCAAAGCACCAGCATCACCAGATACTGTGGATACGTGAGGCCAAGATCCACCAGCAGCGGACGATAGCGAGCGGTTACCGCCCGGTTTGCAACGTATAATGCGAAGCAGATCTGGTTGTCGAGACTCTGCATGTCGCCAAACGGGTCACTCTGCACGGTCATGCCGGCAGTAACTTCTCGATGTCAGCCCGAATATCCTCGGGTTTGGTTGTGGGCGGATAGCGGCGGACTACCTTGCCATCGGGGCCGACCAGGAACTTGGTGAAGTTCCATTTCACGTTTTCTGACCCCATCAGGCCTTTGGCCTCGCGCTTGAGAAACCGGAACAGTGGATGGGCGCCGTCGCCATTGACTTCAATCTTGGAGAACATCGGGAATTCAACCCCATAATTCAGGCTACAGAACTGGCTGATCGTGTCGTCATTGCCCGGATCCTGATTAAGGAACTGGTTGCAGGGAAAGCCCAGCACTTCGAACCCCTTGCTCCCCAGTTCATTATGGAGTGACTGTAGACCCTCGAATTGCGGTGTGAATCCACATTTACTGGCGGTGTTAACAATCAGGAGCACCTTTCCCTGATAGTCCGCCATGCTTTTCTCATTGCCCTGGATATCCCGTACTTCGAAGTCGTATATCGTGCTGCCAGCCATCGGACTCTCCCATGATGAATTTACCTTTTCCACATTTATATTGTGCACAATTCAGTTAAAAAAACCATGGTCCTGCAGACATTCCGGGACGCACATTTACAAAACGGTTCAGCTTTGCACTGTAAATCTGCCTGAATACGCCATAATTCATCATAATTCCCCTGTTACCGCCGGTCGTCGCTCCGCTAGAATAAAGGCCTGTCGTTTTGGCAGGCGTCATTTTCCGATCTCACAAGTAAGGAAGCCCGGGTCCCATGCAGAACTACTATAAATCCGCCAAGCTGGATAACGTGTGTTATGAAATACGTGGCGTGGTTCTGCGGGAAGCACGTCGACTGGAAGAGGAAGGCCACCGGGTCCTCAAGCTGAACATTGGCAACCCGGCCACATTTGAGCTGGACGTGCCGGAAGAAATCCAGCAGGACGTTATCTACAACATGCACCTGGCCCAGGGCTACGTGGAATCAAAGGGCCTGTTTTCCGCCCGCAAGGCGGTGATGCACTATTGCCAGCAGCGAGGTATCGACAAGGTCGATATTGACGATATCTTTCTTGGCAACGGCGTCAGCGAACTGATTGTCATGACCATGCAGGCGATGCTCAATACGGGTGATGAAGTGTTGATCCCGGCACCGGATTACCCACTCTGGACAGCGGCTGTTACCCTGTCCAGCGGCAAACCGGTGCACTATCGCTGTGACGAACAGCAGGGCTGGTTCCCGGATATTGACGATATTCGTAAAAAGATTACCCGTCGTACGCGGGCAATTGTGCTGATAAACCCGAACAACCCGACCGGTGCCGTCTACTCAAAAGAGCTGCTTGAACAGGTGATCGAGCTTGCCCGCGAGCACAACCTGATCGTTCTGTCCGACGAGATCTACGACAAGATTCTTTACGACGGCACCCAGCATGTCTCCACCGCTTCACTGGCTGACGATGTTCTGTTCTTCACCTATAACGGCCTTTCAAAGAACTACCGGGCGGCCGGTTACCGCTCAGGCTGGATGATCATCAGCGGCGCCAAACACCGCGCCAAAGACCTGACCGAGGGCATTGAGATGCTCTCCAACATGCGCCTGTGTGCCAATGTGCCAGCCCAGCTCGCCATCCAGACGGCGCTGGGCGGCTACCAGTCCATCAACGACCTGGTAGCCCCGGGCGGACGGCTCTGCGAGCAACGGGAGACAGCCTGGCGGATGCTCAACGATATTCCGGGCGTAAGCTGCGTGAAACCCCAGGGCGCGCTCTATCTGTTCCCAAAGTTGGACCCCAGGCGCTTCCCCATCGTGAATGATGAAAAGCTGGTATTGGATCTGCTGCTGCAGGAAAAAATCCTTCTGGTGCAGGGCTCGGCGTTCAATATCGACGACAGGCAGCACCTCAGGGTGGTTTTCCTGCCCCGGGAAGACACCCTGGAAGACGCCATGGGCCGGCTCGGAAACTTCCTGGGCAAATACCAGCAGTAGCGGGGCACATCATGGCGGACCTTCACGTCGAGGAATTCTACAAGGATGCCGCAGTTGCTCTTGTGCAACTTTATGGCGCCTTCCCGAGGCGGACAAACCTGTTTGTCGAAGATATTGCCGGGCCCGATGAGCCCGACGAGTTCGGCCTGCACAGCAAGCGGCACATGGCCTGCTTTGGCGCCCTGCTCTGGCTCGCCGAGGAAGGCCTGGTTCGGTATGTTGATACCATTCGCCAGGAAGCGCTGGACCAGGCGGTCCTGACACGGAGTGCGTTTATCCGCCTGAGCGCTCCGGCACCGGCGTCTCTGGCCCGGGAGCTGGGGATTGCGGATGAGGCATCCGTCAGCACCCTGCCCCCCTCGGTTCAGGACGACCTTTCCACCCATATCCACCTGGTGCGCACCGCACTCAAAACTGGGAACTCCGGCCGCATCAGCCAGGTAATGCAAGCCGTCTTCTTTGCTGACAGTGGCAATTATTAAATCAACGTAAGGACGTTGATTGATTGAACCCAAGCCCTATATATCGGTCTGAACATCGGTTTTTCGTGACAGACTGAACAGGGACCTGACATGCGCATTCTGCTGTTTCTGGCAACCAACCTTGCCGTAATCTTTGTCGCCAGCTTCACGCTGCGACTGCTGGGTGTGGACAGCTACCTGGCCCAGAACGGTATTCAGTATGGCTCGCTACTGGCTTTCGCCACCGTCTTCGGATTTGCCGGCGCCATCGTTTCCCTGCTCCTGTCGAAGCCCATGGCCAAGTGGAGCACCAAGGCGAAGGTCATTGAATCTCCACGAACACCCGCCGAGCGCTGGCTGGTCGGAACGGTCGCTGAACTGGCCAAAAACGCCGGTATCGGCATGCCTGAAGTGGCCATCTTTCCGGCGTCACAGTCGAATGCCTTCGCCACGGGATGGAACAGGAATGACGCGTTGGTGGCCGTCAGCGAAGGCCTGCTGCAACGCTTCAACAAAGATGAGATCCGGGCAGTACTTGGCCACGAAATCGGCCACGTGGCCAATGGTGATATGGTGACCCTGGCGCTGATTCAGGGGGTGGTGAACACCTTCGTGATATTTGCGTCACGGGTGATTGGCTCCTTCGTTGACCGTGTGGTGTTCAGGAATGAGAGCGGCCATGGACTCGGTTTTTTCGCCGTCAGTATCCTGGCGGAAATCGTACTGGGGATCCTCGCCAGCACCATTGTGTTCTGGTTCTCGCGCCGCCGGGAGTTCCGGGCCGATATCGCCGGAGCACAACTGGCCGGGCGCTCGGCGATGATCAGTGCACTGGCGCGGCTCAGGCAGGAGAGCGAGGTCCCGGACCAGATGCCCGACACCCTGCAGGCATTCGGCATCAACCGCGGCGCCCGGGGCGGACTGAGCGCGCTCTTTATGACACACCCTCCGCTGGAAGACCGCATCCAGGCCTTGCAGAGCGCAAAGCTGTAACAGAAAACCGGGGCCCTGCTCCGGTTCTTTCTTTCCCGCCTGCACTGCCGATCAGATCTTCAGCTTGAATCCCATGGCCCGGAAACTGTCCTGCAGGGATTTACTCGTCCCCTTCAGCTGGATCTTGAGACTTGAGTATTCCCGACGCACCGGGTAGTCCCGACGAAGCCGGTCAAATGCCGCCCCTCGCTCCTCAACCGAACCGCTCATGGCGTTCCGAAGCCGGATATCGTCCCGGCGGGGATCGTAGCATGCCCTTAATGCAATGCGGATTGCATCCTCCTCCTCCACGGAGCTGGTAAAGGAAATTTTGCTGAGGGCCGGCTCCGGCAGAAACTGGCCCGCCTTTTTGCGAACCGGCAACCCAAGGAACTGGCTCAACTCCTGATAAATCATTTCCGTGCCCTCAACTTTGCCCTCCAGGCTGTGCCCGGCGATATGCGGTGTTGCCAGCCATACCTGATCAACGAGCTCAGGGTGGATTCTTGGCTCCTGCTCCCAGACATCCAGTACCACGGTGGGCGCATTGCCCCTGCCGAGGCGAGCCAGCAGTGCTGATGAGTCGATAACCCCGCCTCTGCCTGCGTTGATAAGCAATTGGCTTGCACCCAGACCATCCAGCGCCTGTTCGCCAACCATGTGGAACGTCGGATGGTTGCTCTTACGGGTTAATGGTGTGTGCAAGGTAACGACATCGCACTTCATGACCTCTTCGAGGGACACAAACTCCTGGCCTTCTTCCAGGTCCGCTCTTGGCGGATCGCAAAGCCGAACGTCAAAACCAAGACGTTCCAGTTTGCGCGCCAACTCGCCTCCAACGTGACCCACACCGACAATACCGACACTGAGCCGCGACCAGTCGGCCAGACCCCGCTTCTCCGCATAAAGCGACAGGACAGACAGCACGTACTCGGCAACGCTGTTGGCATTGCAGCCGGGCGCCGCGGAAAACCGGATGCCTTGCTGTTCGAGCCAGCCCCTGTCCACGTGATCGGTGCCAATTGTGGTCGTACCCACGAAACGCACGCGGCTGCCTGCAAGCAGCTCACGGTTTACCCGGGTAACGGACCGCACCAGCAGGACATCGGCATCGCAAACCTCACCGGCAGTCATCGAGCGGCCAGATACACGTCTGACCTCACCGATATCGCCAAAAAAGGAGTCCAGTAACGGAATGTTTTCGTCTGCTACGATCAACATAATAATATCCGGCCTGTCATTTCCTGCGCTGACGCTGATTGCGACCGCCCTGACCACCGCGGCCACCCTGCCCCTGAGGGCGGCGACCACGCTTGCGGGTAATCGGCGGGTTGTCCATGGCCGCCATGAGCGCTTCATCAGGCACCGCAGTTTTCAGCTTCTGGCTGATGTAAGCCTCGATGGCTGGCAGTGAGAAAGAGTCATTTTCACCGGCAAAACTGATGGAAACCCCATGCTTGCCAGCCCTGCCGGTTCGGCCAATGCGATGAACATAGTCCTCGGCATTGTCCGGAAGATTGTAGTTGAAAACATGGGTGACACCGTTCACATGAATACCACGGCCAGCAACGTCGGTGGCAACCAGCACCTGAATACTGCCCTTCTTGAACTGATCGAGGGTTTTCAGACGTTTGTTCTGGGCAATTTCACCAGACATCAAGGCCACTTTCACGCCCTGATTCCTGAGATCTTCTTCCAGGTCGCGGCACTGGTCACGCCGGTTGGCAAACACCAGGGCTTTTTCCACTTCCGGGCGCCTGAGGAAATTCACCAACACCGGAAGCTTTTCGTCATCGCCCAACAGGTAAACGGTCTGCTCTACCCGCTCGGCCGTTTTCTGCTCGGGCTCGATTTCCACGAACTCGGCATTACTGGTCCACATAGACGCAAGATTCAGAACATCCTGATTGAAGGTGGCACTGAACAGAAGCGTCTGGCGATCATCCTTGGGCGTGCACTTGCGGATAATCCGCTTTACATCCGGAATAAACCCCATATCGAGCATGCGGTCGGCTTCATCCAGGATCAGGATATCGATCTGATCGAGGAACACGTCCTGGGAGCCGAGGAAGTCAATGAGGCGACCGGGGGTGGCAACGAGAATATCGACAATCTCGTTCTGCAACTGATCCCGCTGTTTGTCATAGTTCATGCCGCCCACCACCGTGACTACGTTGTGGCCGGTGTGCTGGCACAGCTGCTCAGCATCCCTGGCAATCTGCATGGCCAGCTCGCGAGTTGGCGCCAGGGCAAGGACCCGGGGCTCTGAGGCGCACCGGTCCGATTCGGGAATCGGCGTTTCCAGAAGGCTCTGGATAGCCGTGATCAGGAAGGCTGCTGTCTTACCGGTACCCGTCTGGGCCTGGCCGATCAGATCTTCACAGGCCAGTGTCCAGGGCAGCGTTTCCGCCTGAATCGGGGTACAAAATTCAAAACCAATGGCCGTAATCGCATCCAGCAAACGCTTGTCGAGGTTCAGATCACTGAATCTCAGGTCGCCGGTGTGTTTTGGGTCAGATGTCATAGAGTCTCAGTTTTCCTGCAAATGTCCTGATTCAGAAGGTAACGGAGCAATGCGCCGGGCATCTTCACGCCAGCGCTCCCCGAGGATTTCTCCGGTTCCATAAAATGTCGCCAGCGCGCTAAAAAAAGCCTGTGCACGGGCCGGCAGCCCGCGTTCCAGGAACTCGCCCGCCTGCGCCCACACACTCCGGCGGAAACGCTCTTCATTGGCGGCTCCGCCTCCGGAAAGGTTGTCCACGCTAACGTGGAAGCGGGATCCTGAGGCCAGGGAAAACAACCATTCGATGGCCTGGGGTTTCACTTCCACCTGCTCGAATGCCTGTTGTTGCTGCGGTGTACGGCCATCCGGACAGTACCAGTAACCATAATCATGAAGCGTGCGCCGGTACTCACCAGCAATACACCAGTGGCTTATCTCATGCAAAGCACTGGCATAATAACCGCGAGCAAAGACAACCCGTGCCGGCCGGTCCGGCCCGCTCTCCGGTATGTATTCAGGTTCATCACTGCCTCTGACCAGCTCGGTCCGGTATGCTTCCCGGAACAGGTCATTAAACAGCACGATAAGATCATCTGGACTGTGGTGCATTGGCTGGCTATTGTGCGACTTTACCGCCGTCAATACCAGAGGGAACTTTGACGGGGGGCGGGTGTCCACTGCGGGCGTGGCAAACCGGGCGCCAGTGGCAATCGCACTGCGACAGTCCGGCAGAATCAGACACTAACCGGGAACTTCTACGATCAATGACGGCCTTCTGTGCAGTAATGAAGATGAAACGCCAATGGGCGAACCCACTGAATCTGATCCTGGCACTCGCCCTGCTCCTGTCAACAGCCAACCCGGCCTGGGCGCTGGGCAGCGGCGGGAGTTCCCTGTTCGGTGGTCACGGCAATGAATTTCTCCCGGTAGACGAAGCCCTGCCATTCAGCTTCGCAACCGACAATGACAGCGTGGTGCTGTCCTGGGACATCACCCCGGGCCACTATCTATACCGTGAAAGGATCAGTATCGAGGCCGCGGACCCGGGCGTCGGCATTGGCAACCCGGTATACTCCAGGCCCGGCACGGACATTGAAGACGAATTTTTTGGAAAATCCACTGTATTCTTTGATCCGGTGGAAGCCCGGGTTCCGGTCACGCTGCCCGAAGGTGTTCGGGAAGCCCAACTGCAGGTGACTTACCAGGGTTGCGCAAAGGCCGGCTTGTGTTACCCGCCCCAGACCCGGGACGTGTTGTTCTACCAGGGTAACCGCGATGCCGGGTCCCCGAGTGCCTCCACGGAAGGCGCCGACGGCGCCGAAAACCAGGGGTCCGTGAACACCGAGACGGCGACGGGCCTTGCCGGCTTCCTCGCCGGGCATTCCACCCTGGTGATTGCCGCCGTCTTCCTGCTCCTTGGCCTGGGGCTGACGTTTACGCCCTGTGTTCTGCCCATGGTACCGATTATTTCAACGCTGGTTTCCGGCAGAAATACCCCTTCCACCGGCCATGCCCTGCTCCTTGCAGGCAGCTATGTACTGGGCATGGCGTTGACCTACGCCGCAGCGGGGGTGCTGACCGGTTTGCTCGGCGCCAGCTTCAACCTGCAGTCGCAACTGCAATCGCCCTGGGTGTTGAGCCTGTTCGCCCTGATGTTCGTGATATTTGCGCTCTCCATGTTCGATCTGTTCGAGATTCAGTTGCCCCGGTTTATCCGCGACCCCCTCAACGATGCCAGCCATCGCCTTACGGGCAGCCGGGTGGTCAGCATATTCGGCATCGGCGCGCTGTCGGCATTGATCGTTTCCCCGTGCGTGTCGGCCCCGCTGGCCGGCAGCCTCCTTTACATCTCTACCACCCAGGACGCCGTCATCGGAGGTATCGCCCTCTTCGCGCTTGGCCTCGGGATGGGAATTCCACTGATCCTGGTTGCCGTTGGCGGTCGAAAAGTGCTGCCAACCACCGGACACTGGATGACGGCGGTAAAACACGTCTATGGCGTTATGTTGCTGGCAGTGGCGATCTGGCTGGTTGAACGCCTGGTGCCGGGCTGGCTGGCGTTGACTCTCTGGGGACTGCTGATTGCCATCACCGGTGTTCAGATCGGGGCGTTTGATGCGGCAAAGGCAGGCTGGGAACGCACGTGCAAGGGTCTCGGCCTCGTCCTGTTTGCCTATGGCCTGGCCCTGCTTGCCGGCGCGGCCAGCGGCGCCAACGACCCGTTCAGACCACTGGCACCCTTTACCACGGCAAGCGCATCCGCCGGATACGGTGGCACAGCCAGTGCGCAGCACGCGGAATTTCGGCGGGTGGAACAGCCTGCAGAAATAAGGGCCATGCTCAGACAAGCCCGGGAGCGGGAGCGTCCGGTGGTACTGGACTTCTACGCCGACTGGTGCATTTCCTGCAAGGTCATGGAGCGCAACGTCTTCAGCCAGCCGGACGTCATTCAGGCGCTCGCCCCCTACACGCTGCTGCAGATCGACATAACGGACAACACGCCCGAGCAGCAGGCCATGCTTGACGAACTGGGCCTGTTCGGACCACCGGCTATTCTGTTCTACCGCAGCAACGGCGAGGAGTTGCCCCAACGGAGGGTGCTGGGTGAGATGAACCGCAACCAGTTCCTGAGCCACCTCCGGAAGCTGCGCCCGGAAGTCTGAAGGCGCGCTTTGTTGGCCTCTCGCTTTACTAGCCCCTCTTATGCGCCCCTGCGTATCAGGTAGATGAACAGATCGTCGGACTCCGCCTGACCGACCAATTCATGCCCCAGGAACTGGCAGAATCTTGGAATGTCCCGTGTAGTGGAGGGGTCCGTGGCAACGACCCGCAAGACGCCACCCGGTTCCACATCGTTTATGCGATTGTGTAACATCATCACCGGTTCCGGGCAGAAAAGACCACGGGCGTCCAGTTCAGCGTCATACTCAGATGCATTCAAATCCTATCTCCTGTCATTTCAGCTGATTTTTTGGAAATACCTGCTAAATTATTGTTTATAACAGTTAAAGCACGTGGAGGTTTGCGATGATCCGGGTTCTGATTGAACGTCACATTGCTGAAACACTGGAATCAGCCTACGAAGAGCGCTCTCGCATGGTCTTGCGGCAGGCGGTCAGCGCCCCCGGCTTCATATCGGGAGAAACGCTGATCGACAGTCACGACCCCAATCACCGTATTACCCTGGCAAACTGGCAATCCGAGGCAGACTGGGAACGCTGGTTTCACTCCGAGGAACGCCGTAACCTCATGCTTGAATTAATTCCCATGATGGACCATGAAGAACACATCACTGTTCTGGAGCAGAGCGCCTTTTAACCTGTCCGCTCAATAAAACAGATGACTTCCTCACGACCAAGGTAGAGATGGCGGGCATTCAAACGAAAACCGATAACCGCCTCCCTGAGGAGCCCGTTTACCAGAATATCACGGCAGAGCGACCACCGGTCACCGCGCTTCTTCACCGGCAGCTGAGCCTGTCATTTCACGGCCGGCGTCGGATTCGAGCCCGGGCCGGCGCAAGCCAGAACCGAAACAACAGGAGAATCTGCTCCATGCAATACCGGAAAGATGCGAACGGAAAGCCAACCTGCAAAAGTTGAATCTGTTTAACAGCACTGGTTGTCTTCTCTGACTACACTTTCTGCTCAGATATCCGCGGGAAGTACCGAATGTCGCTGATTTTGCGCCTGCTTGCCATCCTGAGCCTTTCGCTGCTCCCCGCCCTGGCAATGGCCGATGACGGCTCGCTCAGGACCGGGTGCCCGACGCTTGAGGCAACGGACAGCGCAGCACGCAATGCGCTGATGCAGTACATCTGCTTCTACAGTGCGCCGCCCGGCGAACCGGCCCATCGTGCGTCCAGGCCCGGGCAGCTTCCGGAAAACCTTGCATGGACACCGGCACTTGGCCGGGACCTGGTCTTCAGTGCCACGAAATCGGTGTACTGGGTTCACCTGCATATCCGGAACTCCGGGGCGGAGCGCAGCCTGTGGTACCTGAAGCTCAGCTACCCACTGCTCGACGAGATCACCTTCTGGCAGACGGGGAAGGGTACTACAGAGTCCATCGTAACCGGGGATCGGCACCCGTTTTCTTCTCGCGGCATAGATTACCGGTATTTTCTGCTGCCCGTCACACTGGATGCCGGCGAAACCCGCTCGATAACCCTCAGGATTCACAGCAGCGGAGCACTGAATGTTCCGCTGAGCCTGGAAACCCCGGCGGAAGTGATTGCCGGAAGCAACCACCTGACGCTGACCCAGGGACTATTCTACGGGGCGTTACTGGTGCTTGCCGTATTCAATCTGCTGCTTTTCTTCAGCTCTGGAACGGCTTACTACTTTTACAACGCCTTTTATATGACCGCCCTCGGGCTGTTTCTGTTTGCCATGGGCGGATTTGCCAACCAGTATTTCTGGCCCAACACTACTGGCTTTGCCAACATGTCCATTCCCCTGTCACTGGCCCTTTCCGCGCTGGCCATGACACTTTTTGGCCGTTCATTCCTGGAAGTCTCCAAGGGCACCACCTCGGAAACCGCGCTGAAAACCCTGGCCTGGTCCTGCGTCGGATTTCTTGCGCTGACGCTGTTTTTGCCGTACAGCAAAACCATTGTGCTGAACACCGTGCTGGCACTGGCCGTCATTTCAAGCCTCTTTGTCATCGCTGTTGTTCGCTGGAAACAGGGCTATCAGCCGGCCCTGTGGTACCTGCTGGCCTGGTTGGTGATGCTGATTGGCGGCCTGATCTATGCACTGGCGGCGTTCGGCTATCTGACCGACTTCCTGGCCCGGGAAGCGCTGATGCAGTTTGCGATGGGTGGACAGGTCATTCTGCTGAACTATGCCATGGTGCAACGGTGGCGGCTGCTCAACCAGAAGTTGCTGGAAGTGGAGCATAACGCACGCACCGAGCTTGAGTTCAAAGTGCATGAGCGTACCGCACAACTGAGGAGCATCATGCGGGAGCTTGAAAAGGCCAATCGCCAGCTGTCAACGCTGAGCACGAACGATGCCCTGACCGGCCTGCACAACCGAAGGCACCTGGATAACATTTTCCCTGAATTGTGTGCCGAGGCGCGCCGCACCGGCCAGACACTGACCCTGGCACTGGTGGATGCCGATCATTTCAAAACAATCAACGACACCTGGGGCCACAGCTTTGGAGATGCCTGCCTTCGGTTTATCGCCGAAATGCTGACCAGGCATGTGAAACGCCCGCGGGATATTGCTATCCGGTTTGGCGGCGAGGAGTTCGCGCTCCTGCTGCCCGGAACAGACGCGGCCGGAGCTCGAAAAGTCTGCGAGACATTGCTCGCGGACATCGCCAATACACCACTGACATCACCCGATGGAACCGAGGTCAGGATCACCCTGAGCGCGGGCATTGCCTCCCTGAGTGCCGGCGAAAGCCAGAATCAGCTTTTCGAGCGGGCGGATGAAGCCCTTTACGCCGCAAAAAAAGAAGGCCGCAACCGCGTGCTGTTTTCCGAAGGAACCGAAGCCTGAAATAAAGGCCCCTGAAGCAACCGAACTGGCGCAGCCCCCGGGAATTCAGGCACCCATCCATAAATAGCCACGCTTTGCGGGCGATTCCCCCAACCTTTGATCTTAATCAACGTCACAGAATTCACCTCCGCTGTCTGAGGGTCTATCATTGCAAACCAGGCAACACACATTCCGGGCGTTGAACAACTCCAATAACGGCATGAGAAAGGAAGCCATGTTGCTGATTTCGGCGCAGTTGACGGATGTCAGGAGTTGACCTGAGTCATTGCAAACAGCTAGTGGTTTCTCCATACTTGCGCCCGCATATTTCCCCACTTTAAACCCATTGGTAAGGCTATGAGCACAGTAAATGCAAACCTGACATACAACTACAAGGTGGTGAGACAATTCGCCATCATGACAGTGGTATGGGGTATTGTAGGTATGGCCCTGGGTGTGCTGATTGCAGCACAGCTGGTCTGGCCGTCCCTCAACCTCGACCTGCCTTTTACCCACTTCGGTCGTCTCCGGCCACTGCATACCAACGCCGTCATCTTCGGCTTTGGTGGAAGTGCCCTGTTCGCCACCGCCTATTATGTAGTGCAGCGTACGTGTCAGGCCCGTCTGTTTTCAGATGGGCTGGCAGCGTTCACCTTCTGGGGCTGGCAGGCGATCATCGTTTCGGCAGCCATCACCCTGCCGCTTGGCCTTACCACTTCCAAGGAATACGCCGAACTGGAATGGCCCATCGATATTGCCATCGCGGTTGTCTGGGTCAGTTACGCCCTGGTGTTCTTCGGAACCATCATGAAGCGCAGCACCCCGCACATCTACGTGGCCAACTGGTTCTACGGCGCGTTTATCATCACGGTTGCTGTCTTGCATATTGGCAACAACATGGCGCTGCCCGCCAGTGCTTTCAAGTCCTACTCTGCCTATGCCGGTGTCACCGACGCCATGATGCAGTGGTGGTATGGTCACAACGCCGTGGGCTTCTTCCTGACCGCCGGCTTCCTGGGCATGATGTACTACTTCGTCCCCAAGCAGGCCAATCGTCCGGTATACTCCTACCGCCTGTCCATCGTTCACTTCTGGGCACTGATTGCGACCTATGTCTGGGCCGGTGGTCACCACCTGCACTACTCCGCCCTGCCGGACTGGGCACAAACCGCGGGTATGATTATGTCCCTGATCCTGCTTGCGCCTTCGTGGGGCGGCATGATCAACGGCATGATGACCCTGTCAGGTGCCTGGCACAAACTGCGCACCGACCCGATCCTGCGTTTCCTGGTGGTTTCCCTATCCTTTTACGGCATGTCTACGTTTGAAGGCCCGATGATGTCCATCAAGACGGTGAACGCGCTTTCTCACAATACAGACTGGACCATCGGCCATGTTCACTCCGGTGCCCTGGGCTGGGTTGCCATGATCAGTATCGGTGCGGTTTACCACCTCATTCCCAAGCTCTGGGGTGTCCGGGCCATGTACAGCACAAGCCTGATCAACGCCCATTTCTGGCTCGCGACAGTAGGCACCGTGCTTTACATCGTCGCCATGTGGGTTAACGGCATCATGCAGGGCCTGATGTGGCGGGCAGTTAACCAGGACGGCACGCTGACCTACAGTTTCGTTGAATCTCTCGAAGCCTCGTACCCGGGCTACTTTGTCCGCTTCCTCGGTGGCGTTATCTTCCTGGCCGGCATGCTTGTTATGGCTTACAACGTCTACATGACCGTGCGCCAGAAAGACGCGGTTGCGCAGGACAATGCGGCAGCA
Source organism: Marinobacter sp. SS8-8 (assembly GCF_030540945.1). Taxonomy (NCBI): domain Bacteria; kingdom Pseudomonadati; phylum Pseudomonadota; class Gammaproteobacteria; order Pseudomonadales; family Marinobacteraceae; genus Marinobacter; species Marinobacter sp. SS8-8. Next base: position 184,762 of record NZ_JASSVN010000005.1, on the reverse strand, counting down.
CAGCCTGCGTAACGGGAGAGAGATCAGATGAAACACGAAATTGTTGAAAAAAATATTGGCTTGATGATCGTACTGATTGTCCTGACCATCAGCGGTGGCTTTCTTGCCGAAGTAGTCCCACTGTTCTTCCTGAAGAGCGTAAATGAGCCGGTGGAGGGCCTTGAGCCCCTGTCCGCGCTTGAACTGGAAGGCCGGGATATCTATATCCGTGAAGGCTGCCACGTGTGCCATACCCAGCAGATCCGCCCGTTCCGTGCGGAAACCGAGCGGTATGGCCATTATTCCGTCGCGGGCGAGTTCGTTTATGATCGCCCGTTCCTGTGGGGTTCCAAGCGTACCGGCCCGGATCTCGCCCGCGTAGGTGATCGTTATTCCGACGCCTGGCAACGCCAGCATCTGTACGATCCGCGCAGTGTGGTACCCGAATCGAATATGCCAGCGTTCCCGTGGCTGTTTGAGGACCAGGTAGACCATACCAAGACCGCCGCGAAGCTGGAGACCCTCCGGACCCTAGGCGTGCCCTACACCGACGAGCAGATTGCCAACGCATCCGCCCAGGTTGAAGGCAAATTTGAAATTGAGGCTCTGGTCGCCTACCTGCAACAGCTGGGTACAGTGATTTCAGAAAAACGGTGAACCCATGGATATTAATGAGTTACGCGGCATTCACACTCTTCTGGTAATGGCGGTTTTCTTTGCAATCGTCTGGTGGGCCTACAGTGCCCACCGCAAGAAAGCCAATGAGGAGGCAGCCCACCTGCCCTTCGACGATGACGACGTGGAAAAGCGTACGCTCGAACAGGAAAAAACGGAGAACAGACAATGAGTACCTTCTGGAGCATCTGGATCAGTGTGATCGTGCTCGGTACCGTTTTCGGCTGCTGGTGGCTGCTTTGGGCAACCCGTAAAAGCCAGACGACCGATAGCGAAACCGACCGTACTATGGGCCATTCCTTCGATGGCATTGAGGAATACGATAATCCCCTGCCCAAGTGGTGGTTCTATCTGTTCCTCGCTACCTGTATTTTCGCGCTCGGCTACCTTGCCCTGTACCCTGGTCTTGGTAACTGGAAAGGCCTTCTGGGCTGGACCTCCACGAATCAGTGGGAAGCCGAAGTTGCCGCAGCTGAAGACAAGTACGGCGAGATTTATGCCCAGTTTGGCCAGACGCCGGTTCCGCAGCTGGCGGAAAACAGCGATGCCATGAAAATCGGCCAGCGCCTGTTTGCCAACAACTGCTCGGTCTGCCATGGCTCTGCAGCCCGCGGCCAGGTTGGTTTCCCCAATCTGACTGACGATGACTGGCTCTATGGCGGAACGCCGGACGCCATCCTGGCAACCCTGTACAATGGCCGCATGGGTAACATGCCTGCCAAAGGCACCATGCCCAGCATGACCAACGAGCAGGTTGACCAGGTGGTTAATTATGTTCTGAGCTTCAGTGGCCGGGAACAGGATGCCGAGGCTGCAAAGGCTGGCGAACAGGTCTTTGCTCAGGCCTGCGTGGCCTGTCACGGTGCCGACGGCAAGGGCAACCAAGCCATGGGCGCCCCCAACCTGACAGACAACACCTGGCTCTACGGCTCTAACTATGACTGGGTCAAAGAAACTGTCATGAACGGTCGCCAAAACCAGATGCCAGCCCAAAGCGGTCGGCTTTCGCAGGACCAGATTCAGATTCTGGCAGCCTACGTTTACAGCCTGTCTAACTGAGTCACCCGGTCGGGGTCTTGTGCCCCGGCCTGGTCTTTTCAAGCCTGCGCCCGCAGGGCGGGCGCAGGCTTGAAAAGACCAGCAGCCCAAGGGCCTGTTGCCTTGCATTACCGTTTTTCTGGAGGTAACCATGAGCAGTAAGATTCCGGTCAAACAGGTTGACCCATCCTCTGATCCCTCCGGCGAAAACAATAAATCCGGAACCGTCGAACTCTACGCCAGCCGCAAGAAGATCTACGTCAAGGAAGTTAAAGGCTTCTTCCAGCGAATCCGAAATGTCAGCCTGACCATGCTGATGGGTGTATATTTTTTGCTTGTCTGGGTTACGCTTGACGGGCAACCACTGATTTATTTCGATCTGCCAGCCCGCGAATTTCACCTCTTCGGCGTTACTTTCTTTCCCAAGGACTTCATTCTTCTTTCGGGCACGCTGATTATCGCCGCCTTTGCTCTGTTCTTCGTCACAACACTGTTCGGCCGGGTCTGGTGCGGCTATAGCTGCCCGCAAACCGTCTGGACCTTTATCTTCATGTGGGTCGAGGAACGGATCGAAGGCAGCCGCAACAAGCGCATGAAGCTGGACAAATCTCCCCGATCAGCGGGGAAATTGGCCAAAAAATCCGCCAAACACGCTGTCTGGCTGTTGATCGCCCTTGCCACCGGCCTGACCTTTGTCGGCTACTTCTACCCTATTCGCGAACTGCTGGGCGACCTTTTCACATTACAGGCAAATGGCTGGGCCTACTTCTGGGTTGGTTTTTTCACCGTTGCCACTTACCTGAATGCAGGCTGGATGCGGGAGCAGGTTTGCCTCTACATGTGCCCATATGCCCGCTTCCAGTCGGTAATGTTTGACCCCGACACCCGTGTCGTTTCATACGACCCGAACCGGGGCGAGCCAAGGGGTGGGCGCAAGAAGGGCGTTGATCCTGCGGAAGTCGGCCTGGGTGATTGCATTGACTGCGGCCAGTGCGTGCAGGTCTGCCCCACAGGCATTGATATCCGGGACGGGCTGCAATACGAATGCATCGGTTGCGCATTGTGTATTGATGCCTGCGACGAAATCATGGACAAGATGAATTACCCGCGGGGACTGATTCGCTATACCACAGAGAACGAACTGGAAGGCAAGGCGTCAAAGCTCATGAGGCCCCGCACCTTTGGTTATGGCGCGGTGCTGTCATTGATGATCGCGGCGATTATCTTCACGATTGCAACCCGGGTTCCGGCGCAACTGGATGTACTGCGTGACCGCGGTGCCCTCTATAGCTTTAACGGCGAAGGCCGGATTGAAAACTCCTACACGCTGAAAATTGTGAACATGTCCGAGGTGCCCCAGACCTTCTCCCTGTCCGTGACCGGCATGGAAGATATCCGGATTCTTACCGAAGCCAAAGTCACAGTGGAAAGCGGGGAAAACCGGTCAGTGCCTACGGTTGTTGATGTGCCGCCGGAATCCATCATCGAATCAAATAGCGAAATCCTGTTCAGGGCTCAATCGGAGACAGAGACTTCTCTGAACCTTGAAACTGAAAGCCGGTTTGTTGGTCCAACGCGCTGATCCTGCATTTCGCGACGATTTCAATTTTTGAAACAGGACATTGATTTATGACTACTGAAACACAAACAGGCCCCTGGTATCGTCAACCCTGGCTCTGGTTCCTGGTTATGTTCCCCGCGGCGTCAATCGTCTATTGCGCCATCGCGATTACGGTTTCCCTGAGCATGGATAATTCGTTGGTGACGGACGACTGGTCCAAGCAAGGCCGCGGTATCAATATGTCCATCGCACGGGACGAGAAGGCTGCCAACCTTGGCATGGAAGCCCGGATTGATTTCAACAAACGGAACGTTACCATTAACCTGAATACCGTTGATGGCCCTGCGGATTTTCCGTATCTCGTCCTTAACCTGTTTCATCCCACCCTGTCGGACCAGGATCGTACCGTTCAGTTCAGGGAGATTGCCCCGGGCAGGTTCGCCGGCCAGCTTCATGAAGACATTGAAGGCCGCTGGTACTATGATCTTCGGGGGCCCGCCAATGACTGGCGCCTGAAGGGCGAAACCCGGTTACCCTCGGAAGGCGGAATAACGGTCAAAGCAGCGGAGTATGCCCGAGGTTGACCTCCCTGGATTGCTTTCATTGCGGCGAGCCAGCCGACGGAGAGCCGCCCATCACCCTTGAACTCGATGGTACAGCCCGCTATTTCTGCTGCCAGGGCTGCAAGGCGGTTTGCCAGACCATCCACAATGAGGGGCTCACCGGGTTCTACAAACTCCGGACAGAGACTGCGGTTACCCCCAGACAGCTGACTCCGGCAGAGGTGAGCCGCCTGAGGGAAATGGACCATCCACTGGTCCAGGCATCGTTTGTTGCTCCCATCCAGGGCGCCCAGGAAGCCCAGTTACTGATCGGCGGCATTACCTGCGCTGCCTGCATCTGGCTACTGGAGAACCACCTGAAAAAGCTGCCGGGCGTAGTGTCCTTCTCGGTCAACCACACCACTCAGCGGGCAAGACTGGTTTGGTCCCAGAATCAGGCGCCACTGAGCGACCTGCTGATTGCCATCCACGAACTGGGATACACCGCACGCCCCTACCAGGCAGACGAAGCGGAACAGGTCCTCAAGGACGAACACCGGTCCATGCTGATCCGGCTTGCGATTGCCGGCATTGGCTCCTTCCAGAGCATGATGCTGGCATTTCCTCTGTATTTTGAGCTGGTAAGCGACCTGTCACCGGAGTTTGTCAGTTTCTTCCGCTGGTTCAGCCTTCTGGTGGCCACGCCCGTGGTTTTCTATAGCGCCGCCCCGTTTTTCCGCAATGCCCGCCGGGATATCCAGAGCCGGCATCTGACCATGGATGTGCCGGTCGCTATCGCCATCGGACTTGCCTACCTCGCCAGCGCCTGGGTGACCGTGCTCGGTGGCGAAGAGGTGTACTTCGAGTCCTTGTCCATGTTCACCTTTTTCCTGCTCCTGGGGCGCTATATTGAGGTTCAGGCGCGTTATCGCGCCGGGCTGACCGGCAATGCTCTTGCCGGCTTCCAGCCCACCGTTGCGACGCTGGTGACGGATAATGATTCACAGATTGTGCCCGCCCACCAGGTAAAACCGGGCGATACGATCCGCGTGCGGCCGGGAGAAACCCTGCCCATTGATGGCGAGATTGTCCGGGGCCAGTCAACCCTCAACGAGGCAGCCCTGACCGGCGAGTATCTGCCGGAGACCCGGTTCCCCGGTGACCTGGTCCATGCCGGCAGTGTCAACGGTGAAAATCCCCTGGATATCCGGGTGGTGAAAGCCGGCTCCCAGACCCGCCTCTCCGGCATCCTGAGGATTCTCGACCGGGTGCAGTCAGAGAAACCCCCGGTAGCGAGGATGGCCGACAGAATGGCAGGCAAGTTCGTTGGCCGGGTGCTGATCCTTGCGCCTGTCGTCTGGATTGGCTGGTGGCTGGCCGGGGCCGATAATGCGTTCGACATTACCCTCTCAGTCCTGGTCGTTACCTGTCCCTGCGCATTGTCGCTTGCAACACCCACAGCCATCACCTCGGCAACAGTCAGGCTCCGCCGCCTTGGTTTCCTGCCAACCCGGGGACATACCCTGGAATCAATGAACACCGTTGATACCGTGGTTTTTGATAAAACCGGGACACTGACCCGGGGTGAGCTGAGCCTGGTGGAAACCGCGATTGTCGGCAGCATGGACGAACAAACCTGCCTCAGGCTCGCTGCCGGGCTGGAAAAATACTCCGAACACCCGATTGCCAGGGTTTTCCATAAACGAACCGCAGCCGTGATCGAACACGTGGAGAACCACCTTGGCGGAGGGCTTTCCGGAAAGCTGGAGGATCTCGCACTTTTTATTGGCCACCGGGAATTCGTAGCACAGCATACCGGGGCGCCATCCCCGGATACCGGGCAGCACCAGGGTATGGAAATCTGGCTGGCCTCCGATAAGGAGTGGCTGGCCTGTTTCAGGCTGGACGATCAACTCCGTGACGATGCCCGTCCAGCCATCAGGGCTTTGCAGGATGAAGGCATCCGCACACTGCTCCTGAGCGGCGACCGCTCTGGCCATGTCGATCAGATTGCCGCCCTTCTGGGGATTGATGAAGCCATCGGCCAGGCCTCCCCGGAAGATAAACTCGCAGTGCTTGAAAAGCTGAGGGCCGAGGGGCGACAGATCATGATGGTGGGTGACGGTTTGAACGACCTGCCCTCCATGGCCGGAGCCGGCATTTCGGTTGCGATGGGCACCGCAGCAGACCTGACCCAATTGAAAGCCGATGCAGTGCTGCTCAACGGTCAGCTATCACAACTGATTGAAGCCCTGAGAACCAGCCACCAGACTCGCAAGGTTATCCGCCAGAATCTGTGGTGGGCCCTTGGCTACAACATATTCGCGCTGCCACTGGCCGCGGCTGGCATGGTGCCACCCTGGCTGGCCGCGATCGGCATGTCGCTCAGCTCACTGGTTGTTGTCCTTAACGCCCTGAGACTTGGCAAAGCACCTGGCGCGGGGCATCCGGACAATCCCCCGGTTGGCGTCCGGACGCTGGCCTGATAACGTGCCCCTATACTCTTTTCCGCGAGGTTTAACCCGTGCAAATCGTAATGTTCCTGGTTCCGGTAATGCTGATACTGGTGACGCTGGGGATCGTGCTCTTCTCATGGGCCGTCAAAAACGGCCAGTACGACGACCTTGAAGGTCCCGCTCACCGGATACTCTACGATGATGACAAGGACATGATCCCAGACGACGCGCGGACCGACAAGCCGGCGGACAAAAAAGCCACCGGGCAGACCAATCGGGGCCGGCGCAAAGACCAAATCGGGAGAGGATGAGCCGAAACAAGGATGAACCCGGAACTCTACCTCAGCTATCCAAGCGCTTTCCTGATTGGCCTGCTCGGCAGCACTCACTGCCTGGGAATGTGCGGAGGCATCAGCGCCTCACTTTCCATGGCCTTGCCCGTTGGCAGGGGCTTCCGGCTTCGCCAGTCGGTCATGCTGCTTGCCTTCAATTCTGGTCGCATCGGCAGTTACGTGGTGATCGCAACCCTGATTGCACTGGCCAGTACCTCCGCCGCCAGCCAGTGGGAACTGGCCGGCCTGGTCCTGCGGACCCTGGCGGGGTTATTGCTGATTTTCATGGGTCTGTCCATGGGCCAGTGGTGGCAGGGAATCCGGCATATCGAGCGCCTCGGAGCACCGATCTGGAGCCGACTGTCTCCCCTGACCCGACATTTCCTGCCGGTAAACCACGGCGGACAGGCGCTTGCCCTGGGGGCACTCTGGGGCTGGCTGCCCTGCGGGCTGGTCTACAGCACTCTCGGATGGGCTGCAATGCAGCCGACAGTGGGCTCGGCGGCACTGACCATGCTGTTCTTCGGGCTCGGTACCCTACCCTCCATGCTGGCCACCGGCTTCGCGGCCAACTGGATCCGGGGTTTACAGAAGCACCCGCTGTTCCGGAAGCTAACCGGTGGCCTGCTCATCCTGTTCGGGCTCTGGACCCTGCCCTTGCTAAACCTGGCCGGGCACTGGCAACACTAGATGTTCAGCACATCCAGGCGGCCAAAGCCGCTTGCCTCGTACGGCTCCGCGGTTTGCACCGCCTGGCGCTTGCCGCCCAGCCGCTTGCCTTCCCGGAAATCGTACAGGCTGGTATCCGCCAGGTGCGAAGGTTCAACGTTGCACATGGCGCGAAACATGGTTTCAAGGCGCCCGGGGTGCTGCCTGTCCCAGCTCTGGAACATGTCCTTGATCACCTGGCGCTGGAGGTTTTGCTGGGATCCGCAGAGGTTGCAGGGGATGATCGGAAACGCCCTGAGGGCGGCATAGCGGGCGATGTCCTTCTCACGGCTGAACGCCAGCGGCCGGATGACCGTATTGCGGCCATCGTCGCTATGCAGCACCGGCGGCATGGACTTCAGTTTGCCGCCATGGAACATGTTCAGGAACAGGGTTTCCAGAAGGTCGTCCCGGTGGTGACCCAGTGCAATCTTGGTAACGCCCTGCTTCTCCGCGAAATTATAGAGAATTCCGCGACGTAGCCGGCTACACAGACCGCAGGTGGTCTTCCCTTCCGGCACTTTTTCCTTAACAATACCGTAGGTGTCCTTCTCGATGATGTGATACTCGATACCCATGGACTCAAGGTATTCGGGCAGCACCTCTTCCGGAAACCCGGGCTGCTTCTGGTCAAGATTGACAGCAATCAGCTCAAACGAAACCGGCGCACTCTTCTGCAGGTTAAGCAGAATCTCCAGCATGGTGTAAGAGTCTTTACCGCCGCTGAGACAACACATGACTTTGTCACCGGCCTCAATCATCGAGAAATCGGCAATCGCCTGCCCGACTTCGCGGCGCAGGCGTTTCTGCAGTTTGTTCAGCTCGAGTTTCTGGCGGCGTTCGCGCTCTGGGTTGAGAGACTGTTCGGAACTGGCGATCATTGCTTCGGACATACCAACTACGTTCATAAGGCCGTTCATAAGGCAAGTGGACGTGGAATTATACGCGTGACATGGATTCAGGGACAGGTTACCGACATGGATATATTGCCATCGCGCAAACGCGAAGACGTCGAGAGCAAAACCACGAAACCACAAAACCGTACCATTGGATCCATGACAGACAGCCATTCCCGGACCAACACCTCACACCCTAAAGCGGTGGACCCAGAGGCCTGCCTGGAGCAGCAGATTCAGCACCTGCTGGTGGCTGTCGAGCACGAACTCAGGACGGCACCGGCAGGAATGGATGAATTATCGCTGATCAAGGTGCTTCAGAAACCGCCCTGGGAACTGCTCGGAGACGTCGTTTTCAGCGAACCGGAAAAGCTCTACCCGGTCCACTTTCTGTTGTTCCATGTGCTCTACCGGCTGCGGGACCAGCTATTCGAAACCGGCGAGAGCCTGCGTATTTCGCCCCTGGGCATCCGGATCGAAACGCAGGCAGTGGTCAGTGGCGAGGGGAGTCCGGACCGTGTCGACACACTTCGCCAGTTCTACCTGGACCTTTCCCAATACCAACTGCCGGAGGAAGCGATTCAACGGATGATGGATGACTTCCGGTCAGGTGCCCCTGGCCCGGCACCGGCGCAGTCAGAAACGAGGAAGGCGGCCAAAGTGCTGGGGTTCAATGCCGTTCCGGCGGATTTTCGAGCCGTCAAGCAGCGCTTTCGCCGGGCGGTCATGCACGCACACCCGGACCGCGGCGGCAACACCGAAACCATTCAGTATCTCAATCAGGCCTTTGCCGTACTGAAAGCCCACTTTCGTCACAGCACCTGACCGGCCCCACGGAACCGGCCCGGGCACCGCAGACCCAGGAGACTCTATGCCGCTCAAAGTATTCCTGAAACCCTCAGTGGTCGTTGCTCTGATGGCAGCAGCCGTTTCAGCGCAGGCTGACCTTGTTGTACTGCAGTACCACCATGTCAGTGATTCGACGCCGCCCGCCACCAGCACGTCCGCGTCCCTGTTCGAGGGCCAACTGGAGATGATCTCCGACCTGGAACTTGAGGTTGTGGGTCTGCTGGAGGGCACCAGGCAAACACTGTCCGGCTCCGACGGGAAAGGCAACCGCATCGCCATTAGCTTCGATGACGCCTACGACTCAGTCTATGAGACGGCGGCGCCCCTGCTGGCCGACAAAGCCTACCCCTACACGATTTTTGTCAACACCGACGCCGTAGGCCGCAACGGCTATATGACCTGGGACCAGATAAAGGAACTGGCCGAACGTCCGGGTGTGACGATAGCCAATCACAGCGCCGACCATGGCCACCTGGCGCGGAAGCCGGGGGAAGCCGAAAGCGACTGGCAAGCACGGATTGACAACAGTCTTGATTCAGCCCAGGAAACCCTCGCCCGGGAACTTAACTCCCCGGCACCCATGTTCGCTTACCCCTACGGGGAATTTGACAAAGCACTCGAACGTGAAGTCGCCGAGCGCGGCTGGTACGGATTCGGCCAGCAATCCGGCGCCATCGGCCCGAAAACCGCGGAAACCCGGTTGCCCCGCTTTCCCATGGCCAACGCCTACGGTCAGTTGGGGAGCCTTGAAGACAAGCTTCGCAGCAAGGCTTTCCCTATCGATACCGGCGAGCTGCCGGACGGCGTGATCTCTGAAAACCCACCGACCCTGCGTTTCCCGCTGGTTGAACCGATTGATGCGGGCCAACTGACATGCTTCGCCTCCGGTAAAGGGCGTATCGACTTTGACGTAATTGACGGCAAAGTGAAGGTGCAGGCACCCGGCACCTTCAACAGCCGGCGATTCCGATACAACTGCACCCATCCCGCAGGCGATGGCAGCTACTACTGGCTGTCGCAGCAGTGGCTGGACCTGGGCAGACCGGAGGACTGAGGCTTCAGTCCTCCACCTGCATCACGGCAATTTCCCCCTGCCTGACGTGGGGGATTTTCTTCGGCCCAGCCCGGGTTTCGATAACGGTCTGGCCCCTCAGGTCTTCATCGCGGGTGAATACAACCATCCACCGCTCTCCCCGAACCGGAAATGCGGGTATCCAGGCTTCCAGGTAACCACGGCGGCGCCAGTTCTCCGGCTGGAAATCCATCACCAGGTCCGTCACTATCCGGATAGGCGCCATCTGCTGGTCAAGAAACACCAGGGATGGGACAAAAACGCCGTTTCGGGCGTAGGAGCGTAGCCGCATGACAAGGCTGCCAACCTTGTCCGCCTCTGGAAGTGCCACCAGCAGATAGGGGCTGGTACCGGTCAGGAAGGAGTGAACGTTCGAACTTTCCGAGATTGTCACGCCGAACTCCCGGCCCGATTGCCAGCTCTCGCGATTCCGGATATCCAGGGACTCACAGCAGGTGGCCGAAAAGCGGGCGAGAAAATCACCGGCAGCAGGTTCGATACCAAGTATGGCGAATGCATCCGGATCATAACCGGGCGCCGGCCCGGATGCCGCCTGGCCATTGCCGGCAAGGTAGACGCTGGCTTCGGTAATCCTGACAGGCGGCTCTACCAGGCCTTTCTGGCGATCCGTGCGGGTATCGGGCCGGTAATAGCTGACCCTGACATTACCCTCCGCGTCCCGCCATGTGAAGTAGGGTTGCGGTTGGCCAGGGCGAATATAGCCGTCCTTTTCAAGCTGTTCCGCGTCCGGGTAGTTCTCCAGGGTGTATTCGGTTTCTTCTCCGCGCGCCGCTTGCTCGCCTGTTCGGGGTTGCTGGGAATTAAAAGCGAACCCACCGCCGGGCTCACCGGATTCGCCGGCGACGACCTCCTCGCTGCTCTCACCCGCGCCTGGCCCCGCAGCTCCGACAATCGGTGAGTACCGAACCCTGCCCTGCTCATCAACCCAGGTAAAATAGCCCTCCCGCTCGGAGACGACAGAGCCGCCAACCTGGCAGCCTGTCAGTGCTGTGGCAAACAGCAGGTACAGTGCGAATTTCAGATAAGCGCCATCGGTCACTGGAAACAATTACCCTGTGGTTCTCGGCAGCACTCAGAATTTTGTCCGGAAACTGAGGCCGGCCATGACAACCCGAAGCGAGGTTTTGATATCAAGGCCTGCATAGGGGTTGTAGATAATGTTGCTGATATTGTCGCAGTTTACGTTACAACTGGCGTTTGCGGGAATCGACTCGATCGATTGAAGATAACTGAGGTTCATATCTATCTCGGTGTTCTTGTCCCACTGATACCCCATGCCAACGCTATAAAGGTTGGCTCCGCCAAACGGTGCCATGATCTGCCGCTGATCGTCCGGGATAACGGAATCCCGGATTTCCACACCGGCACGCAGGTCCAGACGGGAGGAAGCGTGAAACTCCATGCCGAAGGCCCAGTTCCACTGGCTCTTGAACCCCAGCGGCAGTCTCAGGGTATTCGGCGTGGCGTTGTCTGGGGAGAGGATCCGCGCCGCATTCAGAAACTCCAGGTTCCGGTCGAAACGAAAAACGAAAGCGTCCCACTGCTTGTAATCGGTCCAGCCAATGTCCGCGTTCAGGGTCAGCTTCGGATGCACGTCGACACTGACACCTGTCTGGAAGTGCTGTGGGTAGACCAGATCCATGCTGACATTGCCCGCCTCCTTCGGAGCACCGGAAGGCAGGCTCAGAATGGCCGAGGTAATGGCACCGAGCACCGACCCGTTGACGCTTTGCCAGAAGCCGGACCAGTCGTCGGTATACTGGATCTCGAAGGTGCCCTTCAGGTTCATTTCGGCTTCCGAGGTGTAGCTTGCCCCCCAGCTGAACCAGTCGGTCGGCTCCCACATCACACCCAGCGCGAAAGTGGGCGACAGCGTTTCCTGCACGTTGATGCTCAGGGCGCCAATATCATCCCAGGGGCCAACATTACCACCACACAGCGCAAGCCATGGCTGCAGCGGTTCCTCACCGCTTTCACAGTTGAAGGCATCCTGAAGGACTTCCGCCACGCCCAGCAACATGTTGGGCGCCCGCATGTACTGATCCGCGGCGATACCCATCTGCGACAGGTGAATACCGACACCAACCGACCACTGGTCGTTGATCTCGTAACCAACCGTTGGTGACAGATAGGTAATTCTCTGCAAGGCGGTGGCCTGGGGCTGGTACCGGCCCGGATCGTCCTTGTCCCGGTAAAAACCCGCTGCCAGCGGCATGTAAAACGCGTTGCCAAAGGTCAGTTTGGACCCGGGCGGATTGATGCTGACACCCGCCGATGGCGCAACGGCCGGCCCCGGCGGCGCCCTCAGAATGCCATAGCCCGGAATATACAGGGCCACGTTGTTGGTATGGCTGCGGGTATTGGCAACCGGGTCCCTCTGCTTGCCCGTCCGGGGATCAGTCTCCAGCCCGTCTATGCCAAAAATCTGGTAGCCTTCAGGTGCCGTGAATCCCGCATCAATATCCAGGTAGACGCTCATCAGGTTCACTTCCAGTTGGCGATCCTCCAGCTTGGTCAGGCCCGCCGGATTGTAGTGAATCGCCATGATGCCCGGAGGATCAGCGGTTACCGCGTTCCCGAGCGCCAGGGCCTTGGGATGAATGGTCAGGTTCTGCGCAAGCTGGGCCTGGGCACCACACGAGATGGTCGTGGCAATCAGAGCCGCGAGAATCCGACAATTGTGGCTTTTCTGTCCCATGAAATCCTTCCCTTCCCGTAATTTGTCAACGACACCAGTCACTCTTTGAGGCCGGAGAAGTTAATGGGCAGGGAGACCCCCAGGGAAAAGTCCGGCGCATCCTCGGTGAGACCGATGCCAAGACTGGTGTTGACTATTGTGGTATCGCTGACGCGAGTACCCAGAGACAGGCTCAGAAAACCGGTCATCTGGTCCTGGGCCACGGCCTGATCGCCATTCGAGAAACTCAGCAGGGTCTCGTCGGTGTAGCTGAGCTGAGCCGAAATACTGAGGGAGATGTCATAGGACAGTGAATAGGCGAAGCCGGCCGAACCCGACAGTCCGAACCCCGGATCCACTTCCGTCAGCAGCCGTGCTCCCCGGACTTGCTGAAGGCCTTTTACGGGCAGATTATAGGTGGCGCTCACCGAACCGAAGATCACCACCGGATCCAGCACCTTGGACAGACTCGCGCCGCCACCGACCGAATAATAGCCGCTGCCAGTGGAGAGCTGTTCGTTGATATCGATCTCGTAGGGGCTGACGCCGGTCTTGCTCGTCAGGGTTCCGAACAGGGTGGTCGACATCTTGCCAGGCACATAGGCAAAGGGCTGCCAGCGGCCGGTGAAGGAGATGTCACCGAAATCGTAAACACTCAGTTCATCCTGAGTGTCGTACTTGACCACCAGTGGAATTCGGGTACCAACCGTCAGGTTATCAAGCAGGCCGAAGTCGTAGGAAAAGGCATTGGTGAAATAGTGGGTGGCCGACGGTACTATGTCAAGGTTCCGCACCGAGCCGTTGGTAATGGCAAGGTCCAGCCGCTGGTCGGCGGTATAGGTATAGTCGAATGAGTAAAGCAGGTAGTGAGACCCCTTCTTCTGAAGGGAGTAATTCTTCTCCGCAGCCTGGAATACCTCTTCCAACTGCCGTGAAGCATCTTTGTCTCCCTCCTGTTTGGCCAGCGCCTCCCGCGCCTGATCCACACTTCCTTCATCCGCCAGGGCCATGCCCGAAAGCGGACCTGCCATGGAAACAAGGATAACGCCTCGTGCAAACCAACGATTCATCCTGACTCCCTTTCTTATTAGTAGTTTTCCTGGCGCCGGTGATCCCCGGCTAGTTAATTACGACGGTAATACAACTGCTTTCGGGTGTTCTGGACGCTGCCATCGGGATTGTTTTTCTGGCGCTCCAGCAGATTCTGGATGCGCCTCTCGGTGGATTCGTGAAACTCCGGTATCCTGTCCAGCGCCAGCAGCGTCATGGTCTGGTCGTCGACAAAGCGAAGGTCTTCCTCTTTCAGCTCCAGGTTGTCGAGGGGCTTGTCACCTCCCGGAAATACTATAAACAGCACGTTGTCGTCCCATTTCTCCTCAAACTGATCAAGGGTGAAGGAAAGATTCCCCACCGCCGGGTCTGCAAGGAAAACCCGCCCATCCCTTATGGCTCGCAGTACCACGAAGTGTTTGAAGCCGGCATGATGGATCGGAACAATTGCAGGGTGATCAAGGTCCTTGAGGTCATCAATGGTGGCCCGGAATCCGCCTGACGGATAGCCGAGGGCGGTAACGAGCCGTTTCATGTCAAGCATGGAGAATGCGCGCCGCTCAACAATCCGCTCGCTTTCGCCGTAATGGAGCAGGCCTTCCATCACCTGGCGCTCGGACAGCGTTCGCCCCAGATAGAAGTTAAGCACCGTGGTCAGCGCCGCACTGCCGCAGCTGTAATCGTAGGCCTGGCGAACAATGTTCCGGAACTTCTGCGCCACCAGCGGTTCGACCCGGACATCGGAGCGCAATTCAACAGGGCCCGAATCCACGTCCTGCTCAATAACGATGGTGCCCTTCTCAAAAGGCTCCACAACGGTCGCTTCCTGCACCAGGGTGAATGTAAGAATGGATCCGGCGAGCACCAGCAGCATGTCAGACGAAGTCCCTGTTTTTATTGGCCACGGTATTTATCGGGTTACATGTTGTTACGGTAAGATACCGAAAAGCCTGCCCCCTTAAAGATAACTGTGCCTCAAATCTGTCGCTGCAGAGGGGGCTTTCCAGAAAGGATTTGAGAACTGGTTCATGACACTGGCCGGGAGGACCCCGGGGTTTGACGGGATAACACAAAAACAGTCTCCACAACGACCAGCTACGGTACCTGGAGCCCGATGACCATCGCCTGATTACCGACGGTGAGATTCAGGAAGAGTAGGTGAAAACCAGTCCCAGAAGCAGGTAACTCAGAAGCGTCACTACCACAATACCCATGAGGTTCAGGGCAAAGCCCGCCCGGATCATGTCGCTGATCTGCATGTGGCCACTTGCAAACACAATCGCATTGGGCGGCGTTGCCACCGGCATCATGAAGGCGCAACTGGCTGCGATAGCCGCCGGGACCGTCAGCAGCAGTGGCGATACTTCCTGGCTCATGGCCAGTGCGCCCAGAAGGGGCAGAAAAGCGGCGGCCGTTGCAGTATTACTGGTAACCTCGGTGAGAAAAATAATCACACCTGTCACCATCACAATCATCACAAGCGTTGGCAGGGTGCCAGCCGCCCCGAGGCTTTGCGCGATCCATTCCGCCAAGCCGGAGCTGCTGATCACGCCAGCCATTGCCAGGCCACCACCGAACAGCAACAGAACCCCCCAGGGGATACCCCTGGCTGTTTCCCAGTCCAGCAGGAACTCCCGTTTGCTGGTATTTACCGGAATAATAAACATGGCAATAGCGGCGGCGATGGCAATACCGGTATCGCTTAACCATGGCATCAGGCTGTCTGATAACAGCGGTCGGAAAATCCAGGCACTGGCGGTGACCAGGAATACCGCGGCAACCAGTTTTTCACCCCTGCCAAGCGACCCCAAAGCAACAAGCTCCTCCCGTATTGCGCTGCCGCCATCACCGGAACTGCCCAGGCCGAAGTCCCGACGTGTCAGCCACCACCAGGCCAGGGCCAGCATAATGATCGTGACCGGAACCCCAAGCAGCATCCATTGGGCAAAGCCGACTGAGATGCCCTGGTTTTCACTCAGATACGCCGCCAGCAGAGCATTGGGCGGTGTGCCAATCAGAGTTGCGATGCCGCCGATACTGGCGGAATAGGCAATGGCCAGCAAAAGCGCGGTGGCATAGCGGCGAACCCCCTTGGGATTACCGCTGTCCAACATGCCCACCACCGACAGGCCAATGGGCAGCATCATGATGGCCGTTGCGGTATTGCTTACCCACATGCTCAAAAAAGCGGTGGCCAGCATAAAACCGCCGATCTGCCGACGCGGCTCACTGCCAACGGCCTTCAGGGTCATGAGGGCAATCCGGCGGTGCAGGTTCCAGCGCTGCATGGCAAGCCCGAGTGTGAAGCCGCCCAGGAACAGGAAAATAATCGGATGGGCGTAAGGCGACGTGGCCTGGCCAACGTTCCCGAGCCCGAGCGCTGGCACCAGAACAATCGGCAGCAAGGCGGTGACCGGAATCGGGATGGCTTCCGTTGACCACCAGGTGGCCATCAACAGCATCAGACCCAGGGCTGCCCAGGCTTCTGCGCCCATGGTTTCCGGGGGTGGGAAAATCATTGTTGCCAGCAGAAATGCGGCGCCAAGGATCAGGCCGGCGACCTGGCTGCGTGGAAGTCCATCCGATGTGCTCTGAGCCGGTTGTTGTTCAGACATGCCGCTCTATTCCATTTTCCGGAATGTGAAACCTGTGACGATCACGACCTTCCAGGCCCTGCAATTGACGGTCATGAACACGGCCCAGCAGAATCAGGGCAAGAATGGCACCGGACAGTGCCCAGGCCATATCCGACTGGGTATCCCACACATAGCCCTGGGTACCAAGGAAGGCTTCGGCCGCTTCGCCACTCAGCAGGGCGACCCACCACTCAATCAGCTCATAGAAGGCACTCACGGCGAGAGCGAAGCAGACGATAAAAAATGATCGCCACCCGCGGCGGGCAAAAACACCGAACCGTATCACCAGTTCCCGGGCAATGATCGCAGGCACGAAACCCTGGGCCAGGTGCCCCAGTTTATCGTAGTTGTTGCGCCCCCAGCCAAACCAGTCCCGGAACCAGTCAAATACCGGAACTTCAGCATAGGTATAGTGACCGCCAACCATCAAAATGATAGCATGCACCAGTATCAGCTGGTACACCAGCGGCGTGAGCGGATACCGGAAAAAGCACCAGATAACCAAGCCAAAACCGACTGCTGCCGGCAACACCTCCAGCACCCAGGTTGCCCGATCCTTCGGCTCGATGGCAGACCAGAAAAACACGGCCAGAAATACGGTTACCCAGGCCACAGGTGCAAGTCGATTGATCATTCCCGTACTCCAGTATCGTGATTATCGGCCGGGTCGGCGCTGAAAAGGCCGACACTATCGGACTCTCACCCGACTGCCATCTTCCAACTGGCGACCCGGATGGCGGACCACAAGATCGCCTTCACTCAGGCCGTCCAGAATGACCGTGTAGAACCCATTGGTGCGGCCTGTTGAAACGGTTGTGAGCTCCCCCCGTTCGCCCACCACCCGGAATACAAGGCTCTGGCCATCCTTGCGAAAAATGGCGGACTCGGGGATCTGAAGCTCATCGGCAGAGGCCCAGAGCACAAATTCCGCATCCAGAGTGCCACCGCCCCAGCCTGTGAGGCGCACAGGCACACCTGGCCTCGCATTTGCCAGAGCCCCCGGGTGTGAAATACCGGTGGCTCTGTCGTGGCTGCCGCCCCTGGTTCCACGAGATCAGTCTTCAGCACAGTCAACGCAGAGGGTGGTATAGGGCAGCACCTGCAAACGGCGGGGGTCAATGGCCTCGCCACAGGATTCACACTCGTCGCCAACGCCGCTCTCGATACGCTCAAGCGCACGCTCTATCTGCGCCAGTTCGGCGCGGGTTTCTGTTTCAAGGGAATCAACCACTTCGTCGTTCTGGGTCTGGGTGGCCTGTTCCTCAAAGTCCTTGTCCAGCGCGCCGCCCTCTCGATGCTGATGCGCCTCATAACGGGAAAGCCTGGCCTTCAGGTCTGCCCGCAGTGTTTCCAGTTCCGATTTGCGGTCACTCATATTACGCCTCCTGCCCCGTGCGGATAATCCGGGATATACAAACGTCTACAGTAAAGCATAAGCTGAGCCTGGGGTTGATACTTGTCAAAATTTTGTCATGCCGACTGAGGCAGAATAAGGCTTCATTTAACCTGTATACAAAGGAGTTGTAGCAATGACCAACGACCTGACTGAAAAAGCCACGCGTCTGAACGAGACCCTGTTCGAACAGTTCAGCAAGGCCGCCGAAATGCAGATGAATGCCTTCCGTCGCTATGCTGATGTCACCCTGGAACAGGCCCGGAAAGTATCTGAAGTACGGGATCTGGAGGGGCTGAAAACCCTGACCGGCGAACAGGCCGAAACCCTTAAATCCCTCAGCGAACAATTCAATTCGGACTGGAAAGCCTGGCAGGATTACTTCAATGAAAGCCGGGAGCAGATTCAGAAGGTGTTCGAGAAGGCGCCGGAAGAAACTGCCAAACCGGGCCCGAAAACCGCCAAGTAAGGGATTGTCATGTTCGGCCTGGATACGCTCGGGAAAGCCGTCAAACAGCTGGTCAACCGCTTTGAAACCAATGTCCGGCAGGGGCAGCAGCAACTGGAGAAGCTGCTCGGGGATGCAGGCGTCATGGACGACGCGAAACTCTCTACCCTGACTGAAATGTCGGATGCCTACCGGACCATGGCCGAGGATCTGTTGCTCCATCCGCTCAGGTTTGCCGGTGCGGAGCTGGGCCTGGCCCGCAAACACCTGGCGCTGGGGTATTACACCCTTGCCCGGCTGACCGGCAAGGAAAAACAGCCCGTGGCTGAGCCAGAGCCGGATGACCGGCGTTTCCAGGCTGACGACTGGCACCGGCATTTGCCTTTTGATGTTCTGCACCAGGCCTACCTGATCAATTCCCGGGCGTTCCTGAACTGGGTGGAGGGTATGGAAGGCATGCCCGAGGCGGGGAGGGGCCAGATGCTGTTCTATGGCCGGCAACTGACCAGCCTGCTCTCGCCCTCGAACCTTCCGGCAACCAATCCGGAAGTGCTCAGGATTACCTGGGAGCGCAAGGGCATGAATCTGGTTGATGGAGGCCGCCAACTGATCGAAGACCTGCGCCGGAATCCGTCGCTGTTCAACGTCGGCATGACTGATCGCTCCGCCTTTGAGGTAGGCCGCAACCTGGCAACCACCCCGGGCAAGGTGATCTTTCAGAATGAGCTGATGCAACTGATCCAGTATTCGCCCACAACGGAAACCGTCAGCAAGCGTCCCCTTCTGATCGTGCCTCCCTGGATCAACAAGTATTACATCCTGGACCTGACCACCAGGAACTCCTTCATCCAGTGGCTGGTGAACCAGGGTCAGACCGTTTTTATCATTTCCTGGCGTAACCCCGGGCCCTCGCTCCGGGACAAGGGCTGGGACGACTACATGCAACTGGGGCCATTGGCCGCCATGGATGCGGTAACCGAGACCACCGGCGAAGAACGGATGAATGTCATCGGATACTGCATCGGTGGCACCCTGTTGGGCTCCACTCTCGCCTGGCTGAAGAAAAAGCGGCGCAACCCGGTGGCGAGCGCAACTTATCTGACAACCCTGCTGGATTTTTCGGACCCGGGCGGCATCGGCGTGTTTATCAACGATCACTCCCTCCGGGGGATCGAGCGCATGCTTGAGCGCAAGGGCTATCTGGACGGCCGCGCCATGGCCTTTACCTTCAACCTGCTCCGGGAAAACGAGCTGTTCTGGTCGTTCTGGACCAATAACTATCTGAAGGGACAGAAACCGGCCGCCTTTGACCTGCTCTACTGGAACACCGACGGCACCAACCTGCCGGCGAAGATGCACAGCTTCTATCTGCGGGAAATGTATCTGAATAACCGGCTGGTGCAGCCGGATTCACTAACCCTGGCCGGGGAATCCATCAACCTGTCCGAGATCGATGTGCCATCCTTTTTCCTCTCGGCCAGGCAAGACCATATCGCCAAGTGGAAAACCACCTACAAAGGCGCGCTGGCGCACGGTGGTGATGTTCGCTTTATACTCTCCGGCTCGGGCCATATCGCCGGGGTGATCAACCCGCCTTACAAGGAAAAATATGGCTACTGGACCAACGACACGCTGGTACCGGACGCCGACGACTGGCTCGACAGCTCCGAACACCATCCGGGATCCTGGTGGCCACACTGGCTTGAGTGGATTGCTACGTTCTCTGAAGAGAAAGTACCAGCCCGCGTACCGGGAGATGGCAAACTGCCCGCACTTGAGGACGCTCCCGGGAGCTATGTGAAAGTTAAAGCGGCGGATGCGGCGAAATGTTAGACTGATAATAAAACAAAGGAAAGGAAAGCCCATGGGGCGACCGCTACCAATATCACGCATCATGCACAGCGGTTTTTTGCTGCACTGCTCTCCGGACACCCCCATCGCTGACGCAGCGGCTCAGATGGCAGAGCGCTCGGTCAGCTCGATTCTGATTACCGAAAATGGTCAGGTGACCGGCATCTGGACCGAGCGTGATGCCCTGACAATCGACTTTTCCGAGCCGGCCAGCTTTGAACGTCCGATCAGTTCAGTCATGAGCTCGCCGGTGCTCACCCTGCCCGGGGATATGGATGCGGGCGAGGCCGCCCTGCGGTTTCGGGATACCGGGAAACGGCATTTCCTTATTGTCGATGAGTCCGGTTCACATTTGGGCATCCTGTCCCAGACCGACCTTGCCCTCAATCAGGGACTTGAGCCCTACCTGCGGCTGAGGGAGGTCAGTACCGCCATCCCGCACCCCCCGCTGGTCGTGGATGGGCAGGTTGCCCTCGCTGAGGTTGCGGCGATCATGCATCGGCATCAGGCTGGTGCCGTCGTGGTCGATTGCCATGACGAGGGGCTGGGCATTCTCACCGAAAGGGATATAGTCCGATTGATTGCGTGCAATACCGGTAATGCCCTGGCCGCCGACCTGGCCATCCGGCCATTACTGACCGTCAGCGAATCCGAGCCGTTAATTCGTGCCAGGGACCTGCTGATCAATCACCGGATCCGGCATCTGGCCGTAACCAACAGCCGGGGTGAGGTCACTGGCCTGATTGGCTACAACGACATGCTCGCGGGTGCCGAGCAGATGTACCTGGACGATTTGCGGGAAGCACTGGAGCAAAGGGACCGGGCACTCGCGAAATCCCGGCAGACCCTGCAACTGGCGGAGCGGGTGATCGAGTCCTCCTTCGAAGGCATCATGGTTACGGACAGGGACGTAAACATTGAGTTCGTCAACCCGGCGTTCACTCACCTGACGGGCTATAGTCCGGACGAAGTTGTCGGTAAAACGCCGCAGCTCCTGTCCTCCGGCCGCCACGACGACGAATTCTACCAGCGCATGTGGAATTCACTGGTTACCCATGGCTACTGGCGTGGCGAGGTCTGGAATCGGCGAAAAACCGGAGAGATCTACCTTGAGCTGCTGACGATTACCGCCATCACTGACAGTAATGGCAATACCACGCACTATGCCGGGCTTTTCACGGATATCACCCAGAACCGGAAAAACGAGGAGCAGATCCGCCAGCTTGCCTACTACGATGCCCTGACGGGCATTCCAAACCGCCGGCTTCTTGAGGATCGCCTAGAGCACGCCATTCGCCATGCCCATCGCCGTTCATCCCTGCTGGCCGTCATGTTTATGGACCTGGACCATTTCAAGAACGTGAACGACAGGCTTGGCCACGCTGCCGGCGATGAATTACTGCTGCAGTTCACGAGGCGCGTCCAGAGCTGTTTGCGTGAAGACGATACCCTGGCCCGGCTCGGCGGGGACGAATTCATTGTCCTGTTGCCCGATCTGGAACATCCTGACGATGTCTATCAGGTGGCAGAACGCCTGATCGCCAGAAACGATGATCCCTACCGCATCAACGGCGAGTCACTGAAAATGGGTTCCAGTATCGGCATCAGCCTTTACCCCCGGGATGGCGCCACCGCTTCCGAGCTGCTACAAGGTGCCGACATTGCCATGTATCGGGCCAAGCAGGACGGACGGAACCTGTTCCGGTTGTTCAGCGGTGAGTGAGGCTGCTGTCCAGCATTTTTAGCTGGACAGCAGTTCAATCGGATACCGGATGCGGGTCTGGTCTACCCCGGGCCGGGCTCCGAAATCCACCAGCCTCAAACGGTTACAGATCTTGCTCTCGAGCGCCGGCTCATTGAGCGTGGATTCCACCACCGAACAGCTGGACACTGCCCCGTCTGGCTCGATGACCAGCTCTGGCGTGATGCTTCCCCTCAGGGAAGGTTTCCGTCGCAATTCCCGGTTGTAAATACTGTAGATCGCCGACTTGTTGGCATCCATGGTGCGGCGCAACTCTTCCTTGCTCCGGGTTCTGGCGGCCGTTTCCTGCTGTTCCCGGCGCGCGGTTTCTTTTGCTGCGGCAATTCTTTCTGCTTCCGCCACTTCTGCCCGCTGGCGTTCGGCCAGGGCAACCTGACGGACCTCCCGGTTCAGGGCTTCCTCGTTCACACCGCTGCTTTTGGAGTTTGTGGTGGCGCGGGAAGCCAGTGTATCACCAGTTTTTCGGGCGATAGGCTCGGCGGACCTGGCTACCGGCGCATCCAGTTTGACCGACTCCGCCAGCGAACTGAGTTTCGAGAGTTCGTTACCCATGGCCAGAATGCCGGTGTTCTTTACCTTTTCGCGGGCTTTGGCCACCTCTTCCGGCTTCGGCTCTGGCTTCTCGGCAACCCGCGGCTCGGGCTCCGGTTGCGGCTCCAGCACCACTGGCTCAGGGACCGGCTCGGGCTCAGACTCAGGTTTCGCCTGCTCTACCGACTTTTCCTCGGGTTTCGGCGGCTCAGGCTCCGGCAGCACCGGTTTTGGCGGCTCCTTTTTCTCAATGATCAGTTTGGCCAACTGGGGCGGCAAAGCTTCCTGCTCCTGCCTGTCCCGTTCCGGCAGCTCTATCCAACTGACGTAACCTGCGAAAGCCAGGAACAACGGCACGACCACGACTGCGGCAGCCAGCAGCCGCTTACGCTCCCCGCGCTCCCGGTTCCAGGGCAACCCATAGCGGTAATCCATAGCGATCAGGTCCCCTTTTCCGTGCGCTGATTAACCGCCAGGGAAATGCTGGCATAACCGGCGTCCACACAGGTGGACATGATTTTCCGGAGCAGCTCGTAAGGCAGCTCCCGGTCCGCGAGGATAGTAATGGGCCGGCCCGCCTCTGGCGCCGGTGCCGATGAACGGCTGGCCTGATAGTCCAGTTCCTGTTTCAGGGACGGCTCCACCTGCCCTTCAAAGGTCTGGAAGGCGTCCCGTTTGACCACGAGTCGACCGTTTACCAGGATATCCCGGTCGGTCACGGTCAGCGCCAGCACATCACCCGGAGGTTGCTTAGCGGAGGAATCCGGCAGCTTGATGGTATTGTTCTGATTGAGTACCTGCACGTCGGAAGACGAGTTCACCATCAGGAAGAACACGAGGATGGTAAAGATGTCCATCAGCGACACCAGGTTCATTTTTCCCTGGCTTTTATTGCGCCGGTAGTGGCGTTTCTGGCGGCGGGCCCTGGCGGATTCTTTCATGAACTCACCTCCGCGGATCCCGTGGCCTGAACCGGGGCATCACCCAGTGAAATCTCGGGGAAAAGCTCGGCCTCCACAACGCTGCCGGCCACCACCGCTTCATAGGACCGGACCGTATCCATCACGGAAACCAGAGACTGATAGGACGTCTCGCGGGATGGCATGATGACCACATCTTTCTTGTCCGGCACCCGGCTCTTGATTTCCTTCATTACATCTTTGAGCAGCGCAAAATCATACTCGCCCTCTCGCCGGGGAATGTTCTTTATCACGCCGCCCTGGTTATCGGCAACCACCAGCCGATCCTCGTAGATCACGACCTGGATCTGCAGTTCCCCGGCCTGCTCCGCCGACAGGCTCTCACCGGTCGGGAAGTTCAGTTCCAGAACACTGGTGTGGGCGAACACCATATTCAGCAACAGTACCGGCACCAGCACAATCATGAGGTTCATGAACGGCGTGATGTCGAGATCGGCCTCACTCTGTAGGCGACGATGTTTCCGTCTCATGGCCTGACATCCTTCTGGCGGGTTATCAGGCCGGGCTACCGGCCGGTGTCGCTACTTGGGCTGGCGCAGCGGCATTCTGGGCCTGGGGTTGAACGGCGGACTTGTTGCCGGAGCCGTCACTGAGCAGGTTAAGAACCTTGATGCCGGCCATCTCGAAGCTGTCGACAATTTCATTGGTCTTGGTCTGCAGCAGGGAATGGATCAGCAGCATGGGAATGGCCGACATCAGGCCGAATGCCGTGGTATTCATAGCCACCGAAATACTCTGCGACAACAGACTCGCTTTCTGGGCCGGGTCCGCCGCAGCCACCGCGGTGAACGCAGCAATCAGGCCGATGATGGTCCCGAGCAGACCCAGCAGGGTGGCGATGTTGGCCAGTGTGGCCAGGTACTGAGTGCGCTTTTCCAGTCGCGGCATGACATCCAGCAGGCCCTCTTCCATGGCGTACTCGATCTCCTCCCGACCCTGGCGACGGGCCAGGCGCTGAAGGCCGAAGCCGATCATGGTCGACATGGCACTGCCGGACTCCTGGGTGTAATTCAGGGCACCCTTCAGGTCGCGCCTGGCAATCATCTGATGAAGGCGATTGAAGTCCCGGCGGTTGGTCAGTTTCTGGGCGGAGAGGTAAACGTAACGTTCAATGGCAACAATGAGTCCGATGATCAGCACAACGGCAATCGGAAACATAAAAAAGCCACCTTCCTGGAAGAAGCGAACGGCGGTATCAATCATTTTCTGGGCACTCCATGGTCCGGTTTTCAGGTCAGTCTATGCGCGACCCTCCCCCGGGAGGGTAAGTTCGCGAAAATCTGTGTGAGGGTTTGTTGAATCTTGCGCGCGGGCACATTCGTAGCGTGATGAACATCACAGTTCACTCCCCGGTTGCCGGTGGCGCCTGCTTTATGAAGGCCTGGTGGTACTGAATGAACCGCTGAAATTCGTAACGCTCCAGCGGACTGAGGCCCTGACCGACCATCAGACGCTCGTCCGGCGCCCGCAACTCTTCCACTTCCGGTGATTGCCAGGGCACCAGGTACATCACCGTGGGCACCTCCTGATCGCCGCGAATGCGTGTTCCTTCAATGGTCACCACACCTGACGAGTCCCGAGCCTGAACCCCGGAGTTGGCGGCCAGGAGGGTCAAAGCCAGCAATAGTGTCAACGCGGAATGTCTCATATCACATCTTCCACATCAGATTCGGTTTTTCGCATCGAATATCCAGTCTTCCAGTCTTGGGTGAGGCTCGCTGGCTGCGGATTGATAACGCTCATAGAGCTCAACAGCCTTGGCGGGTTTGCCCAGATAGATATCCAGCAGAAAGGCAAGATTGAGAATCGCCGGGGCGTAATCCTGATCGGCGGCCAACGCCGCCCGGTAGTATTGCTCCGCTTCGCTGAACTCTCCGTCGTTACGGGCAATAACGCCCAGATAATTCAACGCATGGACATGCTGGGGGCTGACCCCCAGAACCTGCTCAAACCACTGTTTGGCAGTCTCGAAGTCTCCTTCCGTGAACGCAATAATACCAAGATTGGCCGCAGGACCGGCCTTGTCAGGATAATCGCGGGCGAGTTGCTCGAAGCGTGACCGGGCCTCGTTCAGGTCACCCTGCTCTATGGTCTGAACGGCCTCACGGAACAAAGCCTGCAGCAAGGCCTCGTCTGATGTCGGATCTCCGGGCTCCGGCGGGGCCGACACACAACCAGAGATCGCGAGCACGGTCAGCAGACAGATTCCGTAAGCCCTAGTCCAATTCATTGACAACTCCCGCAGTCACTTCTTCCTTCCGGTAACGCCCCGGTAACAGATCCTTCAAAGCCTCGTAACTGCGCCTGACCCACTCATCGTATATGCCTTCCCGGGCTCGCCGGATATTCTGCTCATGAATGTCGATGGCGTTGTCTTCGAAGGGATAAGCCTGCTCTTCAAGCAGAAGCTCATACTGGGCCAATTCGAGTTCGCTCAACCCGGTCGGCCGCTCTGAGTCCATCAGATCGGTGCCAAGACGCGCGTATATGTGGGCAATCTGGTAACCCGCCTCAGTGGCAAATAACGATAGGCCATAGTTGGCGGTTTTCTGATAGGCCGTTACCGCCCTTTCGAGCGCTTCGGTTTTTGCCGTCATACTCTCGTTGAGCGGCAGCGTCAGGCGGATACTGTCGTATCGTGCAAGGGCTTCGCGAGCCAGGCTCGCAGACGCTGAAGCAGCCAGATAACGCATACGGTCGTCCGCAGCTTCCGGGTCCCGGTCAACCGTTTCCATCTGTTTACGTAACCAGAAATCCCTTCTTTCAGAATCCCCCTCTTCCCGATAGAGCTCAGACAACCGGTTCGCCGCTTCCATATACACATCCGCCGGCTCAGGATGGGCGTTAGCGTAGGTGCGCCATGTATCGATAGCCTTATCCCGATTACCGGCCTGATCATAGAGCTCTGCCGCAATCAACAGGTTTTCGCGCCGTTCTTCCGGCGTACTGGCCAACGCAACCATGCGCTGGAGTTCATCTGCGGCACGCCCCCATTGCCCCGTTTCACGGTAAGCCAGCGCCAGCTTTGCAGGAACCGTGTCAATCAGTTCGTGATCCGGGAAAGCACGTCGGAAGTCATTCAACACATTGATGGCCTGGTCCCAGGAATTGGCAGTGATGAGCAGAGCAGTGGCATCGTATTCCGCATTGGCCCGCAAAGCTGATTCGGGAACCTCTGCACCGACCCTCAGAAACTCGTCGACAGCAGCCTCGACGTTACCCGCGTCCGCCAACTGTTCGGCCTGCCGGTAAACCGCCGCCGCCAGGTTTTCACGCACGCTGCCCCTGCGTTCATCGTCTTCACTCATGACCGCCAGGGCATCACGATAGGCCTGTTCCGCCTCGCCGTATCGGGCCAGTTCAGACAATCCGTGGCCGGATAATAGCAAAGCTTCTGTGGTCAGCTCTGCCGAAGGTGCCGGCTGCCAGGCCACAAGGCGAGCCGCCATGGCCACTGTCTCGTCCGAGTTTTGCCGGTCAAATTCGCGTTGCAGCGCAAGGTAATACACCCCAGGCGCCCGGGGATCACCGGGAAAGGCATTGGCAAACCGGAGTCGGTTCAACTGCTGTAACTCCTCATAGGCCAACCGCGCAGACACGGGCTCATCGGCCCAGGTGTCGGCGTACTCCCGGAATGCCAGCACTGAGGCATAACCAGCCTCCGGAGCGCGCTCCGGCAATGTATCTGCCGGGTAGTCATAGGCAACCCGTTCAAAGGCAGCAATAGCAGCAGGCCAGTCCTCCAGTTCCAGGTAGGTCTCACCCAGCAGGAACAGACGCTCTGGCGTGCGAGGATGATCCGGGAAGGTAGCGGCAAACTCGGCGTAGTAGCTGGCGGCCTTGCGGTATTGATTGTCGGCCTGCCTGTCATCAGGCGCTTTGCCCGCCAACAGGTAGTGACGATCCGCCAGCTCCGGCAACTGCTGTTCCAGCTGTTGCTCGATAAAGCCAGTGGCGTCCGGGCCTGCCGACTGCCAGTATTCACTGTAGATTCCGTAGAGGCTGACAAAACTAGCCTTGCGCTCGGGAATGGTACGGGTAAAGCCGGCGAGCTCGAGGGTTTCTATGATTCGTATGTGATAGCGCGGTGCCCAGGGGCTTGTGGGGTGGTCTTCTATATAGGCTTCGAATACATTGATCGCATCGCCGTATTGCTCCCTTTCCAGAAGCAGCTCACTGTAACGGTCGTAAACCAGGATCTCGTAGGGACGCCCGCCGGTCTGGCGAAAAAGCGCCTGGAGGGTTTCTGCTCCGTCAAGATAAGACAGTGACAGTCCCATTACCCTGAACAGATCCTCAATCAGGGTCTGGCTCCGCTGATCAACATCGGCCACCGGCTGCCCCTCCGGCATGACCAGATCCAGCACTTCTACATAGCTGAACAGGGCCTCCTGATATTCCGCCTGTTTGAAAAGGCTCCAACCTTTCATGTAGTGCGCATTTACCAGAAACGAGGCGTCGGCCATGCGTTCCTCACTGGCCAGGGTAACCTCGTCGAACGCCTGCTCCGCCTCCTGGTAGCGACCATCGATGAACAAGAGATCCGCCCGACGGAACTGAGCCTCAATCCAGTATTCCGATTCCGGATAGCGGCGGACCAGGGTGTTCAGTGCTTCCAGCTGCTGCGGTGTTGCACCGCGCAGTTCCCAGGCCCTGGCAAGCTGATAGTAGATCTGGTCATTGCCGTCGCGATCCGGATGTTCCGACAGGAGACGCTGATAGGCATCAATGGCACCGGAAAGCTCATCCACGGCGGCATCGGCCATTTTCCGCTCCGCCCGTTGGAATTCCAGGTCGGCCAGACGATGCCGGATGGTCACCTGCTTCCGGGGGTCGTCTACGAGCGGCAAAAGCGCCTTGTAGCTTTCCATGACGGTTTCGATCGAGACATCACCGCTCTGCGTGGCTTCGTCCAAAGCGCCGTCATCACTGCGCTGAGCGTCCATTACCGGAAGCGCCGCCAGGGTTCCCTCCCGGACCTGGGACATTTCCTCGCTTGCGCCGGGGATCACCGACTGCAGCATCTGGCAGCCACTGGCCAGGACAAACGCCGCCGCAACGACTGTTCCCTTGACCATCGTCACAAGTGTCCGCCTACTCATCGCCGGCACCTGCACTGTGAGAGGCACGGAACAGCTTATCAGCCAACCGGGCCTGGGCGTGGCGGGAAGCCACCAGGTAACCATTGAGTTCGGCCTGCTGGGCGGCAAGCATCCTGTCTACCCTGTTCAAAAGGATTTGCCGGGCACTGACCAATGCCTCAGACACCTCTTGCCCAAGAACCGCAAGCTCCCGTTCACTGTCAGCGATACGGCGAGCCAGCTCTGCCTGGCGGGCGTCTTCAGCCATCAGGGCTTCAACCCGTTGCCGCTGAGCCTGGAAGCGCTCCATTTCATGATTGAGGCCCCGCAACTGCCTTTGCGCCGCCCATCGGTTCACACCATAATCATCCACGATCCACCAATCCAGGTAGGCGCGCATCCTTTGATAGGTGGCACGCTGGCTGGCCGTGGTGTCATCGTCTGGCAGCTCCGCAAGGGTTGTCTCGACCTCATCAAGCTTGTCCCTCAAAGCCTTTTGTTCCGAGGTCATAAAGAACTCGGCATCCTCCCCTGCCAACGCAGCGGAAATCGTCTCCCGGAATTCCTGGTGCAATTGACGCCACTGGTCTGCCTGCTGCTCCTCGAGTGCCTGCCGGGTCTGGGCAATACGAACCTGACGCTGCTGCTCCCGGGTATCCAGTATGGTTCTGAAGGCGTCGAAACGGGATTGTCGCTCGGTAATGAACGATTGCATCCGATACAACTCGTTCAGTTCGCCGAGAGCCTGCTGAAACGCTTCCGTGGCCAGCACTTCCGCCAGACCGAAGTCGACGGGTTCCACGCGAAGACGGCCGTAGGGATCCGTAAGCATCCCGTCGCCGTCACGTTGGACACTGAGCTGGGCCATCAGGCTCTCTTCACTGAGCCGGCTGCGGATGCCGCTGAGCTCGCCGATACGGGCCTCATAATGGTCGGCTGCCCGCTTAAAGGCCGGCAAAGCTCTCTCCGGCACCCCCATCTGCTCCAGAACATAGGCTCGGGCGAAGGGAACCTGTTGCCGCCAGGGCAGAAACAACGCGCGGTCAGACAGGGATTCAAGGGCGTCGAGCGCCCGTTCAGGCCGGCCCTGCCCCGTCGCCGCTACGGCATAGTCAAAGAGAGCCTGGTCCGAGAAGACCCCATCCATCGGCATGGCGCCAAGAACCTCCAGGGCCTCGTCGAAGTGGTTTTCACGAAGATGCAGCCGGGAAAGCGACAGCCGGGCCCGCTCAAGCAGGCCCTGGCGCTCGGCATCCGGCTCGCCGGTATGTCTGGTTTGATCAAGAATGGCGATCAATTCCTTCCAGTCCGTCTCTGCCGCAGCGGCGTCACCGGCATCCAGCGCGGAAACTGCGGAGTTGTACTGAAGGTAGAGGGACCAGATATCGGTTGCTTCCAACTGGCCTTTCAGAGACGTCAGTTCAGATTCATCACCGAATCGCGGCGAAATCATGGCCAGCCGGGCGCGCAGGTAGATCCATTCCCGGAACAGGTCATAATTGGCGTCGGCCAGTATGTCGCCATCCACGCGGTCCAGATTCTTACTGGCCAGCGTATGCTCGCCTTCCAGATAGAAGACCTTGCCCAGATAGAACCAGGCCTGATTGCGGATATCGGGGGACAGCGTGCTGCCTTCGCCGTTTTCTCCCAGCAGCCGCGTGAACAAACGACTCGCCTCGCGGGTCATACCCCAGGACAGCATGAGCCCACCCTCTACCAGCGCCGGGTGATCGCCATGCCCCTGGATGCCGCCTTGTTCGCGGGCAACTGCCAGTTGGGTCAGAGCCTCAAAGGCATTTCCCTGATGATAGTCATAGAGCGCCCATCCGTATCGCAGGTCTCTGGCCCGTTCGGGTTGCGACTCCTCAGCCTGGGCCGGAATACCAATCGTCAGCCACAGCAAAGCGCCCGTGAACAGTAGCGGGCGTCCCTGAAACGGCTTGCTTCCCATCAACCCCACGATGCGGTTTACTCCCACTCCACGATGGACACGGAGGGCTGATAGTTGGACGAGCGATCCTCAACCCGGATCTCCAGGGCGGCCGTTCCGGTCCCTTTTTCAAACCCGAAGGAAGCCGCCTGCTTGTAGACCCGGTTATCCGGTCCGGTTCCCTCCACGAAGGCCGTTATCTCATGCTCCCCGGTTTTCAGGTTGCCCACGTAGAGTCGCTGCATGCCACCCCGCTCAAGAGCCTTGACCTGGCGCTCTGTGTACAGGTGTGATGCCACAATCTCATCGTTCACTTTCAGCTTCACAGCATCCAGTTCCAGGAACTTGCCGGTGTCGACACTCAGGAACACGGCAATCCGGGTGCTGGCGGGAAACAGCAGATCTTCCTCGAGGATGAACAGGTCCCGGTTCAGGCGAATGACCTTCTTTTTCAGATCTTCCACGCGCTCGGCAACGGCTGTGTCTTCGTTACCCGAATCACTGCCCTGGGAGAAGACCGGTCCGGCCCCTGCAAGGATCAATACCGTCAACAGCACACGAAAGGGATTATTCAGAAACGTCGCCATGGTCAATCTTCCTGCAAATTCAGTATTCAAGAATCAACGAGGCCCGGGTTACCAGTGCGTCGAAGGAATAGAGAGGCTCTTCACCCGGGAGATAGTCGCCGGCGGCGGTGACATCCCGGAAGTTGTCATAGTCGAAGTTCAGCCAGTCCACCAGAAGGCTGAACTGCAAACGATCAATGCCAGGTAGGGAAGTCTGCTTCCACTCGTAAACCGCGCCAGCCGCCAGGGTCGTTCCGGAGAGCGAACTCAGCTCCTTGTCCCTTGCAAGGTGAGTCTGGGAGTTCTCGAACGGGAAGAGATCACTGTAAAAATCAGCCTCACCCTGGGTGTAGTAGCGAATGGAGCCCTCAAGGGTCCAGTGTTCATTCAACCCATGGACGTATCCCAGTTCGATGGTGTGGGCGTTGATGCCCCAGGTGTCACTGAAATAGCGATACTCGGCCCGGATCGACGCGCGGTAAGGCAGGTAATACAGCGCCCTGGCGGCAACAGACGTACTGGTCCGGGTTTCCGGGTAACGTTCCGGTTGGTAAAGAAACGCCGTGGAATCATTCGGATCAAGATAGCGGTTCTGACGGTAGGGGTTCTGCAGGAAGCCCTCATCTGTAACCACTTCCAGATCAAGACCAACCAGACTGTTGCGGGTAACCACCTGGCTGAGACCCAACTGGTAGTTCCGGCGATCAGCTTCCTCGCTGAAGGAATCGTTGCCAACGCGGCCAACTTCGTCCCAGCCGCTGGCATAGCCCATGGTCACGGTGGACATGCCTCCAAAAAATTCCTGGCTAAGCGAGAAATAAACCGTATTGGCTTCGTAATCGTTTTCCGTGCTGTTGGTAAAGCCGAGGCTCAGAATCGATTTGTCGTGCAGATAATCAATGCCAAACGTGTACTCGTTGCGCTCTTCCTTGTACGGGCTGGCCGTGGCCAGCACGTCAACAGACGCCGCCGACACGGAATCAACGTAATACTGTCCGGAAAGAGAAAACTGCGAGCCAATGCTTTTGCGCACCAACACCGAGGGACCGTCAATGACCATGCCACCGCCATCATAGCGATGATAAAGAACATCCACGTTGTCTACCGGCAGCGTTGCCGCTTGGGCCTGATGTCCCGACAGCAGCAGAACGATCAGGAGCAATGCGGACAGCACGAACCGGTTGCCGTCAGTTGCAGCCACAACCACCTCCCGAACCGCCTTCCGCTCCCCGGGCAGATTCCCTGGCCTGATAGACGTGATTCATATAGGAATCCGCTTTGCCATGACGGCTGAGACTCATGACGGGATCCGCCAGGTTGTCTCGCTCGTATGGTTTAACCCAGGGCTCCACAGAACTACAACCAGAGGCTGTGGCAAACAGGGTGGCCAGAAGTATGGGAGACAGGATCGACAAAATTCGCATAACAGTTCCGTCCGAAAGTTACTCGCGCACCAGTTCGCGAATCTGCTGTTCGTAATCGTCTTCGTACCCCGGCTGGTATCCATAATGCAGGTAACGGGCATTGCCATCGCGATCAATCATGACGGTCGTCGGCATGGCCTGGACTTCGTAGAGTTCACTGACAGAGCTTTCCGGATCGTAAAGAATGGGATAGTTCACAGGAACCTTGTCCAGAAAACGATGGGCTTCGTCCCGGTTTTCATCCACATTGACCGCGAGAATGGTAAAGCCGAGGTCCTTGTATTGACTGTAAAGCGTATCCATCAGCGGCATTTCCTGGCGGCAGGGCCCACACCAGGAAGCCCAGAAATTCAGCATTACCACTTCCCCACGGTGATCCTCCAGCCTCAGATTCTCCCCGGACCGGCTTTCCAGGGTAAAATCCGGCGCCGGCACATTGATGGCCTCGGCGTTTGCCAGGGGGCTGATGCAGGCCAGGAGGCCCGCCATTGCAAGTGATTTCATGGATGCTCTCATAGCCATTGCTCCTCTGTTCAGAAAAAGACGGACACGCCCGTGCTGACCTCAGTATTAATGGCGGTTTTCTCCGCCCCCAGGACATCAATCCGGTAATAATGCTGCCGGACGCCAAGGTGAACAGAAACACTGTCGGTCAACAGCACCTGATAGCCTGCGCCGGCATTGAGGGTGAACCGGGTATCGCCAGCAAAATCGGTGGCCCCTGCCCCGGCAATCAGGTAGAAGTTGGTGTTGAACGCGTAGTTCTCGGTGAGAAACGCCTCCCCCGGGAGCACGTTGTAACCGAGGTTGATGCTGTAGTAGCTGTAGTCCCGCTCACTGTCGGTGAGCACCTCGACGTTGCCGGCGAGTTTCTCGAAGCTGGTTTCACCCCCCTCCGCAAAGCCAACGCCGGCCTCGAAAAAGAAGGACTCGCTCAGGTGATAGGTGAGCTTGCCGCCATAGACCAGGGACGATTCAAAGTCCTCGATATTCAGCACGCCAACAAAGGCCCCGATCTCAAAATTCTCGGTATCGATCAGCGCTTCGGTGACCGGCGCCGGGGTAACATCAGGCTCGATCAGCGGCCGGTCATCCTGGGCCGCAGCCGCTGCGGCCATAAAGAGGCTCGCCGACACACACAGCTGTTTCAGAAAAAGATGCTTAGTCCGATTTTCCATTCTATCGCTTCTTCGTTGGTGGACCGGGTCGTGAATACTTTGTAGTCCTTCACTTCGGCACGGATGAAATATCGATCAGTGATGTAGGCCCGGATGCCCAGGCCGGCCTGGCCAATACTGTTGTCCCGCTCTTCCGGCTGAGCCAGGGTGGCCTTGGGATCAATCCAGATATGCCCGACCCCAAGAGTAAAAAAGGGGGATACCCGCCAGTGTGGAAATGGCTGATGCACCAGATTGGCATCGACCTTCCGAATCTCCGACGCGCTGCCCAGAATCTGGGAGACCCAGAGCTCGGCGGACAGGTTCCGAGTCATCCAGAAACCACCGTAACCGGCGGTGACGGCGGCACCATCAAATTCGCCCATCATCAAACCGGCCTCGAACCTCCGATCACTGAAAGAATCAAAGTCCGGGACCTGAAGATCCACCCGGTTACCCGTGGCGTCCACGGTCTGGGCGATATCGGCAACGGCTACCCAGCCTTCCCGACCACGGGAGTCCGTAACTTTGAGCCAGCTTGTCTTGCGCTGAAGAATGGTCAGCCATTCCCCTTGCTCGCTGGTGTGAAAAACCGGATAGCCAGTTGCCGGGCCGGTTCGCCATTCAATGTAAGGCTCGGTCACCTGCACTTGCGCAACGTCCTCGTCACCCTGACCCCACAGCCAGCCGGCCCAGCTCTGGGCCGGTAAAAACAGTACGAACATCAGGATGGCAATGGGCATGGTGCGAGCATTAGTCCTTGGATCAGTCTTCCGGGGCATCGAACGGGTTGTTGAAATACTGGCCGCCAACATCCAGCCATTCCGCGATCAGTCTGAGTTCGGCTGGCGTGAGACGATCTTCATGTGTTCCACCCTCTGCGAACACATCGAAGAAACTACTGAAACGGGCGCCGTTGACGGACATTGAAGGCTGGACAGTAACTGTCACCATGATCGGCTGCACATCTCCATTGGCATCGAGAATCGGGTTACCTTCCTCGTCCTCCAGCACTTCCCCGGAATCTACAAGCACGTCTATCAAGGCGCCATTCGGCAGCTCCTGCTCGTTGTCAGGGAAAAGCAGTTCCCTGTAGGCGTTAAAGTGCAACGGTTCATCGGGTGACGGGCCATCGGTTAGATCCAGCTGTCCGGCGGGCACCTGCTGGGCATCTACTGCATCGGTGTCGGTATGACAACTAGTGCAGGTGGCGTCGATTACGTCCATGGAGACCGGATCGAGTTCCTCTCGGTTAACACTCCAGAGCGGATGAATATGCTGTTCGTAGTTGATCACAATCCGGCAATTCGGCGCCCACTGGGTCGCGCAAACTTCGGAAATAGGCCGCGGTGTCTCGAGGTCGGCATAGGCGTAGGTAAAGCTTTCGGGTTTCGGGTCCACTTCGGCGCCGGACCACTCATCTGCATAGATCACATCCGGCGTCGGCCGGCGGATCTCGTTAACTCGCGCGAACACCTCGGCCATGGTTTCGCCCATGTCAGCATAAAGACTCGGGTCGGTGTTCGGAAACGGGCGTCCGGTAGTTACTGCCCCACTCCACGCTGATTCAGGGCCAGCGTCAGGCCTGCCATGGGGTTCAGGATTACCGGGGTCATGGCAGCCTGAGCACTCTAGGGTCTCACCGGGTCGTACCGTTAGCCAGTTCTGATGCCTGTTGCCCAAAACCCCGTCCATGCGCTGCCCCTGTTCATCAAGAATGCTAATCGCAAACGCAACATTGGCCGGCACTGCCACCTTCACGGAGCCGTCCGGCTCAATCGGCACGTAACCCAGTATTTCCCGCATCAATTGAGCGCGGCTCCGGCCAAACGCGCTGTTATCAAAATCCCGGATGTTTTCATCGGGGATGGCGACAGGTTTTTCCAGACGCAAAAATCTGGCGGGACGATCCTCGGGCGGTGTCTGCAGCGGATCGGCCATAACATCGATGCCCGCAGGCGTGGTATCGACACCATCTATATCGTACACACTGCGAATGTGCAGAACGCCGTAACCGGCATCCTTCAGCGTGCCTTCTGGACCAGCAAACTGCGATTCAGGGATGAAGCCTTCCAGGGGCCGTTCTTTCATCAGGACCGCTTCATCGAACTGGACACCTTCTACCGGAGGAACCACCGGCCGCTGTGTTTCACTGTTGATGTCAAGAAGCCAAAGACCGTAGACGGGCTCTGCGGGCTGATACTCTTCCGACTGCAGGCGATCTTCCGTGCAATTCACAATCCGGTCGGTTGCTACCTCCCGCAACCGGCAGGGTGTCCAGCTCACCAGGTAACGATTGGTCCCGTCCAACAAGGGAGAAACCGATGCGTAGCTGCCCTTCAACGATAGCTGCCCGTCCAGACCCACGCCGGGAACCAGAGGTTGTTGACCCGTGCCCTCGGTTCCGTCGATGCGGAGATTGGCCTCGACAAACTGCTCGACGTCTACCTCCGCCAGCACAGAGGCGTAATCATCACTCTCAAAGGGTCGCAACTGAACCAGCAGATTGCCGCTGTCCGACTTGCGAGGCTGAAGGTACTGAATGCCGTTCGCCTCAGGCACGGAATCGTGGGAATGACGACCGTAGAGATAGCTCAACCCGGTGCCATCGGGATTAACGCGATAGAGGTTTACACCGTTGTTGCGGGTCTGGCCGGCATTGTCCCAGCGACTGAACACAATGGTGCCGTCGTCAGCCACCAAGGGGTCAAGGTCGTGGCTCTGGTTGAACGTGATCTGTTCAATGTTCTGGCCATCATCGTCCATCACATGCAGGACAAACGCAGGGCTGTCACCCTCCTCGTCCAGGCCCGAGTACTGGGGCTTACCTTCATCAAGCAGTATCGCCTTGGAGATGCGCTGACGGGTGGAGGAAAAAACGATTCTGCCATCGGGCAGATAGGCGGGCGCAACGTCCTGCCCGGCCCTCGCAGTGACGTCCGAATCGATGATTCGGCGCAGGGCGTCGGTACTGACGTCGTATTCCCAGATATTCCAGGTTGGCTGATCCTCGTCATCGGCGTCTTCGATTTCCGGGGCGCGCATGGCGAACAGCAATCTGACTCCATCATGGGAGACATGAAGATCTTTAACGTCGTAGCGCAACTGGCCGTTGTCATCGAGAAATTCCGGCCCGGCGAACGCTCTGGAAGCAATATCCC
This sequence comes from Marinobacter sp. SS8-8, assembly GCF_030540945.1. Classification (NCBI taxonomy): domain Bacteria; kingdom Pseudomonadati; phylum Pseudomonadota; class Gammaproteobacteria; order Pseudomonadales; family Marinobacteraceae; genus Marinobacter; species Marinobacter sp. SS8-8. The sequence goes on along the minus strand of NZ_JASSVN010000005.1, from coordinate 147,986 downwards.
GCGTTTCAGCATCGGCCGTCGCACTGGCCTTCAGTAGCAGCCTGGCACCGGGACGGAAGGCCGTAGGGTCTGCGAGGTTGTCCTCCACCAGGGCGCCGGTGTTCTCGTCAAAAAGCAGAGCTCGTTCTACATAAGCCACCGGATTCTCGACAACAACCGGATCCGCCTGCTGGCTGTCGCTACTCGAAAGGCAGCCAGAAAGCACAGCAAGTGAACCAAGCGCGATAGCCAGACGAGCACTGCGACAGATGTTTAGATTGGGTGACCTAATTTCCAACGTGACAAACCCTGTTTCGGATGACATTCCATGACATAAATTAAGTCAGTTCCGATGGCAGGCTCCAAGGGTTTTACGTAACGCAATGTAATAACGTGGCCCACAACTCAAAACGGAGGATATAGCAAGCCGTAAACTTTTAACAAATGTCAAAAGGCACTAAGGTGCGAATGCTATCGATCATCGAGGGAAAGGACATGACCGCCCGGAACAGGATCAGAAGCCTGATCAGCAAGGCTTGCAGTACCGCAGTTCTCGTCGCACTGATGTCTGGACAGGCAGGCCTCGCCCAGGCCGGAGCCAGGGAACAGGCCAAGCGGATTCACGACCGGATTGCCGGCGTGCCACCCTCTGAGAGCATCTTGGATTCCATGGCCAGCCTGATTCCTTCTGATCCAGAAGGTGCAGCGTTCATTGCCATGAATGATCCCGCTTTTTACAACGTGACTCTCAAGAACTTCGCTGCACCTTGGACCAATGAGGCCATGTCGAAATTCGTTCCGCTGAACGACTATATTGCAACTGTGATCGGCTTAGTGAGGGAAAACGAAGACTTCCGAAAAATCCTATACGATGATGTCATTTTCGTGGGCAATTCATCGGAATTGGCCGTCCCACCCTACTCGGTAAGCAACAATGATCATTATGAATGGCTTGAAGAACAAGCTATTGATCTCGGCAACAGAGATTATCTAATCCGGCAACCCCAATCGAATTATAACGGCTTACCCCCCTCTGCCACGGCCGGGGTAATCACCTCCAGGGCTTCAGCCAGGGCCTTCTTCAGCGCAGGCACCAACCGTGCGATGTTCCGTTTCACCCTGATCAACCACATGTGCAACGATCTGGAGCAGGTCGCTGATGTGACCCTCCCACCAGACCGCATTCGTCAGGACGTATCCCGCAGTCCCGGTGGCGACAGCCGGGTATTCCTGAACAACTGTGTGGGCTGCCACAGCGGCATGGACCCGATGGCCCAGGCGTTTGCCTATTACGATTACGAATACGACGCCAATGCCGATCCTGATGGCGAGCTGGGCCGCTTGGTCTACAACGCTATGGGCGAAACGGATCCTGAGACCGGCTCCCGGGTTCAGGCCAAGTATCACATCAATTCTGCAACTTTCGAGCAGGGCTATGTGACGCCCGACGACAGCTGGGATAACTACTGGCGCCAGGGCGCCAATCGCCGGCTGGGATGGGATCCCTCATTGCCGGGTTCCGGCAGCGGTGCCAAGAGCCTGGGCAGGGAGTTCGCCCATTCGGATGCCTTTGCAGAGTGCCAGGTCAAGAAGGTGTTCGAGAATGTCTGTCTCCGACCGCCATCAGACAGCGCGGACCGTTCACAGGCAAGCAATATGGTTGCCAGCTTCGCAAGCCAGGGATACGACCTGAAGCAGGTATTCGCAGAATCCGCTGTGTATTGCATGGGGGAGTGAGGACGCCATGAACACATTTAAAGGAATTTCCATGAGCTCCCTCAAATCGGTCCTTGCTGTCATTGCTTTGGCCCTACTGCTTTCAGCCTGTGGTGGCGAATCCACGGAACAGTTGCCGAATACCTCCCAGAATTCCAGTACGGTTACCTATAACGGGCCTGCTCCTGCGACGGATGATGTAGCCAACTTTAAACGCACCGTGTGGGACAACCTGGTTACCCAGGATAAATGCGGCGCGTGCCATGGCTCCAGTGGTCAGGCCCCGACGTTCGTCAACGAGCAGGACGTCAACCTTGCCTATGCCCAGGCAAACTCCATTGTTAATCTTTCAGATCCATCCCAGTCCACAATGGTGACCAAGGTGGCCGGTGGCCATAATTGCTGGCTGCAGAGCACTTCGGCGTGTGTGGACATTCTTACCACCTATATTTCCAACTGGGCCGGCGGCTCTGAAGGCTCTGCAAAAACCGTCGAACTCCGCGCTCCGGCCCTCAAAGAGCCGGGTGCCACGGTTGCCCTGCCCAGCGACACCAACCTGTTTAACACCTTTGTCTACCCCGAACTCAGAATGTATTGCATCGAATGCCATGCTGATGGTGGCCAGACTCCCTACATTGCCAGCGCCGATGTCACCACGGCCTATGAACAGGCGAAAAGCCGTATTGATCCAATTAATCCCGGGGCATCCCGGCTGGTCGAGCGCCTGCGCTATGACTTCCACAACTGCTGGGATGACGATTGCGAGGCTTCCGCCGATTTGATGGAGCTGAAGATTCTGGAAATGGTCCAGAACCTGAGCGCCCAAGCCGTAGACCCGGCGATGGTTGCGAGCAAGGCACTCAACCTCGAGGCAGACGGCCTGCTCGCAAACTCCGGCGGCCGCTTTGAGGACAACGTGATTGCCCTCTACGAATTCAAGTTTGGCGAAGGCCAGACAGCCTTTGACACCAGCGGCGTATCGCCGGCGCTGGACCTGACCCTCAGCGGAAATGTCGACTGGGTTGGCGGCTGGGGCATCGACCTTGGCCCGGCCGGCGAAAACGAACAGGGCTTCATGGTCCCGGCCGGCAAGGCTCAGGGCAGTACCACGGCGAGTCGCAAGCTTCACACTTTGCTGACCGCCTCAGGTGAATACAGCATCGAAGCCTGGGTCGCCCCGGGAAATATTACCCAGGAAGATGCCCGTATCGTGACCTACTCGGGTTCATCCACCACGCGAAACGTTACCCTTAGCCAATCGCTCCAGCGTTACGAAGTACTGCATCGCAGCACCACCAGTGACGAAAATACGCCTTTCGCGACCCAGGACGCCGACATGCTTCTGCAGGCAACCCTGCAGCACGTTGTGGTGAACTACACCCCGGCAACCGGGCGTCAGATCTTCGTGAATGGCGTTCCAACCGGCGATGTTGATCCGGACGACGGTGGACTGTTGACAGAATGGGACGACAGCTTCGCTCTGGTGCTGGGCAACGAAACGGATGGCAATTCGCCCTGGCAGGGCGCGATCCGGATGGTTGCCATCCATAATCGTGCGCTGACACCGGAGCAGGTCCAGGCCAACTTCGAAGTCGGTGTTGGCCAGAAGTTCTACCTGTTGTTCGGCGTCTCTCACCTGATCGACGTGCCCGAGAGTTTCATTGTGTTCGAAGTCAGCCAGTTCGACAGTTACGCGTACCGGTTCACCAGTCCTTTCTTCATCAGCCTGGATGACACCGCCGAACCGTCAAACATTGCGCTTCGGGGCATGCGACTGGGCATCAATGGCAAAGAAGCGACGGTGGGACAGGCCTGGGCCAATCTCGACGTTGTCCTGGATGCTGACAGTTATGAGCCCGGCACCGGGCAACCGCTCTCTTCTTTGGGCACCATCATTGCGCTGGAAAACGGGCCCGGAAATGACGAGTTTTTCCTGACCTTCGACCAACTGGGAGGTAACAGCTTTGCCCGGTCAGAGCCGTCCCTGCCTCCGCAGCCGGAGCCTGCCAATCTCGAGCCGTCGTCGCGGATCGGTCTGAAAACCTTCGATGAGATCAACGAGTCCATGTCCCGGATGACAGGCGTTGCCACGACCAACCCCGCTGTATTCGCGACTTACACCACCGTCAAGCAGCAACTGCCAACGGTCGAAACCATCCAGGGTTTCCTGTCGTCCCACCAGATGGCGGTCACCCAGATGGCAATCCAGTATTGCGACACCCTGGTGTCCAACACCGGACTGCGGCAAGAGATGTTCCCCGGGTTCGATTTTGCAGCACCAGCCAGCAGCGCATTTGATGCCAGTGGCAAAAGCCTGATTACCGGGCCGCTGCTATCGCGCTTTGTGGGCAGCAATCTGGCCTCGCAACCAAGCGACAGTGAGATTCAGACAGAATTGGGCAAACTTATGGACAAGCTGACCCTCTGTGGTGCCGGATGTGAGCCTGACCGCACCGAAACCGTCGTCAAGGCAAGCTGTGCCGCCGTGCTTGGCAGCGCCACCACCCTGGTTCAGTAGAGGAAGCCGACCATGTTTATACGCAAATCCCGTAAAAAGCCCCTGGCCAACGGCAGCCCCCTGCTCCACGATGATCACGGTAGGCCAAAGACTCGCCGCGAGTTTATCGCCCAGGGGTTGATGGCCGGGTCCGCCACGGTTTTCGGTGCCTCGCTGTTCCGCCTGTTCGGGAACCCCAGGATGGCCTCTGCCGCGCTTTCACCCGACCTGGAAACGCTGAAGGCAAGCTGTGGCATTGCGGTTCAGGGCGCCGGCAAGATTCCGTTTATCTGCTTTGACCTGGCCGGTGGCGCCAACATTGCCGGCTCCAACGTGTTGATGGGTAAATCCGGTGGCCAGATGGACTTCCTGAGCACCGCCGGCTACAACAAGCTCGGACTGCCGGGTGACATGCTGCCCAACGATCCCGCCTTTGTGAATAACGAACTGGGTCTCGCATTCCACTCAGACAGCGGCTTTCTCCGGGGCATCCTGCAGAGCACCAGTGCGGGCACCCGTGCTGCAACCAATGGCGCCATCATTGCCGCCCGTTCCGAAAACGATACCGGCAATAACCCCCATAACCCGATGTACGGGATTCATCGGGCCGGCGCTGACGGTTCTCTGCTCTCCCTCGTAGGCTCCCAGAGCTCAGAATCCGGTGGTAACTCACTGGCGCCAATGAACCTGATCAATCCGGAGGTTCGCCCCACCAAGATTGACCGGCCGTCGGATGTCACTGGTCTGGTGGACGTGGGCGATCTTATCGGCATTCTGGATCAGTCGGATGCGGTGGCCGTAATGGAATCCATCCAGCGTATCAGCGACGCCAAGATGAACCAGATAAACACTGGCATTTCCACCAACGATGTGGTCAAGGACCTGGTCCGCTGCGGCTACATAAAAAGTGCCGACCTGGCGGACCGATTCGGAAATCCGGCAGAACTTGATCCGGAACTGGACCTTGAGATTGTTGGCCCCACTGGCATTTTTAGCCGGGATGAGTTCAACAACAATCGCGAGTTCCGCAAAACCGCGTCGGTGATGAAACTGGTGTTAAACGGCTACGCCGGCGCAGGCACGATCACCATGGGCGGCTATGACTACCACACTGGCGAGCGCGGCACCGGAGAACGCCGGGACGAACAGGCGGGGCGCTGCATGGGCGCCTGCCTGGAATACGCGGCAAGGGTAGGCATGCCACTGATGCTCTATGTGTTCAGTGACGGCTCGGTGTCCAGTAACGGACGGATTGACGATTCCATGGATGGCCGCGGCAAGGGCGAGTGGACCGGCGACAACCAGCAGACTGCCGCCTCCTTTTTCATGGTATATAACCCGGCCGGCCGGCCAATGGCCATCCGCAACCAGATCGGCTTCATGCGCTCGGATGCGTCTGTGGAAACCGCCTCCAGTCCGGCCGCAAACAACGTTAACCAGCTAGTGCAAACCGTGTTACTGAATTACATGGCGCTGCATGGCGAGCAAGCTGATTTCGGCACCCGCTTTACCGGCCATGGCCTGGGCAACAGCACCATGCAGGACAGCCTGATTGCCTTCTCCAATGTGGTGAACGGTATGATCGGGAACTGATCAGGCTCGCTCCACCCTTACTCAGGATCGGGTGGAACGAGCCCCTCAGAGACATGCATCATCCTCTGGTCGTCGATAACCACCACGTCGATCCCTGGCAGGCGTTCAATCATCTCCAGGCCTTTCTCCGGCCCCAACACAAACACGGCGGTTGATAGGCCGTCGGTGGTTAGCGCATTCTCCCCAATGATGGTGACACTCTGAACGCCCTGCACCGATTTACCGGTTGCCGGCGACAGTATGTGGTGAACGCGCGCTCCTGCCTCATCCACGAAAAAGCGCTCGTAATCTCCTGATGTGGACACGGCCACGTCCTGCAGTGGCAAAACCACGGCATTTCGGCCTTCGGAACGGGGATCCCGGATGCCCACGTACCAGGGCCGCCCCCGCTTGTCGCCCAGAAGCCGCATATCACCACCGGCACTGAGCCGGGCATGGCGGATCCCGTGGCTGACAAGATGCTCGATCCCGAGATCCACCGCATAGCCCTTGGCAATGCCGCCAAGATCCACCCGGATACCTGGCTGGCCATATTCGACAGTGCCGGCGGTCTCATCAAGGATCACGTCCCGGAAATTCACCCGGGACAGACCGGAGCGGATCTGTTCGTTGGTGGGTTTTTTCCCGGCCCTGAAGTCGTAAAGATAACCAACGGAACCAAACGTTATGTCAAACGCGCCGTCACTGAGAAGAGACACTTCCCGGGCCTTTTGCAGCACCTGAAACAGGCCCGCACTGACGGCAACCGGTCCGCTGGCCGCGCTGCGGTTGAGCCCGGAAACTTCCGAGTCATCACGGTAGCGGCTCATCTGCTCGTCTACCTGATGAAAAACCGCCAACACTTCTGTTCCAACCCGGTCCGCCAGCTCTTTATCGTCTGCCCAGAACTCCAGTTCGATGGGGGTCGTCATGGCGGTATCGGTGAATCTGTACCAGTCGGCGCTGGCGGTCAGAGGCAGGAGCATAAGTCCTGCCAGGACAAGCCGGCACCGGAATCCGGACTTCAGAAACGTGCGATTACCTCCTGTCACTACCTGCACCAGACGCTCTCCGCTCGTTGATGGCCTGACCGGCCGTTTCGAGAGAAGTGTATCCAGTCCCCGTTCGGAAACCAAATGACGGTTTTCAGGAAGTCAGGGGCGTTCACAGCCTCCGGAGGGGCCTCGCAATTTTGATATGTGTCACCAGCCTACAATTTGTTACCCAAAATTCCACTTTAGTCCCATTGTTGGCTCCATACTCTGCGCTGAAACTAGCTCTGCTTAACAAATAATCAAAGAATAACCGCAACCCGCGTCACCAGCGGCGCTGCAATTCCGGAGGCCAACCTGAATGAATATCAGAAAAGTACTCTTTTCTGCTTGCCTGCTATTGCTGGTGAGTACCACTGTCTATGCCGAGACCCTGAAAATCGGACTGAACTACCCGCAGACCGGCCGTTACAAGGACCAGGGGCTGCAACAGCGTCTTGGCGCCTTTCTGGCTGTTGACGAGATCAACAAGGCTGGCGGCGTCATGGGCCGCCAACTGGAGCTGGTGATCCGGAATACCCGGGGGGAGCCAGCCCGGGGTGCCCAAAACACTGCGGAATTGATTGACCGTGAGGGCGTCCAGATGGTGTTCGGCGGAGTCTCCAGCGCGGTAGCCATCGCCTCGGGCAAAGCGGCCCGTGACCGCAACCGGATCTACTTTGGCACCCTTACCTACTCAAACGCGACGACCGGCGCCGAAGGCCACTCACACATGTTCCGGGAGCCCTACAACGCCTGGATGACAGCCAGGGCGCTGAGCCAATACCTGAAAACCAACCACCACAGCGACGACTATTTCTACATCACCGCCGACTACACCTGGGGCTGGTCGGTGGAAGAATCGGTCCGGAAATTCTCTGGCACCGAAGACACCGAACGCCACAAGGGCGTCAAAACCCCGTTCCCCAGAGCCCTGACCACGGATTTCCGGGAAGCACTTGAGCAGGCAGAGGCAAGCAATGCCAAAGTCCTGATGATGGTCCTGTTCGGTGACGACATGGTGCGGGCTCTGAATGTCGCCTATGAGATGGGGCTCACCGAGAAAATGCAGATCGTTGTGCCCAACCTCACCCTGGGCATGGCAAGGCAGGTTGGCCCCACGATTATGGAAGGCATCGTAGGCGGCTCCCCCTGGGTCTGGAATGCACCCTACGAACTGAACTACCCCCGCGGCAAGGAATTTGTCGAAGCCTTTTCCAAGCGCTACGAGATGCGCCCGTCAACCGCGGCTGCCTCTGCCTACAGTATCGTCTATCAATACAAGGATGCCGTCGAGCGGGCAGGCACTACCGATACCAGCGCAATCATCAAGGCCCTTGAAGGACACAGGTACACCTTCCTGAAAGACGAACAGTACTGGCGGGAGTTTGACCACCAGAACGTCCAGACGGTGTATGTGGTCAAGGTAAAACCAAGAAACACCATCGTGGAGGACGAGTACAGTTCCGATTATTTCAGCATCATCGATTCCATGCCCGGCGATCAGGCGGCCCAGACAAGGGAAGAGTGGGAGGAACGCCGGCGGGAGGCTGGCAAGTCTTTAAACCTCTAGATCCGCAGTTAGGTTCAGTCAAAAGCCCCCGCCCGAGATGGCCGGGGCTTTTTTGAAGTTTCCCCAAGCGCTAGGTAGACTTTCGCTTCCGAACATAATAACAAGGCTCCCAGATGTCTCAGAAACGTCGTCTTGAACAGATCATGGAGATGATCCAGAAAACCGGATTCGTAACCACTGAACAGCTCGTCGAGAAATTCCGGGTAACGCCACAGACTATCCGGCGAGACCTCAACGAGCTGGCCGGACAAAACCGGCTAAGGCGGCATCACGGAGGTGCCGGCGTAGATTCAAGCACTGTGAACACCGCCTATCAGGATCGGAAGATCATGAACCTGGAAGCCAAGGAACGGATAGCTCAGGCACTTGTGGAACACATCCCTGACAACGCCTCCATGTTCATCAATATCGGCACTACAACCGAAACCATTGCGAGGGCATTGCTGCAGAAGCGGGGCCTCAGCATAGTCACCAACAATCTGCACGTTGCATCAATCCTGTCTGCCCGGGAAGACTTCCATATCATCATTGCCGGCGGCGAAGTCCGGAACCGTGACGGTGGCATCGTTGGTGAGGCAGCCGTGGACTTCATTAGCCAGTTCAAGATGGATTTCGGGATCATCGGCATCAGCGGCATTCATAACGACGGCTCCCTTCTGGATTTCGACTATCGGGAAGTTCGGGTTGCCCAGTCAATCATTGTCAACTCTGCTGAAGTTCTGCTGGCGGCGGACCACTCCAAGTTTGGTCGCAACGCTATGGTTCGCCTTGGGAGCATTGAGCAGGCAGATCATGTCTTTACTGATGCGCCTCCACCCGGGCCGATTCGGAAGCTACTCAAGGCGAACGGTGTGGAACTTCACATTATCGACAAGTAAGTTCGAATTTGTTGGATATTTTCCTTTACGAACACTCCGCCCTTACCCATAATTCCAACTGTTTATTAACATTCGTCTTGGGATATTGAAAAGTGGCACACGGTCAGGATCTGTTCGACGTACTGGTGGTTGGAGGCGGAGTAAATGGCACCGGCATTGCTCTCGATGCGGCTGGCAGAGGTCTTGGAGTACTGCTCTGCGAGATGGATGATCTCGCATCCGCAACCTCCTCCAGCAGCAGCAAACTGATTCACGGCGGCCTGCGATATCTTGAACATTATGAGTTCCGCCTGGTTCGCGAAGCTCTTGCCGAACGTGAAGCTCTCCTGCGAAACGCACCCCACATCATGTGGCCGATGCGGTTCAGGCTTCCACATCGTTCTCATCTTAGGCCGGCCTGGATGATTCGTACCGGACTGTTCCTTTACGATCATCTCGCCAAACGGGAAATCCTGCCCGGCTCCCGGTCAATTTCTTTCGGTGAAGACTCCCCTCTCAAACCCGAGATTACCAGGGGCTTTGAATACTCTGACGGCTGGGTGGACGACGCCCGGCTGGTGGTTCTGACGGCAAAGAAGGCAGAAGAAAAGGGTGCACAAATTCTGACACGGACAAAATGTGTCAAGGCAGAGCGCGGTCAGGATCGATGGACTGCCACCCTTAAGAACATGCTTTCCGGCGCTGAATCCACCGTCTCTGCAAAAGTCATTGTGAATGCCTCTGGCCCCTGGGTAAGCAAACTGTTTGACGAGACTCTTTCCATGCCAGCGCCGAAAACCATTCGCATGGTCAAGGGTAGTCATATCGTGGTGCCGCGGCTCAACAAGGGCACCGAAGCCTACATTCTTCAGAACGAAGACGAGCGCATTGTCTTCGTGATTCCCTACGAAGACGAGTTCTCCCTGGTGGGCACCACCGACGTGGATTATCAAGGGGATCCGAAAAAAGCAAAAATCTCACCGGAAGAAACCGACTACCTGCTGAGCATAGTGAACTCCCACTTCAAGCGCCAGCTTGAACCGGCGGATGTAGTCTGGTCCTATTCAGGGGTTCGTCCGCTGATGGACGGTGAGACGGAAAACGCGCAGAAAGCGTCCCGGGACTACTCCTTTGAAGTCAGCAGCGAGAAGAACAAGGCGCCCATTATTTCTGTGTTCGGCGGCAAGATTACAACCTATCGAAAGCTTGCCGAGGCGGCAACCGACAAGCTGTGCCAGTTCTTCCCCGAAGCAGGGGGCCGATGGACCAAAACAGCGGTGCTGCCCGGTGGCGATTTCGACAACCATGCATCACTTGAGCAGAAGCTCAGTCACGACTGTCCATGGCTCTCCGAGAAGGTCGTCAGCCGTTATGTTCGCACTTACGGTATGACCTCCTATGACATCCTCAAGGATTGCGGATCGATGGAAGACCTGGGGTTTCATTTCGCAGGCACGCTGTATGAAAGGGAAGTGCTTCACTTGATGAAAAATGAGTGGGCATTGGCCTCTGAAGACATTCTCTGGCGCCGGACCAAGCAAGGTCTCTATGCAACAGGCAGCGACGTTGAGGTCCTGGACCGGTTTCTCATGGACACCGCAATCCCAGAAACTCGCAAGACCGCTCTCCATCACAGCGCCTGACGTTCCATCAGGCATCTTTGCTCCGGCCGGAGCTTTTTGTGCTCAGGTCCGGCCTCAGCAACCGGACAACCCGATCCTGAAGTTCAGGCACAACCTCTCCTTCGAACCACGGGTTACGGCGGAGCCAGAGATTGTTCCGGGGACTGGGATGAGGCATGGGCAGAACCTCCGGCCAATAGTCCCGCCAGTGCCGGACATTGGCCGTTACGGATTTCCGGCTGTTGGCCAGATGCCAGGCATGGGCGTATTGGCCGATGACCAGAGTCAACCCGATGTCCGGCAGACGGTCCAGAAGAGCCTCACGCCAGGCGGGCGCGCATTCAGGCCGCGGGGGAAGGTCCCCGGACTTGCCGGTTCCCGGATAGCAGAAGCCCATGGGCAGGATTGCGAGCTTCTGCTCGTCGTAGAAGGTGTCCCGGGTAATACCCATCCATTGCCGCAGCCGATCCCCGCTGGGGTCGTTGAACGGCAGCCCGGTTTCGTGAACGCGCCGCCCTGGCGCCTGACCGACCACCAGAATACGGGCAGATTCGGCAATCTGAATCACCGGCCTCGGTTCATGGGGCAAAGCGTCCGCGCAGAGGGTGCAGGCCCGCACACGGCGGACGAGATTCTCAAAGGAAAGTTGCGAGAGATTATCGCTCATGGAGACCCCGTCATCAGGACAGTCACATAAACCGATGTTTCCGGGGGACAATAAGGCCACAGGCCCCATGCAACAAGTACCGAAAAACCACCATGAATGCTGCAGACCGCCAGTACCGTTACGATCAGAGCCAAATGACAGGTTACCCCTGAGTCAGCCCCGGTAATCGTAATCCGCCGTCATACCTCCGGATTACCCAGTGCCTCGGCGGCTCCCAACAGCCCCGTGTATGGCTCGGTGACTACGTAAACCGGCGTGAATTCCAGCAGCGGCCGCATCCTGCCCTTGTCCTCAAAGCCGTTGCGGAAGGGACTTTCCAGGAAAAAATCCAGGAAACGGGGCAGGATACCACCACAGAGGAAGACACCGCCGGTGCTTCCAAGTGTCAACACAGCATTGCCGGCAACCCGGCCCAGCAATTCGCAGAAATGCCGCAGGGTGTGGCACGCCAGGGCATCCGTGTTGTTCAGGGCCGCCGACGTGATTTTCTCCGGTGCATCCAGCGGCGCAGGCACACCCTGTATTTCAGCATGGGCCTGATACAGATTCAGCAGGCCCTGACCGCACAGAATCCGCTCTACCGAAACCCGCCCGAAGCGGGCCTTCAGGATACGCAGAACCGCCATCTCGGTATCGTCCGTCGGCGCAAAGTCCACGTGCCCACCTTCTGTCATCAACGGCACCCAACCCTGCCTGATCGGCACCAGCCCGGAAACCCCGAGCCCGGTTCCCGGCCCCATAACGAGCCTGGGGCGACGGCTGTCACCCGGGCCGCCACAAACATGAACCAGTTGGCCATCCGCAACATGGGGAACGCCAAGCGCCATGGCGGTAAAATCGTTGATCACCTTGAAGGCTGACCAGCCAAACTGTTGCCGGACTTCTTCAGTATCAAAACGCCAGTGATTGTTGGTCATCCGCACCTGGGTTCCGCGCATCGGCGAGGCAACGGCCAGACAGGCCTCACCGACTCCGGCAACCCCGACCCGGGCCAGGTAATCCCGTACCGCGCCATCAAGGTTGTTGTAATCACCGCAGGACAGGACTTTGATCGCGTGCGGCCGGACACTGCCCCGCTCCACCAGGGCCAAGCGCGCATTGGTGCCACCAATATCACCAACCAGTGAATACTGTGTTGCTGTCATGCCTCGTGATTCCAAAAAAAGCTGGCCCCTTCCTCGGGATTGCCGGCGGCGCGACGCATCCAGCCAAACAACTCCCGACCATAGCCATGATGATACCCGGTCAGGTCCGCTTTTTCAGATTCCCGGCCGGCGAACTCCTGCTCATCCACGCGGATGGCAAGAACACCTTTTTCGGCATCCATGCAGACCAGATCACCATTTTTAACCTTGGCCAGGGGCCCGCCATCCAGGGCCTCGGGGTAGACATGGATCGCCGCAGGCACCTTGCCAGAAGCGCCAGACATCCGGCCGTCGGTCACCAGGCCCACCTTGAACCCACGGTCCTGCAACACTCCAAGATAAGGCGTGAGTTTGTGCAGCTCCGGCATACCATTACTCCTCGGCCCCTGGAAACGAACAATTACTATGCAATCCCGGTCCAGATCGCCGGACTCAAACGCCGCCTTGAGTTCGTTCTGATCGTTGAAGACCACCGCTGGCGCTTCCACCTTCCGGTGTTCGGGGGCAACGGCAGACACCTTGATGACGCCACGGCCGAGGTTGCCATCGAGCACCCGCAAGCCGCCATCCGGTGCGAAAGGCTCTGCCACCGTACTGAGCACATCCGGGCGCAGACTTTTTTCCGGTGCCGGCTTCCAGAGCAGTTTGTCATCCGCCAGCTCCGGCATTTCGGTGTAGCGCTCCAGTCCATAACCGACCACTGTGTTCACATCATTATGAAGGTAGCCACCGCTCAGCAACTCACTGATCAGGAAGGGGGTTCCGCCGGCTTCGTGGAACGCATTCACATCTTCCTGCCCATTGGGATAAATCCGGGTCATGGAGGGCACTACCGAAGAAAGCTCGGCGTAATCGTTCCAGTCGATGATGATACCCGCCGCCCGGGCAATCGCAATCCAGTGGATGGTGTGATTGGTGGAGCCACCGGTGACCAGCAGCGCCACCAGGGCATTAACGATGCTCCTCTCATCCACCATGTCGCCCAGACCGAGTTCGCCACCGTGAGGCTTCGACAGCTTGATAACCTGCTCGGTCGCGGCCCGTGTGAGCTGCTCGCGCAGCGGCGTATCAGGATTCACAAACGCCGCCCCGGGCAAGTGCAGGCCCATCACTTCCACCAACAGCTGATTGCTGTTGGCGGTGCCGTAAAACGTACAGGTGCCCGGACGGTGATAGGACTTGCTTTCCGCCTCAAGCAATTCTTCCTTGCCAACCTTGCCTTCTGCGTAGAGCTGACGGATACGCTGCTTCTCCTTGTTCGGCAGTCCCGAGGGCATGGGGCCTGCCGGAACCAGGATGGTGGGGAGGTAACCGAAGCTGAGGGAGCCAATCAGAAGGCCCGGAACAATCTTGTCGCAGATCCCCAGAAGCAGAGTGGCATCGAACATGTTGTGACTCAGGGCCACGGCGGTACTCATGGCGATGGTGTCCCGGGAAAACAGGCTCAGCTCCATGCCGGGCTGACCCTGGGTCACGCCATCACACATGGCGGGAGTGCCACCGGCAACCTGGGCCACGGACCCCATTCCCCGGGCTGCCTCCCTGATCAGATCCGGGAACCTTTCATAGGGTTGGTGGGCCGAAAGCATATCGTTGTAGGCCGTTACCATGGCCACGTTGGCCTTGTTCATGAGCTTCAGTGTGTCTTTATCGCCCTGGTTACAAGCCGCAAAACCGTGGGCCAGATTGCCGCAGGAGAGGGAACTCCGGTGCGGGGATTGGGTTTTGAGAGCAGTCATCCGGCTGAGGTAGTCCTGCCGGCTGGCGCGACTGCGCTCGATAATTCTCTGGGTAACCTTGTCGACGGTCGGGTGCATGGTGGGCTCCATTGCGTACTTTTAGAGTGTTCGTTTATATACGTAATGTTACTTTCTTTTTTTGGCATTTCCACCTTTAAAACGTTCATTTTTTCTTTTTTTGTTGTTATATTTACTACATCAAAGAGATTGAACGAACAAAAAACGACCACCTAAGGAGTCAGACGATGACGATCCGTATCGCAATCAACGGTTTTGGCCGCATCGGTCGCAATGTTCTGAGAGCATTGTATGAAAATAACTACCGGAGCCAGCTGCAGGTTGTTGCCATCAATGACCTGGGCGACGCCGGGACCAACGCCCATTTGCTCAAGTATGACAGTGTTCACGGCCGGTTTAATGCCGACATCAGCCACGATGCCGAATCCCTGACCGTGAACGGCGACCGGATTGCCATCACCGCACTGCGCAACCCGGAAGAACTGCCCTGGCAAGATCACCGTGTTGATGTTGTCTTCGAGTGTACCGGCCTTTTCACCAAACGGGACAAAGCCGCGGCACATCTGAACGCCGGCGCCCGCAAAGTCATCATATCGGCGCCAAGCCCGGATGCGGATGCCATGGTGGTGTACGGCGTCAATCACGAAACGCTGACCGCCGAACACGACATCATTTCCAACGCATCCTGCACCACGAACTGCCTGGCACCCGTTGTTGAAGCCCTTCACAAGACCGTTGGCATTGAGAGTGGCCTGATGACAACCATCCACTCCTATACCAACGACCAGAAACTGAGCGACGTCTACCATTCCGATCTATACCGGGCACGCTCCGCCACCCAGTCCATGATCCCGACCAAGACCGGCGCCGCTGCCGCCATTGGCAAGGTCATTCCGGCACTCAACGGCAAACTGGATGGCCTGGCCGTTCGGGTTCCCACCATCAATGTATCGCTGGTGGATTTTGGCTTCATCGCCAGCCGGGAAACAACGGCGGAAGAAGTGAATGAAGCGGTAAAAGCGGCCGCCGAGAACAATCCCGTTCTGGGCTATAGTGTCGAGAAACTGGTCAGCGTAGACTTCAATCATAGCGCCCTTTCCAGCATCTACGATGCCAACCACACCCGGGTTCTGGGTCGTCACGTAAAAGTCATGGCCTGGTACGACAATGAATGGGGTTTCTCGAATCGTATGCTAGATAATGCCATTGCCCTGATCAAGGCCAGCCAATAACGCTGGCCGCCCGGGTTCATTCCGCCACTCTGCTCGAGACCATTTTGAAGAACCAAAGGACACCCACCATGCTCAGGCGTACCAAGATTGTCGCCACTCTCGGCCCCGCCACCGACTCCCCGGAATCCCTTGCTGCCATCATCAGCGCCGGTGTGGACGTTACCCGACTGAACTTCTCCCACGGCAGCGCCGAGGAGCACATCGGCCGCGCCCGCCGCGTTCGTGAAACTGCTGCAGCGCAAGGGCGGTTTGTCGCTCTCCTGGCCGATTTGCAGGGCCCGAAACTCCGTATTGCCCGTTTTACAGAAAACAAGGTTACGCTGAAAGCCGGCCAGACCTTCATCCTGGACGCCACCATGGACAAGGAAGCCGGCACCGAGGAAAGAGTCGGGATCGATTACGAGCAGCTGATCCGGGACGTGGAGCCCGGCGATATTCTGGTCCTTGATGATGGCCGTATCGAAATGGAAGTTCAGTCAGTGGCTGAGCACAGCATCACCTCAACGGTACTGATCGGCGGCCCCCTTTCCAACAACAAGGGCCTGAACAAGCGTGGCGGCGGGCTTTCTGCCGAGGCGCTCACCGAGAAAGACAAACAGGACATCGTTACCGCAGCCAGGCTGGGCGCCGATTACGTTGCCGTATCCTTTGTCCGGACGGCGGAGGACATGCACATTGCCCGCCGCCTGCTCCGGGACGCAGGCTCCGATGCGTGCCTCGTTGCCAAGATCGAGCGTGCCGAGCTTGCCGACGATGTGGAGGCACTGGATGCGGTTATCGTCGCTTCCGACGCGGTGATGGTTGCCCGCGGCGACCTGGCCGTTGAGATCGGCGATGCCCAGTTGGTAGGTGTCCAGAAACACATCATCTCCCGGGCCCGGGTCCTTAATCGTGCGGTGATCACGGCCACCCAGATGATGGAATCCATGATCACCAGCCCAATGCCTACTCGGGCGGAAGTATCCGATGTCGCCAACGCAGTGATGGACTACACCGACGCGGTCATGCTCTCCGCAGAGACGGCGGTTGGCGATTACCCGAAAGAAGCGGTGGAAGCCATGGTGCGCATCTGCCTGGGCGCGGAGAAGCATCCCTCCATGCACCAGTCCAAACACCGTATTCATGAGAGCATGGCGGAAGTTGACGAGGCCATCGCCCTGTCCGCCATGTACGCCGCAAACCACCTGGAGGGTGTCTCGGCCATCATCTGTATGACCGAAACCGGCGCCACGCCAAGGTTGATGTCGCGCATCAAGTCCAGCCTGCCGATCTTTGCCTTCTCGCGTCATCACTCAACCCAGCATCGGGTTGTCATGTTCCGGGGCGTTCAGACGATTCCGTTTGATTCCGCAAGGTTCCCGAATGAGCGGACCAATGCTCTGGCGGTGTCTGAACTGATTAACCGTGGGGCGGTCAAGGATGGTGATCTGGTGGTCATTACCAAGGGTGATTATGTGAATGCCCAGGGCGGGACCAATACCATGAAGATTGTTCGGGTTGGTTCTGATATTCGCTGACTTTCCTATTCCTGACGCATCTCGGCCGGCTTACCCATAAGGATAATCCGGCAGATTACATCAGAGATCAGCCAGGCTACCCCGCGCAATCTCGGTGATCTGAAACCAATCCTTGGCCGCCACCACATCCTCAGGCGTCAGCCAGGAGCCGCCGACGGTCTGGACGTTGTCGAGGGCCAGATAGTCAGCTGCGGTGTTACGGCGGATGCCTCCGGTGGGGCAGAAGGAGACGTCCGGGAAGGGGCCACTGAAGGCTTTGAGGGCCGGGATGCCACCGGCGACTTCGGCCGGGAAAAATTTGAATTCGCGGTAGCCCAGATTATAGCCGACCATCAGTTCGGAGATGGTGGCAATGCCGGGCAACAGCGGCGCTTCGGAGGTTACGCCGAATTCGAGGATGGCCTCGGTCACGCCCGGGGTAATCACGAACTGAGCGCCTGCGGCCTCCACCTGACGGTAGTGGGCGATGCTGGTGACCGTGCCCGCGCCTACCCAGGCTTCCGGGATGGCCTTTCGGACTTTTTCGATGGCCTTTACGCCATGTTCGGTGCGCAGGGTGATTTCCAAAACGTTTATGCCGCCATTAACCAACGCCTGGCACAGGGGCACGGCGTCGTCAGGATCGTTAATGGTGATTACCGGCACCAGGGGTGAGGAGCTCAGCACTGCCCTGACGCGCTCGCGATGGTAGTCGGATAGTTGATTCATGGTTTTCTCCATAACAAAGATCGGGGCTTTTTCATGGGCTCCAGAACACCTGCAAACCAGGCTTGAGGAAGGCGCGGATGGGCATTTCCAGAACCTTGCCCGGATCGGACATTGCCTGTTCCAGAATCGCCAGTTTGTCCTCGCCTCTGAGATGCAATGCAGTGAAGCGGGCATCTCTCAGGGGTGGCCAGGTCAGGGTGATGCGCTTCTGGGGTTGCGACGCCGGCGTTGTGGCGGCAACGATGTCCTGGCATTCAGGATCCATGGCGTACGCCAGCTCCGGTGCGTCCGGGAACAGGGAGGCGGTGTGGCCGTCGTTACCCATGCCCAGAATCAGCACGTCCAGTGGCAGGACCAGGCCCGCCAGCTCCGCTTTCACTGCGTCCAGCCCCTCTGCGGGCGTGGCGCCAGGCTGTTTGAGGGACAGGTATCGGGCCGATGCGGCATGGTTCTGCAGCAGGTTGTCCCTCACCAGGCGGGTGTTGCTCGCAGGGTTGTCTTCGTCTACCCAGCGCTCGTCCGCCAGTAGAACATCCACCTTGCCCCAGTCCAGCGGCTTGCCGGAAAGCGCCTTGAAAAACGGCAGTGGCGTGGAGCCACCGGAAACCACCAGGCTTGCCCTGGGGACCTCTTTCAGGCGGGCAACCAGAAACTCTGCAACAGCGTCGGCAAGATTCAGGGCCACGTCATCCGGGGTTTTCCCAAACCGGGCCTGGATGCCTTCAGGAAACTGCAGATCAGACGTCTTCATACCAGCTCCTTCCATCCCGGGTGATCATGGCGATGGACGCAACAGGCCCCCAGGTTCCGGCGGCGTAACGCTTGGGCGGCTCGCCACAGTCTCTCCAGTTCTGAATGATCTGATCCACCCAACGCCAGGCGAATTCCACTTCGTCCCGGCGTACAAACAGGTACTGATTGCCCTTCATGACCTCCCAAAGCAGACGCTCGTAGGCGTCGGGAATACGGTCCGTATCGAAAGTTTCAGAGAAGGTCAGCTCAAGCGGACCCTGGCGCAGACGCATCCCCTTGTCCAATCCGTGGTCCTTGGTGAGAATCTTCAGGGACATGCCCTCATCCGGCTGCAGTCGGATGATTAGCTTGTTGTTGGCCAAATGCTTCTGGTCCGGGTCAAAGATGTAGTGCGGCGCCGGCTTGAAGTGGATGATGATTTGCGACAGTTTCTCAGGCAGGCGCTTGCCGGTCCGGATGTAGAAGGGAACGCCGGACCAGCGCCAGTTATCAATCTCGACTTTCAAAGCCACAAAGGTTTCCGTCGCGCTGCCCTTGTTGGCGCCCTCTTCTTCCAGGTATCCCGGAACGGGCTTGCCGTTACTGGTGCCGGCGGTGTACTGACCACGAACCACGTAGCTGTCCATCATGTCCGGCGTAATCTGCTTCAACGCCTTAAGCACCTTTACTTTTTCATCCCGGATGCTGTGCGCCGAAAGATCCGACGGCGGGTCCATGGCAATCAGGCACAGCAACTGCAGCAGGTGATTCTGGATCATGTCGCGAATCTGGCCGGCCTTGTCGAAATAACCCCAGCGACCCTCAATGCCAACGCTCTCCGCCACCGTGATCTCTACGTGGGATATGTGATTTTGATCCCACTGAGAGGCAAACAGGTTGTTGGCAAAGCGCAGCGCGATAAGATTCTGGACGGTTTCCTTACCCAGATAATGGTCAATCCGGAACAGCTGATTCTCTTTGAAGACCTCACCCAGCTCATTGTTGATAACCTTTGATGACTCAAGGTCGTGTCCGATCGGCTTCTCGACCACCACCCGGGTCTTCTCGGTGCCGCAGTTGGCCGACCGAAGGTTCCTGGCGATTACGCCATACATGGAGGGCGGAGTTGCCATATAAACGATGAGCTCGTTGCGGGCATCATCACGCCACTGGTTAAGCAAGTGGAACCCTTCGGGCTCATTAAAATCCAGAACCTGATAATCGACACGCTGCAGAAAGGCTTCCGCCAGGGCCGGATCAAATTCTTGCGGCTTTACATGCTGCTTGAGCTTCTCGAACAGCTGCTGGCGCACGGTTTCGGTATCGGCGTCAGTGCGCGCAATCGCCAGCACCCGACTGCCTTCCGCCAGCAGGCTTGTGCGCTCCAGCTGGTAAAGGGCCGGGAACAGTTTACGCTGGGCGAGGTCACCCAGGGCTCCGAATAGCATCAAGTCACAACGGGTGTTGATCTTGTTGGCCATTGGTTCCTTCTCTCTGGTGGGCAGTCGGTGGGCAGTCGGCGGCCAGGACCCAACGACAAACCATAATGTAGTAATGTTAAACAAATAATGACACTAAAAACGGATTTTTCCAAGAAAAAAATGCAAATAATGATATTTTTACTACCCAAAAAATGATAAAAAAACGGTATAATCAGCGCGTTTTTACAAAACGACCCGACCGCCCATGATTCAGGGAGTACCATTGATGGCCGCGAACCAGGCGCACCGAGACGACAACCTGCTTGAGGACATCCAGTCCAGGCTGGATGTCCTTAACAAATCCGAACGGAAAGTGGCCGAAGCCATTCTCCGCGATCCAAGCGCGGCTACCCGATACAGCATAGCCGCCCTGGCCAGGGCGGCGGATGTCAGCGAACCCACAGTCAACCGATTCTGCCGGGGCTTCTCGGCTACCGGGTTCCCGGACTTCAAGATCCGCCTGGCGCAGAGCATTGCCACCGGCACCCCCTACATCGGCCAGAATATCGAACCCGATGACACCGTTGCCGAATTCGCCGACAAAATCATGCTCAGCACCATTGCCAGCCTGGACAAGGCCCGGCAGGCGCTGGACCCGAAAGCACTGGCCACCGCCATTGACTACCTGATCCAGGCCAAACAGATCAATTTCTTCGGCATGGGCGGCTCCGCCTCGGTTGCACTTGACGCCCAGCACAAGTTTTTCCGTTTCAATATCCCGGTCATGTCCTACGACGATGCCCTGATGCAGCGAATGGTTGCCGCAGGCTCCAGCGTCGGTGATGTGATCGTGCTGATTTCCTACACCGGCCGGACCCGGGAAACCGTGGACATTGCCCAGTTGGCGCGCGCCAACGGCGCCACCGTGATCGGCATCACAAACCCGGACTCGCCCCTGGCGGAAACCTGCACGGTGGTATTGGGCGTTACCGCGCCAGAAGACACCGAGGTCTACATGCCGATGTCGTCACGCATTATTCACCTGACCGTCATCGACATTCTGGCAACCGGTGTAACCCTCAAGCGCGGCGCGGATTTCCTCGGCCATCTCAAGAAAATCAAGGAAAGCCTCAAGCCCACCCGGTTCCCGCCAAACGAAACCTGACCACCGCCACAGAAAGAATAGCAAAACGATTAATAGAGCAGCTTATCTTCCTGCGCCTCACCCGCCCCTCCAAATCCGCAGCATAAGACCTTTACCCTGGCGCCACCGGCCAAGCGCCTCGGGTCTGCATGTTTATCGGGGTTGTTTATCGGGGTCAGATGAAAATGGGGTCAGATGAAAAGTTCATCTGACCCCATTTTCATCTGACCCCATGTTCACGTACTTCAGGCGGCAGCTTCAGGCGTCAACCCGAGAGAGACAGCAAAGTCTCGTCCTCGGCGGAACCAAACGGCAAGCAGATGATTTAGGTTTGGGCGGTTCTAAGACTATGGCTGATTCTTTATCGAAATACGGGTATTTCCATACGAGCGATAATGGTTTCTGCCTACACCCCGCAGAGCTTCTTCCTCGTAGACTAATAGTGAGCTTACACACAACCCGTCGTCCGAGGGGTGGGTTCGGTTGTTACTTGTTCGTTGGGACAAAGCTTCTGAAGAACGGACGTAGGGTCAAAAATAGAACGACTGGAGATCATATCCTATGAATATTGTTCCCGTAATTACTCTTTTTGGCGGCTTAGCGGCATTTTTCACATTGGCAGTCGCCCTCAGATTCGCAGCTGGTAAAACTCAGGTGTCCGACAAACAGACCGACAAACAACTCATCGGCTCGTAATTATTCGTTAGCCAGATGCACACCGGCTGCCTCCTTGACAGCCGGCTGTATGTAAATGAGCCGCTAAATAACTGAGTTATTGTTAGGCGAGTTTAGTGCTTTCTGTGGCCGTCCAGCAGGTTCCACCAACAGGTGACGTGGTCAAGCATTTTGTGACACCTCAGTTAAGTCAAATTATGCTTAACTGGGGTGTACAAAACAATTAGACCACTTCACCCATCCGAGGACGACCACCGGGTTACAGTGCGCTCCCCGCCGGATAGGGGGTCAAAAAAAGCCCAGGCAAATTATTACGCCGGGCCTTCTTTTACAGCCGCGCTATTACATCCGCAGGGTGTCGGGCGGCGTCCTTTTTCCTGGCGAAAATCAGGGGCGATCTACTTCGGCCTGATTTCTCAGGAACTGCTGATAGGCGGCATACTCCCGCTGCCCCTCTAGCGATGCCAGGAAATCGCGAAGCTGGTTCAGTTCCGTGCTGCCCTCGGCAACCTCGCCGTCTTTGACTGCCTCCAGGGCAACCACGGAGGCGGCATCCGCTGTCACTGTTTTGCCGTAGCGGGCTTCGCCTTGATCCGGACGTGGCAGCGAAAACGCTTGCTGTATCACAGCGGGGGCTGCCTCGGAGGAATTCCTGGCCAGGCTCTGGTAGCTGGCCCATTCGCCCACGCTCTCAAGGGACTCTCCCGCCTCAAGGCTCGCTATGATTGTTTCCGCCCTTTCAACAAGGGCTTCACGGGTCTTGCGTTGCTCCAGGGTCGCCCGGATGTTCTCGCGAACCTCTGCCAGAGGCAGCTGCTCCGCCTCGTGGTATTTACGTACCCGTGCCACCACAGACACATTGTCGCCCACATCTATCAGCTCGGTATTGTAACCGGCCTCCAGCACGTCTTTGGAGAACAGCTGCCGAACCAGGCCGTCGTGATCAAATGGAGCCTGACCGCCTTCCCGGGAAATTCCCTTGGCTTCACGCACTTCCAGACCAAGCTCTTTCGCAGGTCCGGCCAGATCGTCTGCCGCATAGGCCGAATCCGCAAGCTGGGCCCGAACCTCGGCAAAACGCTCTCGCGCCTTGTCACGAGCCAGTTCCCGACGCAACTGATCATCAATCTCCGACAGCGGCGGTACTTCGGACCGCCGGATGTCCTCCAAACGAATCAGATGGACGCCGAATGACGTCCGTACCGGTCTGGAAATTTCACCTTCTTCAAGGGCAAACAGGGCTTCTTCAAAGGCTTTATCGTAGATACCCCGGCCAGCATAGCCAAGATCGCCGCCGTCTTGGGCCGAAATGGTATCAATGGAGTATTCCCTGGCCAGATCAGCAAACGATTCTCCGGCCTCCAGACGCTTCTGGATGGCTGTCATGGCCTGGTCGGCTTCGCTGCCCTCCTCGATCAGAATATGGGACGCACGGCGCTCCTCACTGGCCAGGCCGGCGGCACGCTGGTCATAATAAGCCTGGAGTTCCTCGTCGCTGACCTGAACATTCTCAGCCAGCGCTCCCAGCGAAAGCGTAATGTACGCCGCATCTACCCGTTCAGGCTGCTGGAACGCATCGGCGTTCTGCTGGTAGAACGCCTCAACATCAGCATCGGTCACTGCAACATTGCCTGCAATCGCGCTGGCAGGGATGTCTAGAACCCGAAAACTCCGGGTCTGATTCTGGATGCGTAACAGCTGGGCCGCATTCTCATCAGCAACAACAGCGCTCTGGATAATGCCGGCCCTGATCTGATTGAGAACATACTGCTTGCGCATTGCCTCACGGAATTCCGTGACACCCATCCCCATGTTGCGAACCGTGGCAACGAAGCGATCACGATTGAACTGGCCGTCTACCTGGAACTGGGGCATCCGGGTAATCAGCGCGTCAATGTCAGCGGCGTTAAGCGCAAGACCCTGAGCATTGGCATCCTGAATCAGAACCTGCTCCCTGATCAGGGATTCGAGAACGTCTTTACGAACCTGATCTTCGTTGAGTAAGGACGGATCGGGGGTTTCCATGGCGGACAGCCGGCGCTGACTTTCCATCTGAACCGCGCGGAGGAACTCCCGCTCAGTAATATCCTCGCCATTGACGGTTGCCACTTCAGGCTCACCAGAAAACCCGCCGATAATGGCGTCCATTCCCCAGATGGATAGCGACACGATCAGTAGGCCAATGATAATCTTGGCAATCGTGCCCTGGGCATTTTCCCGAATATCTTGAAGCATGTCTCTCCCGAATCCCTGTTCAAGGTCGTGCAGTGTGATTGGTTTCAGCGTGCTGTTAAGGGCCGGCTTAACGTAAAAAGGCGCACCCGGTTCGGAATGCGCCTTGAATTCTTCTTGGGTGGCTCCCTGTGACAGGAGCCACCGGAGAAAGAACCGTTACTTAACGGCGTCTTTCAGGGCCTTGCCTGCTTTGAACCCAGGCACTTTGGAGGCCGGAATCTTGATCTCGGCACCAGTCTGCGGGTTACGACCGGTACGGGCAGCACGCTCTTTAACGGAGAAGGTACCAAAACCGATCAGGGTTACCTGATCGCCTTTTTTCAGGGCACCGGTGATGGAACTGGTCATTGCATCCAGAGCACGGCCAGCGGCGGCTTTGGAGATATCTGAGGACTCTGCAATTGCATCGATAAGTTCGGACTTGTTCACACTAAACCCCTTCGATTTCAGGTTGAAGATGTTATAGGTTGGTTTGTTTTTTCTCGGGCGTTCTCGACTATCGCATAAGCGGTCAGAGAATTCCATTCTTCAGTTTTCTTATTCCCTGCGGCTTTAAACCGGCGTCTGGAATAGGCACTTACTGCGCGGGAGCCCTTGGTATTGGCTGCTTCACGGCGAAACAGTTATACCAACGGGCTCTCTGGCGTGTCAACAACTCATCAAGGCTTTAATGTGTATTTATGCGTTCTGACGCATCGCCTTCTTCATCACGCGGCTTACCTGAACCGGTTTCCGGCGACGAATCCTCGGCCCGGGGCTCCGGCGGATAAGCCAGTGCGATGTCCAGAACTTCATCAATCCACTTCACCGGGCGAATCTCCAGGGATTCCTTGATATTATCCGGTATCTCCTTGAGATCCCTGACATTCTCATCCGGGATAATAACGGTTTTGATACCGCCTCGGTGCGCTGCCAGCAGTTTTTCCTTGAGCCCGCCAATGGCCAGCACACGGCCTCTCAGGGTGATCTCGCCGGTCATCGCAACGTCGGCCCGAACCGGAATCTTGGTGAGTGCGGAAACCAGCGCTGTGCACATGCCAATACCGGCGCTCGGGCCGTCCTTGGGCGTTGCGCCCTCGGGAACATGGACGTGAAGGTCGTGCTTCTCATGGAAGTCATCAGCAATGCCAAGACCCGGTGCCCGGCTGCGAACCACCGTCAGCGCAGTCTGAATCGACTCCTGCATGACATCGCCGAGGGAGCCGGTTTTGACCACACGGCCCTTGCCCGGGGTGAGCGCGCACTCAATGTGCAGAAGCTCGCCGCCCACCTGGGTCCAGGCCAGACCGGTTACCTGGCCAATCTCGTTTTTTTCCTCCGCAAGACCGTATTTGAACTTCTTGACCCCTGAGTAGTCCTCAAGCATCTCTTGCGTGATCGTTACGGAGGCTTTGTCGCCACTCTCAACGTGCTCAACGTGGTCGCGTACCACCTTACGACAGATCTTGGCGATCTCGCGCTCAAGGCCACGAACGCCCGCTTCCCGAGTGTAGTAACGGATCAGGTCCCGAAGCGTTTCCTCCGGCAGCTTCAACTCTCCCTTACGCAGACCGTTGGCCTTGATCTGCTTGGGCAGCAGGTAACGCAGGGCAATGTTTACCTTCTCATCCTCGGTATAACCCGGAATACGGATAATCTCCATGCGGTCCAGCAAAGCCGGCGGAATGTCCATGGAGTTGGAGGTGCACACAAACATCACATCGGAAAGGTCGTAGTCCACTTCCAGGTAGTGATCGTTGAACGTGTGGTTCTGCTCCGGGTCAAGGACCTCAAGCAGAGCTGACGCCGGATCGCCGCGGTGGTCCATGCCCATCTTGTCGATTTCATCAAACAGGAACAGCGGGTTCTTCACTCCGACCTTGGACAGCTTCTGCAGGAGCTTGCCGGGCAGCGCACCAATGTAGGTTTTCCGGTGGCCACGGATCTCGGCTTCATCACGCACACCGCCCAACGCCATACGGGTGTACTTTCGGTTGGTGGCACGGGCGATGGACTGCCCCAGTGAGGTTTTACCGACACCGGGAGGGCCGACCAGACAAAGCACCGGGCCTTTCACTTTCTTCACACGACTCTGAACCGCCAGGTATTCCAGGATTCGCTTCTTCACTTCATCCAGACCGTAATGGTCCCTGTCCAGGATTTCACGGGCTTTCTCTATGTCATGACGAACACGGCTGCGTTTTTTCCAGGGCACCGCCAGCATCCAGTCAATGTAACCCCGGACCACGGTGGCTTCCGCAGACATGGGTGACATCATCTTCAGCTTGTTCAGTTCTGTTTCCGTTTTCTTGCGGGCTTCCTCCGGCAAACCGGCTTCCTCCAGCTTCTGCTCAAGCTCTTCGAAATCGTTGTTGCCCTCGCCCAGGTTACCCATTTCCTTCTGGATAGCCTTCATCTGTTCGTTCAGGTAGTACTCGCGCTGGCTGCGTTCCATCTGCTTTTTCACGCGGCCGCGAATGCGCTTCTCGACCTCAATCAGGTCGATCTCGCCATCAAGCTTGCCAAGTAACAGGTTAACGCGCTTACGGATATCCAGGGCTTCCAGAAGCTCCTGCTTTTCCGGGATGCGCATTTCCAGATGGGCGGCCATGGTATCGGACAGTCGCTCAAGCCCCTCAATCCCGGCCAGGGCATTGGACACTTCCGAGGGAATCTTTTTGGAAAGCTTCACGTACTTCTCGAACTCGTCCATCAAGGTCTTGATGAGCACCCCTTGCTCACGCTCCGGCAGACTCTCCTCGTCCATCAGAACGGCACTGCCGGAGAGGTACCCGCCTTCGGTAATGTCGCTGATGGTGGCGCGGGCGTTGCCTTCAACCAGAACCTTCACGGTGCCGTCCGGGAGCCTGAGCATCTGCAGAACGGTGGCCAGGGTGCCCATATCAAATACATCCCGGGGGCCCGGCTCATCCGTGGAAGCATCCTTCTGGGCAACCAGAAGAATTTCCTTACTGCCCTCCATTGCGGCTTCCAGAGCCTGGATGGATTTTTCTCGGCCCACAAACAGCGGGACCACCATGTGCGGAAACACCACTACGTCTCGAAGCGGGAGCAGCGGGTATTCGTGCACGGCATGTTCGGGTATCCGGGTCATAGGGAATCCTCTGACGATATTTCTTTCAGCATACCACCCTTGATTGGGGCGCCGACGTAAATTGCAATATTTTTACCGGAGGGAGAGCGGGGGAATGGCGTAACTAAAATGGGGTCAGATGAATGCTTTCACCTGACCCCGGTCTGACCTGGCTGCTCATCCGAGCGGGCTCAATCCTCGGGGACTGCCTTGGCGTGATCACTGCTGGCGTAGATCTTGAAGGGTTCGGAATCCCCGCTGATCACACTCTCGTCAATTACAACCTTGGTCACGTCATGCTCGGACGGAATCTGGTACATGGTATCCAGAAGCGTTGCTTCCATGATCGACCGCAATCCACGGGCACCGGTTTTCCGCACCATAGCCTTCTTGGCAACCGCCCGCAACGCATCGTCCCGGAAATCCAACTCGACGCCTTCCATATCAAACAGCTTCTGGTACTGCTTGGTCAGGGAGTTCTTGGGCTCGGTCAGGATCTGGATCAATGCTTCCTCATCAAGCTCGTTGAGGGTTGCAACCACCGGCAGACGGCCAATGAATTCGGGAATCAGGCCGTATTTGACCAGATCCTCGGTTTCCACGTCCTTGATGACATCACCGGTGTTCTTGGCATCGTCCTGACTGGCCACGGAGGCGGAGAAGCCAATGCTGTTTTTCTCGGTGCGCTCACGGATGACCTTGTCCAGCCCGGCAAAGGCACCGCCACAGATAAACAGCATGTTTCCGGTATCCACCTGCAGGAATTCCTGCTGCGGATGCTTCCGGCCTCCCTGGGGCGGAACCGAGGCGACAGTACCCTCGATCAGCTTCAGCAACGCCTGCTGCACACCTTCACCGGAAACATCCCGGGTAATGGAAGGGTTGTCTGACTTGCGTGAAATCTTGTCGATCTCGTCGATGTAGACAATACCCCGCTGGGCCTTGTCAACATCGTAGTCACATTTCTGCAGAAGCTTCTGGATGATGTTCTCGACATCCTCGCCCACATAACCTGCTTCAGTGAGTGTTGTGGCATCGGCAATGGTGAACGGGACATTCAGCATACGCGCAAGGGTTTCTGCCAACAGGGTCTTACCGCTACCCGTTGGACCAATCAGCAATATATTGCTCTTGCCAAGCTCAACATCGCCCTTGCCCTCTCCGTAACGAAGACGTTTGTAGTGGTTGTAAACCGCAACCGACAGCACCACCTTGGCGCGATCCTGACCAATGACATACTCGTCGAGGGTAGTGCGGATTTCGGCCGGTGCAGGAAGGCGATCACTCGGCTCGTCCTGCGCATTTTCCTGGATTTCTTCCCGGATAATGTCATTGCACAGATCGACGCACTCGTCGCAGATGAATACCGAGGGCCCTGCAATGAGCTTACGGACTTCATGCTGGCTCTTTCCACAAAACGAGCAGTACAGCAACTTGCCGTTATCGTCGCCCCTGCCGTTTCTTTCATCTGCCATTGAAATACCTCTGATCTCGTTTTGCCGGCGTCAAAGTCTGATACGCCGGACAAGTATGATGCGATTATTTCCAGTATTATTTATTCGGTACGCGCTTATCAAGTATTGAATCAATCAGCCCGTACTCTTTCGCCTGCGCCGGGTCCATGAAGTTATCACGGTCGGTGTCCTTGGCGATGGTCTCCATATCCTGCCCGGTATGGTGGGCCAGGATTGAATTCAGGGTGTGCCGGATCTTGAGGATCTCACGGGTGTGGATCTCGATATCCGTTGCCTGGCCCTGATAACCGCCCAGTGGCTGGTGGATCATCACCCGGGAGTTGGGCAGGCAGGCACGTTTGCCGGCAGCGCCGCCGGCGAGCAGGAAGGCGCCCATGCTGGCCGCCTGGCCGACGCACAGAGTAGCGACATCCGGCTTGATGAACTGCATGGTGTCGTAGATAGACATCCCGGCAGTCACAGAACCACCCGGGCTGTTGATATAAAGGTGGATGTCCTTGTCCGGGTTTTCCGATTCCAGGAACAGGAGCTGGGCCACAATCAGGTTCGCCATGTGGTCCTCTACCGGCCCCACCATGAAGATCACCCGCTCTTTGAGCAGACGGGAATAAATATCGAAAGACCGCTCACCGCGAGCTGTCTGCTCGATAACAATCGGTACCAGTCCGGAACTGGTCACCATCGCGGGGCCATCAATTGGTTTCTGCGTCATGATGCGACTGGACTCCTTGAGAACAATAGGTCGTGGACTCATGCCACGGCGGTTTCAGTAATGTTGCACCCCATACTTTGCCAGCAGCAGCCCCAGATGAAAACAGCCGGGCATGCCGGCTGTTTTGGGGGGTCGGCCAACAGACCGGAACCAATCCGGCCCCGGGCAAATCAGCGCTGGGGCTGACCAGCCTGCACAGCCTCTTCGTACTTGACCTTCTTTTCTTTAACGTCGGCCTGCTCAAGCACGTGATCAACAACCGCATCTTCCAGTACGGAGGACTCGATCTGGGCCTTCTGCTCCGGATTACTGCTGAAATGTGCAACAACCTCTTCAGGCTGTTCATACGTAGACGCGATCTCCTGGATCTTTTCGTCTACCTTGGCAGGGTCCGCCTTCAGGTCATTCTTCTTGACCACTTCCTGGAACAGGAGGCCGGTTTTCACGCGGCGCTCAGCCTGCTCCTGGAAAATCTCCTTCGGCAGTTGCTGGAAATCAACCTGGCCTCCGAAACGCTGAACCGCGTCCTGGCGCAGGCGATCAATCTCCTGATCCACCAGCGCAACCGGGATGTCCAGGCCGGTGGTTTCAAGCAGTCCGTCAACAACATCGTTCTTGACCTTGTTCGCAACTGCCTGCTTCAGCTCCCGCTCCATGTTCTTTCTGACTTCTTCACGAAATGCCGCTTCATCTTCGGCATCAATACCGAATTTCTTGAAGAACTCGGTATCCAGTTCCGGCAGTTGCGGCTCTTCGACCTTGTGAATCCTGATCTCGAACCTGGCCGGCTTACCCGCCAGATCCTCGTTGTGGTAGTCCTCCGGGAAGGTAACCTCAATCTCCATGTCTTCGCCGGCCTTACCGCCTACGATGGCCTTCTCGAAGCCAGGGATCATCTGACCGGAACCCAGAGTCAGGCGATGGCCTTCGGCCGCGCCACCCTCAAACTCCTTACCATCGATGAAACCTTTGAAATCGATGGTCAGAACATCCTTTTCCCTGGACTTGCGACCAACCTCCTCCATGGTGGCCTGCTGGCGACGCAGGTTGTCGATCATGTTGTCGACGTCTATGTCGGTGATTTCAGAGGTCAGTTTTTCTACAGAAATCTTGCTCAGATCGCCCAACTCGATTTCCGGAAGCACCTCGAAAATGGCTACGAACTCAAGGTCCTTGCCTTCCTCCATGGTCTTCGGCTCAAACTTCGGCCAGCCTGCCGGATTAATATCCTGCTCCTGCAATGCCTTGATGTAGTTGTCGCGCATTACCTCGCCGACAATTTCCTGGCGGACGCTGTCACCGAAACGACGCTTGACCACACTCATGGGCACCTTACCCGGACGGAAACCATTAAGGCGCAGGGTACGCGCGGTTTCCTGCAGCCGTTTCTGGACCGCCTGGTCGATTTCCTGGGCGGGCACACCAATCGTCATGCGACGCTCGATGTTGGAGGTCGTTTCAACAGACACTTGCATGGAAGATCCTCAAATTACAGGTTCGGTATATGAATGAAATTAAACCTAAAAGTCCGGTTTCGGGGAATCCCCGCAAAAGGACCGAAAATTAAAAGCCGATAGTTTATCATGCTTTGCCCCGCCGAGAGAATCACCTGGCAGGGCACTTTGAATCGCACCCCCGATAAGACCGGCGAAACCACCAGAAACCAGAACTGGGACAAAACCGGAAAAGAAAGGCGAAACGAGAAAAGAAAGAAATGGTGCGCGAGGAGAGACTCGAACTCTCACGGGTTGCCCCACTGGAACCTAAATCCAGCGCGTCTACCAGTTCCGCCACTCGCGCACAACGGGATGAGAAATAACCGATGGCAAGACCGCCATCAATACATTCACCAAACGCGGAATCAAACCTGAAAGAAAAGTGGGGTGGACGAAGGGGATCGAACCCTCGACCGCAGGAGTCACAATCCTGAGCTCTACCAACTGAGCTACGTCCACCACATCGGGACATACCTTTCGGTATTCTCTGTTTGACGACCGAATCGTCAAGGTTTCAACTTTGCCGGTTACGGTCGCTCCGGCGCAGACCAAGCCGACGACTTGATGGCGCGCCCGGCAGGACTCGAACCTGCGACCACCCGCTTAGAAGGCGGGTGCTCTATCCAGCTGAGCTACGGGCGCTTGACCGTTCGCCCACCCGAATATCCAGAAAATGGTCGGGGTAGAGAGATTCGAACTCCCGACATCCTGCTCCCAAAGCAGGCGCGCTACCAGACTGCGCTATACCCCGACTGAACTGAACAACAAGTGCTTCAGCAAAGTTGGCGCGCATATTACCGGCGCCGACTGGCTCCGTCAACACGGAATTTTAAATTCCCTGAAGCGACGGTTCCCCAGTGACAAAACACCGGCACGAAAGTTCCCCCGGGGCAGGCTAGCGCCGCCCCAATTGGAGTTCCCCCGGAAGCATGAGACAATGCCCGGCCTCCAAGTTACCAACGCCCAACCGACAAGACGAGACATGACCGCCAAACTGATCAACGGAAAAGACATTGCCGCCGAAGTAAGACAGCAGGTCGCCATCGGCGTGGAAGCCCGCAGGCAGCAAGGGCTTCGTGCACCAGGGCTTGCTGTGGTGCTGGTCGGCAACGATCCCGCCTCCCGCGTATACGTAGGCAACAAACGCAAAGCCTGCGATGAAGCCGGCATCCTGTCCCTCTCCTACGACCTGCCGGCAGACACATCCCAGGGCGCGCTGGAGGCACTGATAGACGAACTGAACGAGAACCCGACGGTGGATGGAATTCTGGTACAGCTCCCCCTCCCCGACCATCTGGATGCGGATCCGATTCTGGTGAAGATTCGGCCAGACAAGGATGTGGACGGCTTTCACCCCTACAACATTGGCCGGCTGATGCAGCGCAAACCCACGCTGCGCCCCTGCACTCCGGCGGGCATCATCACCCTGCTCGACAGCATCGATACTCCCTACAAGGGCCAGCACGCCGTGATTGTGGGCGCCTCCAACATCGTCGGGCGGCCAATGAGCATGGAGCTGCTTCTTAAAGGCGCAACCATAACCGTTTGCCACCGGTTTACGCCGGATCTGGAGAAGTTTGTTCGTGAAGCGGACATTCTGGTGGCAGCCGTGGGCAAACCCGGCCTGATCAAGGGAGAGTGGGTAAAGCCGGGCGCAACCGTGATTGATGTGGGCATCAATCGGATGGAAGACGGAAAACTGCACGGCGACGTGGATTTCGGGGCGGCGTCCGAACGTGCCGCCTACATCACACCGGTCCCCGGCGGTGTGGGACCCATGACCATTGCCACCCTGCTGCAGAACACCCTGTACGCCGCTGATGTCCTGCACCGGGTCTGACCCGATTTTCAGCTTTTTCGAGGGATCCATCCACATTCTGGTGAAAAAGAGGTCTGACCCCTTTGGGGTCAGACCCCGCTATGAAAAGCTGGTCACAAAAAACCCCGCGTCGCGGCGGGGTTTTTTGTTATCAGAGCTTACTGCCCGTACTTGGCTTTCGCTTTCAGGCGGTATGCGTGCAGGAGCGGCTCGGTGTAGCCATTCGGCTGCTCACGCCCTTTAAGAACCAGATCCAGGGCGGCCTGGAAGGCCACACTGTCCTCAAAGTTTCCGGCCATCGGGCGATAGGCAGGATCACCGGCGTTCTGCTTGTCGACCACGGCTGCCATGCGCTTCATGGTTTCCATGATCTGCTCTTCGGAGCAGATGCCATGGTGCAGCCAGTTGGCCAGCAACTGGGATGCAATCCGCAGAGTGGCACGGTCTTCCATCAGGCCCACATCATTGATATCGGGCACCTTGGAACAACCAACGCCCTGGTCAATCCAGCGCACAACATAACCAAGGATACCCTGGGCATTGTTGTCCAGCTCCTGCTGGATGTCTTCGACGCTCAGCGACGACGGATCGTCCATCACCGGTACCGTCAGGATGTCTTCCAGGGCGGCACGGGTGCGGCTTTCCAGTTGCTTCTGAACGTCGGCCACATTGACCTGATGGTAATGGGTGGCATGCAGGGTGGCGGCAGTGGGAGACGGAACCCACGCGGTGTTGGCGCCAGCCTTGGGATGGCCGATTTTTGCTTCCAGCATGCCCGCCATCAGGTCCGGCATGGCCCACATACCTTTACCAATCTGGGCAACGCCACGGAAACCGGTCTCCAGACCGATGTCCACGTTCCACTGCTCGTAGGCGTTGATCCAGGTTGCCTGCTTCATCGCGCCTTTGCGAATGAACGGACCCAGTTCCATGGAGGCGTGAATCTCGTCACCAGTGCGGTCCAGGAAGCCGGTGTTGATGAACACAGCGCGCTCCTTGGCGGCGTGGATACAGGCCTTCAGGTTAACCGTGGTGCGGCGTTCCTCGTCCATGATGCCCACTTTCAGGGTAAAGTGAGGCAGGCCGAGAGCGTCTTCAACGCGACCGAAGAATTCGTTGGTGAACGCCACCTCTTCCGGGCCATGCATCTTGGGCTTCACAATGTACATGGAGCCTTTGGTGCTGTTCTGGAACTTGCCGTTGCCTTTCATGTCGTGAATGGCAATCAGCGACGTGATCAGGCCATCCATCAGACCTTCCGGAACTTCGCTGCCGTCTTTCAGCAGAATCGCCGGGTTGGTCATCAGGTGGCCGACATTACGGATGAACATCAGGCTGCGCCCTTTCAGGCTGAGCTCGCTGCCGTCTGCCGCGGTGTAGGTGCGGTCGGTGTTCATTTTACGGGTCAGCTGCTTGCCACCCTTCTCAAACGTCTCCTGCAGATCGCCCTTCATCAGGCCCAGCCAGTTGCGGTAGGCCAGCGCCTTGTCGTCGGCGTCCACGGCGGCAACCGAGTCTTCGCAATCCATGATGGTGGTCAGTGCAGACTCCATCAGTACGTCTTTCACATTGGCGTCGTCGTCTTTGCCAATCGGGTGGCTGGCGTCAATCTGAATCTCGAAGTGCATTCCGTTCCTGACCAGCAGCACGCCGGTGGGGGCATCAGCGGCGCCGGTATAGCCAACAAAGCCGGCTTCGTCTTTCAGGCCGGTGGTTTCACCGTTCTGGAGCTTGACGGCCAGCTTGCCGCCTTCAACCAGGTACTTGGCGGCGTCCTTGTGGCTGCCAGAGGCCAATGGCGCTGAGCTGTCGAGGAGATTGCGGGCCCATTCGATAACTTTGGCGCCGCGCACCGGATTGTAACCACGGCCTTTTTCAGCGCCGTCCTCCTCGGAAATCGCATCGGTACCGTACAGGGCATCGTAGAGGCTACCCCAGCGCGCGTTCGCCGCGTTGAGAGCAAAACGGGCATTCATGATCGGAACCACTAGCTGCGGGCCGGCCAGGGTGGCCACTTCCGGATCAACATTGGAGGTGGAGATCTTGAACTCCGAAGGCTCGTCAACCAGGTAACCGATGTCTTTCAGGAAGGACTTGTACTCGGCCATGTCCAGCTTCTGGCCCTTGTGGTCCCGGTTCCAGCTGTCCATTTTTTCCTGGATCGCATCACGCTTGGCCAACAGCTCGCGGTTGCGCGGTGCCAGCTCGTTCACGATTTTGTCGAATTCTGCCCAGAATTTGTCGGCATCGATTCCGGTACCCGGGATCGCTTCGTTGTTTACGAAATCATACAGATTCTTTGCGACCTGAATGCCGCCGACTTGTACGCGTTCTGTCATCGTTGTCTGCCTCAGTGGGTTACGTTTCCCGACTCCCCCTTCATCTTGAGGGGGCATTCTAATTTGAGCGCCGCATTGTAAGGGAAAATCCGTACAAGATCATTCCTGCACGCGCAAAACTGGTCTGACCAACCACCATTTCCCCGAAATTCAGGCTTTACGCCAGGTTGTCCCCTCGCGGGAATCATCCAGAATGATACCTTTTTCAAGAAGATCGTCGCGGATCCGGTCGGCCTCGGCAAAATTCTTGGCCTTGCGGGCATCGGCCCGGGCCTGGATCAGTGCTTCAATATCCTCGGCGCTGAGCTCACTTCCCGTGCCTGCCTGGAAGAATGCCTCGGGGTCCTGCTGCAGCAGCCCCAGGATACCGCCGAGCCTTACAAGAATCGCTGCACTGTACTTGGCATCGTCTTCACGACCATCGCGGCGATGCTGATTGATCTCGTTAGCGACGGCGTGCAACACAGCAATGGCGCCTGCGGTGTTGAAGTCATCGTCCATCGCCTCGGCGAACCGCTCATCATGCTCGGATTCCGGCACGTCGGCAGCCTTGGCGGGCACAATCCCCCTCAGCGCATGGTAGAGCCGGGTGAGCGTGCGACCGGCCTCCGCCAGGTTTTCCTCGGAATAGTCCACCTGGCTCCGGTAATGACTGGAAACCAGGAAATAGCGAACCACTTCCGCAGGGTACTTTTCCATAATCTCGCGGATAGTGAAGAAATTGCCCAGGGATTTGGACATTTTCTCCTTGTTTACCCGAATGGCGCCGGCGTGCATCCAGGTGTTCACGAAGGTGTGGCCGGTGGCGCATTGGGACTGGGCAATCTCGTTTTCATGGTGCGGGAACAACAGATCGGGGCCGCCGCCATGAATGTCAAAGGTGTCGCCCAGGCAGGCGGTGGACATGGCCGAACACTCTATGTGCCAACCGGGTCGACCATCACCCCAGGGCGAAGGCCAGCTGACCTCCCCTGCTTTTGCCGCTTTCCACAATGCAAAATCCGCCGGACTGCGCTTGGCTTCCTGAACATCCACCCGCGC
The DNA here is from genome assembly GCF_030540945.1 of Marinobacter sp. SS8-8. Taxonomy (NCBI): domain Bacteria; kingdom Pseudomonadati; phylum Pseudomonadota; class Gammaproteobacteria; order Pseudomonadales; family Marinobacteraceae; genus Marinobacter; species Marinobacter sp. SS8-8. The sequence goes on along the minus strand of NZ_JASSVN010000005.1, from coordinate 111,951 downwards.
GCCCGCCAGCAGATCTTCCAGCTTCTTCTTGCTGAGTTTGCCGTAGTCATCGAAGGAATCGACGGCAAAATAAACGTCGCCGTTATCCGCCGCGTAAGCATGGCCACTGGCGATAAGTTTGCGGATCATCGCGATGATTTCGTCAATGAATGCCGTGGCCCGGGGCTCGTCGTCCGGAGACAGCACGCCCAGGCGGGCTTCGTCTTCGTGCATGGCCTTGATCATACGGTCAGTGAGCTCCGTGTAGGGCTCGCCGTTCTCGTCGGCACGACGCAGGATCTTATCGTCAATATCGGTAATGTTGCGAACATAGTTTACGTCGTAACCGCAGTGGCGAAGGTAACGGGTGACCACATCAAACGCCACCAGAACCCGGGCATGGCCAAGATGGCAGTAGTCGTACACCGTCATGCCGCAGACATACATCCGGACCCTGCCCGGTTCAATCGGCCGCAGTTCTTCCTTCTGCTGGGTCAGCGTGTTGTAGATGCGGATCACTTGCCCCCCTTACCCGAGGAATCCCTGAGCGTTACGGTGCGGTTGAAAACCGGTCGGCCAGCACTGGCGGTGTGCTCCTGATCGCAGAAGAAATAGCCTTCCCGCTCAAACTGGTAGGGCAGATCGGCACGAGGCTGCGCCAGGCTCTTCTCGACCCTGGCACCCTTGAGAACGACCAGAGATTCCGGATTCAGATGATCCATCAGGTCGCCGTCCTTATCACTGTCCGGCGATTCATGACTGAACAGACGGTCATACAGGTTAATGTCCGCTTCCACGCTATCGGTGCCCGAAACCCAGTGGATAACGCCATTGGGCTTATAGCCGTCGGGATTGACGCCCAGGGTATCCGGGTCGTATTCGCACCTGAGCTCCATGATCTTGCCGCTGTCATCCCGGATCACTTCCCGGCAGGTCACCACATAGCCGCCCCGCAGGCGTACCGCCTGATCCGGGGCCAGCCGCTTCCATTTGCGCGGCGGCTCCATCTCGAAGTCTGCCTGATCGATATACAGGGTCTGGGTCCAGGGCACTTCCCGTTCGCCCATATCCGGGTTTTGCGGGTGGACCGGCAGAGTCAGGGTTTCGCTCTTGTCGGCCGGGTAGTTGGTCAGCGTCACTTTCAGCGGGCGCATCACACACATGGCCCGCGGCGCACGACTGTTGAGATCTTCCCGGATGGCGTGCTCCAGCATGCCCACATCCACGGTACCGCCAGCCTTGTTCACGCCAATCATGTCGCAGAAGGTGCGAATGGATTCGGGCGTGTAGCCGCGCCGGCGCATCCCGGAAATGGTGGGCATGCGCGGATCATTCCAGCCCTCTACAACCCCCTCATCCACCAGCCGCCTGAGCTTGCGCTTCGACGTGATGGTGTAGTTCAGGTTCAGCCGGGCAAACTCGATCTGGCGCGGGTGACAGGGGGCCGAGATATTATCCAAGACCCAGTCATACAGCGGCCGGTGATCCTCGAATTCCAGAGTGCACAAGGAATGGGTGATTCCCTCCATGGCGTCCGAAATCGGATGGGTGAAATCGTACATCGGGTAGATGCACCACTTGTTGCCGGTCTGGTGATGGTCAGCGTACCGGATACGGTAAAGAATCGGGTCGCGCAGGTTGATGTTCGGGGACGCCATATCGATCTTGGCCCGAAGCACCAGTTCACCATTCTCGAATTTGCCATCGCGCATGTCGCGGAACAGTTGCAGGCTTTCTTCAACCGGCCGATCCCGATAGGGGCTGTTTCTGCCCGGTTTTTTCAGGCTGCCGCGGTACTCGGCCATTTCGTCGGCGGTCAGGGCGCACACGTAGGCCTTGTCCCGGGTAATGAGCTCTTCGGCAAACTCATACAGAGCGTCAAAATAGTCCGAAGCGTAGCGCACCTCACCGGCCCACTCATAGCCAAGCCATTCCACGTCCTGCTTGATGGCGTCGATGTACTCCTGGTTTTCCTTCTCCGGGTTGGTGTCGTCAAACCGCAGGTTGCATTCGCCGGAAAAGGTTTCGGCGATACCAAAGTTCAGGCAGATCGACTTGGCGTGGCCAATGTGCAGGTAGCCATTGGGCTCAGGCGGGAAACGGGTAACCACCTTGCCGGTGTGCTCGCCCCTGGCGATGGCGTCTTCGATCAGGCTCTGGATAAAGTTGTGGGCTTTTTTCGACTCGGCGCTCATACAATCTCTGTTTAAAGGGAGTGAATCTCAAACCGCGTATTATACTCACAAATCCTTGCCGGACTCATGCACAGCGGGAAACTCTTGAGTACAATGGGGCTTTGAACGCATTCAACCATTATGAACAGGAAACCCTGATGATTCTGCTGACAACCAACCATGGTGACATCAAGCTGGAACTGGATTACGACAAGGCTCCGGAAACCGCCAAAAACTTTGAACAGTATGTTCGCGAAGGCTTTTACGATGGCCTGATTTTTCACCGTGTGATCAGCAACTTCATGATTCAGGGCGGCGGATTCGAGCCGGACATGACGCCGCGCAAAACCCGGGATTCCATCCAGAACGAGGCAGATAACGGCCTGAGCAATATGCAGGGAACCATTGCCATGGCCCGCACCATGGACCCGCATTCCGCCACCGCCCAGTTCTTCATCAACGTTGAGAACAACGGTTTTCTTGACCACACCGCCAAGAATGCAGAAGGCTGGGGCTACTGTGTTTTCGGCAAGGTGGTTGAAGGCATGGAAACGGTCAACGCCATTCGGGCCGTGCGCACCATCATGCGCGCCGGCCATCAGGACGTACCCTCGGATGACGTGGTTATCGAGAAAGCCGAGGTTCTGGAGGACGCGTGACCACGCTGTTTATTTCAGACCTTCACCTCGAGGAATCACGCCCGGACATCACCAGGGCGTTCCTGGCCTTTCTTGAGCAAAAAGCGGCCGGGGCTGAACGGCTCTACATCCTTGGCGACTTTTTTGAGGCCTGGATTGGGGACGATGAGCGAACACCACTGCAGGAAAAGGTTGCGGCCGCCCTTCGCAACGTGAGCGGCGGGGGCACCGAGATCTTTCTGATGCATGGCAACCGGGATTTCCTCATCGGAGCGAATTTCTGTGATCGTGCCGGTGCGGCGTTGCTGGAAGATCCCAGCGTGATCGATCTGTATGGCACGCCGACCCTGCTGATGCATGGTGACAGCCTGTGCACAGCCGATGAGGAGTACCAGAAGTTACGCGTCAACATGCGCAACCCGCAATGGCAAAAGATGATCCTCCAGCGGCCCCTGAAAGACCGCCAGCAGATGGCCCGCCAACTGAGGGAGATCAGCATGGCCAAAAACCAGGACAAGGAGGAGTTCATCATGGATGTAACGCCCGGTGAGGTGGTCCGGGAAATGGAAGCCCACGGCGTGCAACGGATGATCCATGGCCACACCCACCGTCCGGCGGAGCATGCGCTGACTGCGAATGGGCAGCCAGCGAAGCGGATTGTCCTGGGCGACTGGGCCGAGAACGTCTGGTGGCTGGAAGTGACACCCGGCGCGTCACCCATTCTCGGCAAACACCCGCTGTAACGCCATCCATAAAGATCACCCAGGCAATGGCCACCCGCCGCTGCTGGCCACCGGACAACTGACCCGGGTACTGTTGGCCTGGTTGGATTTTCCGGAGCCGGACGGACCACAGATAAGGATCCGCCCACCCTGCTTCACGGTCAGGCTCGTCGGTGGAAAGGTGTTTTCCTGAACGCTCGGTTACACTGATAGAACATAGATCAGGGTTTGAACTGATTTTCAGGAATTTTCCGAGGGGATTGTCATTTCAGGAGGTTCAGAGTAGGTGTCCAGCCGCTTCAGCCAGCCCGGCAGCCAGCGCTCCCGCTCAACCGGATTTTCAGCATTCTCTGCCCTGCGGGTCAGCACTTTGCGGGCCGCCTCCTGAAATTGCTGAACGGCCGCATCTTCCGGATCGCCGGACATGGCCATCAGCACCTGCAACAGGCCCCAGCCTTCACCGTTATAACGCTCCGTCTGCGACACCCCCTCCCCTTTGAAGTTAACGTAATCCATGATTGCGTAAACGCCGCCGGGCGTCTGGCTCAAGGCTTCGAGGCGCTCGGTGATGTCGTCTTTCTGTGCTTCGGGAGCCGCATCAATCACCTTCTCCAGAGAGGTTCTGGCCCGACGAAATATAAACTCCGCCTGCATACCCTGACTGCCCGCCAGAAACTCCCTGAGCTCTGCCATTTCCGGCGAATCAACGACAGCCAGAAAGGACTGCCTGTCACCCCAGGGGGCGTCAAAGGGGGCGAGATCTCTCAGCCACTCGGGAATACTGACCTGGCGCTGCTTCAAGTACTCGATAAGAGCAGGAAAACTTTCCACGAATCTTCCATCCACACCCTCCGGATACCAGATAAAGTGCCCGATACCCAGGGACGGAAAGGCTTCCCCCTCATTCCAGTGAACCAGGCACTCGAAACGCCCCCCGCACTCGTTCCGGAAAATCTGCTGACCGACCCAATCGAGCTGAGCCGGGGTCAGGGCCAGGGATATATCCCTGGCGCGCAGCTCAGAATTCTCTCCAACGGCGCTCTTGGAACCGCTTTTAGGCTCCTTTTCATCCGAATCGCAACCAGCCAGCCCCAGCAGGCTGGCCAGGAAGATCACTAAGAGGGGTTTAAAAACCAATGGCTCACTCCTGATGAGTAGGGTCCGGACCCAAGGGCATAGTCACCGTTGCCTGCCTCAGTCCATCCGATGCGCGGACAGTTCCGACCTGATCTCGTCCGGAATCGGCAGGGCTTTTTCTGCCTTGTAATCAAAATGAATCAGAACTGCCACGCCACGGGCAATCTGTTTGCCATTCTGCCATGCCTCCTGAACCACGTGGAAGGAGCTGTTGCCGATTTTTCCAATGCCGGTGCGGATCTTCACCGGCATATGCCAGTAACTCTGTGCCATCAGATCAACCTCCAGCCGGGCGATGATCAGCGGCCAGGTCTCCACTTCCAGCGTGGGATGAAAAATCCGGAAAACCGGCGTCCTGGCCTGTTCAAACCAGACTGGCAAGGAGGTATTACTGATGTGCCCCAGGGCATCGGTATCGCTGAAACGTGGTTCCAGTTCAAGATGAAACATCGTGTCTTTCCTATCTCCAAAACCACCTACTATACACTGGCATACTGGCCACAAAGAAAGGCCCCGGTTGCACGACGAAGGCACAATGGGCAGTAAGCGGCCGTTGGAGTTGCTAGCCAGGAGATACACTGCACGCCGCTTCCCGTTTACACGGAGGATTCCGCCAGATCCACGAAAAAAGGGCCGGCCCTTGTGAACCTGGGGTCAGATGAAAGCTTTCATCTGACCCCGATTTCAGCACAAAAAAACCGGAGCGTGATGCTCCGGTTTTATCAGGGCTTGTGTGATGCCCCTTTACTGCTCCACAAACGCCCGCTCGATAACGTAATGCCCCATGTCGCCACCCCGAGCTTCCTTGAAGCCCATGTTGTTAAGGATAGCGCAGGTGTCCTTGAGCATGCTCGGGCTGCCGCAGATCATGAACCGGTCATTCTCCAGGTCGAACTCCGGCAGGCCCAGATCACGGGTGATCTTTCCGGTTTTCATGGCATCCGTCAGGCGGCCCCGGTTACGGAATTCCTCACGGGTGACAGTCGGGTAATACACAAGCTTGCCTTCGACCATTTCACCGAAGAACTCGTTTTCCGGCAGCTCTTCGATTTCCTTCTGGTAGGCAAGTTCTGACACATAGCGCACGCCGTGAGTCAGGATCACCTTGTCGAACGCCTCGTAGACTTCAGGATCCTTGATGATGCTCATGAACGGCGCGAGCCCGGTACCGGTGCTGATCAACCAGAGATTCTTGCCCGGCAGCAGGTTATCCAGTATCAAGGTACCGGTCGGCTTGCGGCTCACCAGGATCTCGTCCCCTACCTGAATCTTCTGAAGGCGGGACGTCAGCGGGCCATCCTGAACCTTGATCGAAAAGAACTCCAGCTCTTCCTCATAATTGGCACTGGCAATACTGTACGCGCGCATGAGGGGCTTGCCGTCGGTTTCCAGACCGATCATGACAAAATGCCCGTTCTTGAAACGAAATCCCGGGTCCCGGCTTGTGGTGAAGCTGAACAGGGTATCGTTCCAGTGGTGGACGCTGGTAACTTTCTCTTTGATCAGGTTGCTCATGTAAACCTCTTGCCTGTTCGTTACGCTTTTTACGGCGAATGTTTCAACTTTGGATTGCGTTAAGTGTAACCCAGCACTAACCTATCGGGAAAATGGGATATTCTCATAACCTTATTCGAGAGAGTCGATTTAGAGCGAAATGTTATGAAATACAGTTTTCGACAACTGGAAGTCTTCCTGGCCGCAGCCCATTTCCAGAACATCACTCGCGCCGCCGAGTCGCTCGCCATGTCGCAGTCCGCAGCCAGCAGTGCGCTCAAAGAACTGGAAAACCAGTTTGATATCCAATTGTTTGACCGCGTTGGCAAACGCCTTCAGCTTAACGAGCTCGGTCGACTCTACCGGCCAAAAGTTGAGGCCATCCTCGCCCAGGCAAACGAACTGGAGCAGGCATTCAGCAAACACACGGAAGTGGGGGCCTTAAAAGTCGGCGCCACGCTCACCATCGGCAACTATCTGGCAGTCGGTGTCATGGCCCAATACATGAATACCCCTACCCGGCCACGAGTCGCCCTGGAGGTGGCCAACACGAGCATGATCGCCAGAAGGGTCAAGGATTTTGAACTGGATATCGGGCTGATTGAGGGGGAGCTGCAGTCGTCAGAACTGGATGTCATTCCCTGGCGGGGCGATGAACTGGTGGTTTTCTGCTCGCCCAGCCACCCTCTGGCCAGCATAGGCTCGCTCACGGACGAGGATCTGCGCAAGGCCACCTGGATTATGAGGGAACAAGGTTCCGGAACACGGCAGAGTTTTGAGCGAGGCATGCACGGTCTGCTGCCGGATCTGAACGTGCTGCTGGAACTGGAGCATACGGAAGCCATTAAGCGCGCGGTCGAAGCGAACCTCGGTATTGGCTGCCTGTCCGACGTGGTTCTGGCCGACGCCTTCAAACGTGGCAGCCTGGTTCCCCTGGCGGTGCCGGAGCACCGGCGCTTTGACCGGCAGTTCTACTTCATCCTGCACAAACAGAAATACCGCAGTGCCGGGATTGATGCCTGGATTGAGCTTTGTCGGAAGCTTCGATAAAAAGCGTGAACTTGGGGTCAGATGAAGGCGTTCATCTGACCCCGGTTTCAGCTTACCGGACCGCTGTGAAAGCGGAACTCGCTGTCCGGCTCCTCGATCAGTGTCTTCTCGATCACCAGAAACTCTGCCACGCGATCATCCACCGGGCCTGCGGCGGCCTGCCGCGCCAGCTTCAGGTAATCCTGGTAGTGCCGCGCCTCGGATTTCAGCAGGCCGGTATAGAAATCTTCCAGCTTTTCATCCAGAAAAGGCGCCAAGGCCGCGAACCGCTCGCAGGAACGTGCTTCAATAATGGCACCCACGATGAGAACATCCACCAGCCGGCCGGGATCTTCCGAGCGGACTTCCTGCCTCAGCCCGGCAGCGTAGCGAGCCGGTGTCAGATGGCAGTACTCCACGCCTCGTTTGTTCATGATCGCAAGTACCTGCTCAAAATGCCGGAGCTCTTCACGGGCCAGCCGCGACATCCTGTTCAGCAACCCGGTGTTATTCACGTACCGGTGCATCAGGCTCAGCGCGGTTGAGGCCGCCTTTTTCTCACAATGGGCATGGTCGATGAGCATCAGGTCCTGGTTGGCCAGGGCGTTGTCGATCCATTGTTGTGGTGTCCGGCACGGCAGAAAGTCGTGAATCTCTTGCAGGGCGTCGTTCATGGCGTCATTACGGTGGTTGATTTGCGGCCCGCGAGTATAACGCACCTAGCAGATTTCTCCGACCTCTGTCCAACTTAACTTTATAAGGGGTTTCCTATAGAATGCAGCGCCAGATTAAGGAGTCTCTGAATAAACCCTGAAACCCCATCGGTGATTTGAGGCATTATTCAGAGGCTCCTGCGGCCTTTCCGCCAAAAACCTCCCGCCAGGCAAGAAGCCGGCGCGGGACATTCCAACTGATGAGGGTCCATATCGTGTTAGAAGCCTACCGTGAACACGTTGCCGAACGTGAAGCCCTGGGTATTCCTCCCAAGCCCCTGAACGCCGAGCAGACTGCCGCGCTGGTTGAACTGCTGAAAAACCCGCCAGCGGGTGAGGAAGAAACCCTGGTTGACCTCCTGGAAAACCGCGTTCCGCCGGGTGTGGACGAAGCCGCTTACGTAAAAGCCGCCTTCCTGTCTGCCATTGTCAAAGGTGAAGCTGCTTCTCCGCTGATCGACAAAAAGAAGGCGGTCCAGTTGCTGGGCATGATGCAGGGTGGCTACAACATCGCGACCCTGGTTAACCTTCTGGACGATTCCGAACTGGGCGAACTGGCAGGCGAAGAACTCAAGCACACGCTGCTCATGTTTGACGCGTTCAACGACGTTAAGCAAAAGATGGACGCTGGCAACGCCGTCGCCAGGTCCGTGGTTGAATCCTGGGCCAATGCCGAATGGTTCACCAACAAGAAAAAGGTTCCCGAAAGCACCAAAATGGTGGTGTTCAAGGTCACTGGTGAAACCAACACTGACGACCTGTCTCCGGCTCCGGATGCCTGGTCCCGCCCGGATATCCCGCTGCACGCCCGCGCCGCCTATAAAATGGAACGCGACGGCCTGAAGCCGGAAGAGCCCGGCGTAACCGGCCCGATGAGCCAGATCGACGACATCAAATCCAAGGGTCTGCCGGTCGCCTTCGTAGGTGACGTGGTCGGCACCGGCTCTTCCCGTAAGTCCGCCACCAACTCGGTTCTGTGGTTCTTCGGTGAAGACATCCCAGGCGTGCCGAACAAGCGTGCCGGCGGTGTCTGTATCGGCAACAAGGTTGCCCCGATCTTCTTCAACACCATGGAAGACGCTGGCGCTTTGGTCTTCGAAGCTCCGGTTGACGACATGAACATGGGCGACGTGATCGAGATCCGCCCTTACGAAGGCAAGATCCTGAACGAGGCCGGCGAAACCATCTCTGAGTTCAGGTTCAAGTCCGACGTAATCCTGGACGAAGTTCAGGCCGGCGGCCGTATCCCACTGATCATCGGTCGTGGCCTGACCGCCAAGGCACGTGCAGCGCTGGGCATGGGCGCCACCGACCTGTTCCGCCTGCCGAAAGATCCGGAAGCTGGCACTAAAGGCTTCACCCTGGCCCAGAAGATGGTGGGTAAGGCCTGCGGCCTGGAAGAAGGCAAGGGCGTTCGTCCGAACACCTACTGCGAGCCGCACATGACCACCGTGGGCTCCCAGGATACCACCGGCCCGATGACCCGGGACGAGCTGAAAGACCTGGCCTGCCTGGGCTTCCAGGCCGACCTTGTGATGCAGTCCTTCTGTCACACCGCGGCCTACCCGAAGCCGGTGGACGTGGAAATGCAGCACACCATGCCAGACTTTATCCGTACCCGCGGCGGTGTTTCACTGCGTCCGGGCGACGGCATCATCCACTCCTGGCTGAACCGCATGCTGCTGCCGGACACCGTGGGCACCGGGGGTGACTCCCACACCCGCTTCCCGATGGGCATCTCCTTCCCGGCCGGTTCGGGCCTGGTGGCGTTTGCCGCCGCTACCGGCGTTATGCCGCTGGATATGCCAGAGTCGGTCCTGGTTCGCTTCAAGGGCGAAATGCAGCCGGGCATCACCCTGCGCGACCTGGTACACGCCATCCCGCTTTACGGCATCAAGCAGGGCATGCTGACCGTTGAGAAAAAGGGCAAGATCAACGAATTCTCCGGTCGTATCCTGGAAATCGAGGGCCTTGAGCACCTGACTGTTGAGCAGGCGTTCGAGCTGTCTGATGCGTCGGCTGAGCGCTCTGCGGCCGGTTGCACCATCAACCTGTCGGAAGAGTCCGTGGCCGAGTACCTGCGCTCCAACATCACCATGCTGCGCTGGATGATTGCCGAAGGCTACGGCGATCCGCGTACCCTGGAGCGTCGCGCCCAACAGATGGAAGCGTGGCTGGCCGATCCGAAGCTGATGCGTGCCGACAAAGACGCCGAGTACGCTCACGTCATCGAAATCGATCTGGCCGAGGTCAAGGAGCCGATCGTGTGTTGCCCGAACGACCCGGACGACGCCAGGTTCCTGTCCGAAGTGGCTGGCGACAAGGTAGACGAAGTATTCATCGGTTCCTGCATGACCAACATTGGTCATTTCCGTGCCGCTGGTAAGCTGCTGGCACAAAATAAGGAGCCCCTGAAGACCCGTCTGTGGATGTCTCCTCCCACCAAGATGGACCAGGCTCAATTGATGGAAGAAGGCTACTTCAACATCTACGGCACCGCCGGTGTTCGCACCGAGATGCCGGGCTGCTCCCTGTGCATGGGCAACCAGGCCCGCGTGGCTGCCAAGAGCACCGTGCTGTCCACCTCCACCCGTAACTTCCCGAACCGCCTGGGTGATGGTGCCAACGTGTACCTGACCTCTGCGGAACTGGCAGCGGTTGGTGCGGTGCTTGGCAAACTCCCCTCCGCCGAAGAGTACATGGAGTACGCCAAGGACCTGAACAGCATGTCGAAAGAGATCTACAAGTATCTCAACTTCGACCAGATGGAAAACTACACCAGCAAGGCGTCTGAAGCGAACGTCGCTTAAGGCCTGACCTGCAAGGTCTAGCTCCATGAAAACGCCAGCCGGGAGGCTGGCGTTTTTTGATGAGAATGCATAGTGGCACAATGTAGAGCCTTCTGCCGCACTCCGCCGGGGCGGGCAGAGGGCTTATCAGCAGAAGCAGAGCCTCTCCCGGCGCTTATGCGCCCCTTGCCTTAACGGGTGATGTGCTGATACTCACCAGCGTCCGAAGTGGCAAGACTCACCACCATGATGGCAATCCAGGAAGCAATAAAGCCCGGAATAATTTCGTATACGCCAGGACCACCCATGAACTCTCCGTTCCAGCCCAGCGAAATCCAGATTATGACGGTGGCGGCACCCACAACCATGCCTGCGATGGCACCGGCGCCGTTGGAACGCGGCCACATCAGCGACAGGATAATCAACGGGCCAAATGCCGCACCGAAGCCCGCCCAGGCGTTACTGACCAGGGCCAGAACCTGGGAGTTCGGGTCAGACGCAATAATGGCGGCAACCAGGCCCACCAGCACCACACAAATCCGGCCTACACCCACGCACTCCTTATCCGTTGCTTCTTTACGCAGGAACAGACGGTAGAAGTCCTCGGTCAGTGAAGAAGACGACACCAGAAGCTGGCTGGAGATGGTACTCATGACCGCAGCCAGAAGAGCCGCATAGAGGAAACCCGTGATCAGCGGGTGGAACAGCAGGTCAGACAGGATGATAAAGATGGTTTCCGGGTCCGCAATATCCAGGCCGTTGCGCACTGCGTATGCGCGGCCGAACACGCCCAGAGAGATAGCACCGAAGAGTGAAATCCCCATCCAGCCCATGCCGATGTTGCGGGCAATCGGAACATCTTTTAGAGTGCGAATGGCCATGAAGCGCACGATAATGTGCGGCTGACCGAAATAACCAAGCCCCCAGGTTACTGCTGAAAGCCAGCCGACAAAGGTAAGCCCTTCGGTCCAGGACAACAGCGTGGGATCGACTTCATTCAGGGTCTGGGACGCCTGGGCGTAGCCACCACCGCCTTCGCCAAAGAGCACAACGGCTGGCATGATCACCAGCGCCAGCATCATGATGCAGCCCTGAACAAAGTCCGTCATGCTCACCGCAAGGAAACCACCCACAACCGTATAGGCCAGCACGACCCCCAGGGTGATCACGATACCCACAGCGTAATCGCTCAGGCCACCAAAATTGAAAATCCCGGAAAACGCACTTTCAAACAGCTTGCCGCCGGCAACGAGGCCGGACGCCGTGTAAACCGCGAAGAAAATAACGATGACAACCGCTGACACCGTTCTCAAAGACAATGCCTGGGTCGGGAACCGGTTTGCCAGGAAGGACGGGATGGTAATGGCATTGCCGTAATGCACCGTTTGTTCCCGGAGCCGGGGCGCAACCAACACCCAGTTAAAAAAGGCACCCACAAACAAGCCGATGCCGATCCAGGCGGACTCCAGGCCGGTTACATACAACGCCCCCGGAAGGCCCAGAAGCAACCATCCACTCATATCCGAAGCACCCGCTGAAAGGGCCGCTACTTTAGGACTGAGTGCTCGCCCGCCCAGCATATAATCTTCAGACGAAGAAGTAGATCTGCGCATTGCATAAATGCCGATGGCAATCATGAGCGCAAAATATGCAAATAGACTGATCCAAACACCAATAGCCATAAGGCTCCTCCGGTTAAATGAGTCGGATTAGATCCGCTCGCGAGGCACAGTGCCGACCCAACGCCGGCATGCTGTACCATTCTTCTTGTATACCCGAATCCCATCCTGATTAGAGCAAGGCGATACCCTGCAAGCGCACTCCATGGAATATAGTCAACCATCCAGGGATTGCGACAGCTTCCTTGAACAATTGCGCCAGACGGGCCCCCAGCTGCTATAAGGTAGTATTACTACCGATACCAGGCTTACAAAATCCTACGATTCTTTTGCAGAATCCTACGGTACTACTCCAATCACGGACCATATCAGGCCACTTCCTCACGGAATTGCAATCGGGACGGTGTTGTACCCTTATACTTTCGCAATGCATTCGTCAGTGCGCTCTGGGAAGAAAAACCCGTTCGGTAACTGATTTCGGACACCGAGAGAGAGGTGGACACAAGCAATTCGATTGCCTGATCAAGGCGGATGAATAACAGAAACTGGTGAGGTGTAATGCCAGCCACTTCCCTGAAAACCTCGTGGAACCGGCTGACACTCAGACAGGCCTCGCCGGCCATGTCTTCAACCGTAATCTTGCGATGGAGATTTTTGAGGATATAACGTCGAACGGCTTCAGGGCTGATGCTGTAACGATTCGGGAATCTGGCATACCGGTCACTGACCCGGTCAGCCATACAGTAAAGAATACTTGCGGCCAGATGCTGCTGGAGGGTTTTGTTATCCGGTGCGCGATCAAACTCGCCGGCAGCAAACTGGACCAGCGCCTGCAGACGACTATCCATTTGCAGGGTCCGAGGCTTTTCAAACACCCGCATCATCCGCTCATAGTCGGCATGAGCCGGTGTATTGATGGCCGGGGTCAGCGGGTCAAGATTAATGACCAGAACGTGATTTTTATCATCACCACAATAATCGTGTCTGGCTTGAGTTGGAACGAAGCAGGCCTTCCATGTGTCGAGATGGGACCCGGCCCCATCGACGCTCAGTTCAGCTTCTCCCCGCACCCCGGCAACAATCTGATGGTGTTCATGTTTGTGCTGGTGAGCGGCTAATGGAAGTTTCAGAAGTTTCGTATTGAGCATTAAAACTGCCGGCTTTAATTGAGAATGTGCATCAATTAAAGCAGATCATTACAAAAAGTGCACGAATGCCGCGGAACGCATTGGCAAACTCCAGCCCTTTTCAGGAACTGCCGGACCCCCTGGCCAGCCTTGCCAGTACTCTGGAAACACTTTCAGACACCACTTCCAGCGGAAGCGCCGCATCAACCACATGATACCTGGAGGGCATTGCCATAGCCCTCTCCAGATAGGCATCCCGGATTCTCTGGAAGAATTCCAGGTCCTCCTGTTCAAAACGGTCCAGCTCACCTCGTTTCCGAGCCCTGGCCATTCCGGTTTCAACCGGGGCATCCAGAAGCACGACGTAATCCGGCCGTATTTCACCCTGGACCAGGGTTTCCAGAAGGGTGATGCGTTCAACCGGCACGCCTCTCCCGCCGCCCTGATAGGCAAATGTCGCATCTGTAAAGCGGTCACACAGGACCCATTTACCTTGATCCAGAGCCGGCAGTATGCGGTTGTACAGATGTTGCGCTCTCGCCGCGAACATCAGGAGAAGCTCCGTGGTTTCGTTCACCGGTTCATCCCTGGGAGACAGTAACAGCTCACGAATGGCCTCTGCCACGGGCGTCCCGCCAGGTTCCCGGGTCACGATAAAGTCTACACCAAGACCCTTCAGGGTTCTCGCGGCATTGGCGAGCTGTGTCGATTTACCAACACCTTCGGTGCCTTCAAATGTGATGAACTTTCCCCGAGCGCTCATCCGGCGCCCCCATCATTATCCGGGGAGCCGTCTTCCGGCGCCGGAGAAGACCGGTAATCCTGGCGACGGTTGAGCTGAAACTCCCGCACGGCCTTCTGATGCTCGGCGAGGGTACGGGAAAACTCGTGGGAGCCATCGCCACGGGCGACAAAATAGAGCGCATCCCCGTCATCCGGATGCAGGGCCGCGCGAATCGAATCGCGCCCCGGCAAGGCAATCGGCGTGGGAGGGAGGCCATCAATCCGATAGGTGTTATAGGGCGTTTGGGTACGCAGGTCTTTCCGGCCAATCCGGCCCTGGTAGCGGTCACCCATGCCATAAATAACGGTTGGATCGGTCTGGAGCCGCATTCCCTTTTGCAGACGGCGAACAAACACTCCGGCCACCTGATCCCGTTCGCCAGGGACGCCGGTCTCCCGCTCCACGATGGAGGCCATGATCAGGGCTTCATAGGGGTTATCGTAGGGCAAGCCCTCCTCCCGGGCCTCCCATTCCTCCGCCAGAACCGCCTCCATCCTGCTGAAGGCCCGCTGCAGAACATCAAGATCGGTTTCATTGCTGGTAAAGGCATAGGTGTCAGGGAAGAACCGCCCCTCAGGATGTTCTCCTTCAGCTCCGACGGCGGACATGATCCGCTCATCACTCCACTCACCCGTTACCCGCCGCAACCGCTCAGCGCGTGCCAGGGCTTCACGCATGTCCCGAAACGTCCAGCCCTCAATGAACTGAACGTACCAATGTTTGATATCCCCGGACACCATGAGGCTGATCATGGCTTTCGGGCTCATGCCATCGAGAAACTCATAGTCACCTGCCTTGATACGGGACTGCTCCGGATTCAGGCGGCCATAGAGCCTGAGCCACAGGCTTTGCCCGACCAGTCCTTGCGCCTCCAGTCTCTGAGCCACTTCCGTGAACGTGGCCCCCTGGGGAACGTTAAAAAGCACCGGCTCGTCCAGAGTCACTGGTTTTTCAAGACCCTGAAGGCCTTGCCAGAGCCACAGTCCGGTTCCGGCCGAGGCCAGCACGGCGACACTCACACACGCAAGCAACAACTTCTTGAGCAAACGATTTATTCCAGTAATTCCAGAGGATTGAAGATTGTCGCAAGTCCGCTATCGACAGGCAAATCATGACCGGCAATGGTGCGAACCGGAACAATCCCCAGAACGCTGTTCAGGAGAAACAGGCCCCGGCATTCCGGGCCCAGTACGTCTTCGACCGTCAGCGGTCGCTCGGTCACCACCTCCCCCCTTTGTCTCAGGCGCTCCAGCAGCCACTGGCGCAAGACTCCAGCAACGGCCAGGCAGGCGGCAGGCGGCGCCACCCAGGCCTCATCCACCCGCAACAGAAGATTGGTCCGGGTACCTTCCACGAGATTGCCGTCGCTGTCAGACATTATGACTTCAAACAGAGACCGGCCAAGATCGGCTGCCGCCATCACCTGCTCAAGCCGGTTCAGGGATTTGATGCCGGCAAGCAAAGGGTTGACCGTCAACGGAACCCTGGAGAAATCGACCACAACCCCTGAGGCATCGGGCGTGGAAGCCAGGGGAGACGCAGACACAAGCAGGTTTGGCACCATGCCTGGGTCCGGGCGGTAACCACGAACGCCTCCGCCACGGGTCAGGGTCAGTTTGAGAATCCAGCCATCATCGCTGAATCGCCCAGAAAAACGCTGGCCAGCCTGGGTACAGACAGCCGCGAGTTCCCGGCGCGAAACATTGATCCCAAGTCTGCTGGCATCCCGCACCATACGTTCAAGATGTCGGGAAAGAAGAACACCTTTTTGACCAACCATACGGATGGTCTCGAACAGGCCATCACCATAGGCCAGCCCCCGGTCATCCGCCGGCAGACCGCCCTCCTCTGCCCAAAACAGGTGAAAAACGGCCATGGTCAGCCTTCGAAGCGCCGGAAAATCAGGGTTCCATTGGTGCCACCGAATCCGAAGGAGTTAGACAACGCCACCCGCACATCCGCCTTACGGCTTTGGTGGGCAACGAAATCCAGATCGCAGCCGTCATCGGGATTGTCCAGATTGATGGTCGGGGGCAACACCCCATCGCGGATCGACAACACCGAAAAGATCGCCTCGACCGCACCGGCAGCACCAAGCAGGTGTCCGGTCATGGATTTCGTACTGCTCATGGCGAGTTTGTCGGCATGGCCTTCGAATATACGCCGGACCGCAGCCACTTCCGCCACATCCCCCACCTGGGTTGACGTGCCGTGGGCATTGATATAATCGATTTCATCCGGCTTCAGGCCGGCATCCCGGATCGCATTCGCCATGGACCGGGCCGCTCCCTCGCCACCCTCCGGAGGCGCGGTAATGTGGTGGGCGTCGTCGCTCATGCCGAAGCCGACAACCTCACCATAAATAGTCGCACCTCGTTGCTTCGCGTGTTCCAGCTCTTCAAGAACAACGACACCCGCACCGTCGCTCAGCACAAATCCGTCCCGGTCTTTGTCCCACGGCCGGCTTGCCCTGGCGGGTTCGTCGTTGCGGGTTGAAAGTGCCCGGGCGGCCGAGAAGGCCGCCATTCCGGTACGCGTTGTTGCCATTTCCGAGCCGCCGGCCAGCATCACCTCGGCATCCCCGTAAGCAATGGTGCGGGCAGCGTAGCCGATATTGTGAGTGCCGGTGGTGCAGGCAGTAACAATTGCGATGTTGGGACCACGGTAGCCGAAACGGATCGCCGCATTGCCGGAAATCATGTTGATCACAGAGGCCGGCACGAAAAAAGGCGAGACTTTGCGAGGACCGGACTTGTCCATGGTCAGAACGCTTTTCTCGATGTACTCGAGACCACCGATCCCGGAGCCGATTGCAATCCCCACTCTTTCCCGGTCAAGCGCCTCAAAAACTTCAAGACCACTGTCATCCACTGCCTGCTGGGCGGCAATAAGGCCATAATGAATAAATGCATCAAGCTTTCTGGCGTCTTTGGCCGAGAGGTATGGCTCCATATCCAGCTCACGGATGGCACCCCCAATCCGGGTATTGTAACCCGACGTGTCAAAGCGGTCGATCATTCCTATCCCGCTGCGTCCTGCCCGGATACCTTCCCAGGATGACTCCACGTCATTTCCCAGAGGAGACAGCATGCCCACGCCTGTGATAACAACTCGCCGTTTACTCATAACCCCTTGCACCTGATCTTGTCCGTATAAACCTGAACCCGGACTGAACCGGATTTTCAGCCAACAAAAAAGCCGTCCCCCGATGTTTCACAAGGACGGCTTTTTGCCTGGCTTTCTTGAATGCAGAGTATCAGGTGTGCGCGACGATGTAGTCGATCGCGTCCTGAACACTTGCCAGCTTCTCGGCTTCCTCGTCAGGAATCTCGGTTTCAAATTCCTCTTCCAGGGCCATAACCAGCTCAACGGTGTCCAGTGAGTCAGCGCCAAGATCCTCTACAAAAGAAGATGAGTTCTGAACCTCGGACTCTTTAACGCCCAACTGTTCACAAACGATCTTCTTAACGCGCTCTTCAACTGTACTCATAATGTCCTCACTTTGTGTGTCAACCAAGCAACTCAAGTGCTGCCAGTTTAGTTTAAACCCTACCTGCAAACAAGCAGGGATTCTGTCAAACATGTTGCGCGACAAGGAGTTGCGCACAGGCTCCGGAACGAAGCTCATCCCATGTACATTCCACCGTTTACGTTGATGGTTTCACCCGTCACGTATCCGGCGGCATCTGATGCCAGGAAGGCAACCACAGCTGCCACTTCTTCCGGCTCACCCAGCCGACCCGCGGGTATGATTTCCAGCATAGCCTCGCGCTGCTTGTCGTCCAGTTTTTTTGTCATATCCGTGTCAATAAATCCCGGCGCCACACAATTCGCGGTAATGCCCCGGTTCGACATTTCCTTGGCAAGGCTTCGGGTAAAGCCCTCCACCCCGGCCTTGGCGGCGCAGTAGTTACCCTGCCCGGGATTACCCATACCGGCAACCACGGAACTGATATTGACAATCCGACCCCATCTCGCCTTGGCCATTCCGCGAAGCACAGCTTTGCTGGTGCGATAAACGCTGGACAGGTTGGTTTCCAGAACCAACGCCCAGTCCTCGTCTTTCAAGCGCATCAGCAGGTTATCGCGGGTAATGCCGGCATTATTGACGAGAATCAGCGGCGCACCGGATCTCCCGGTCAGCTCCTTCAGACCTGCCTCGATACTGGCGGGATCCGCCACATTCATAACCATGCCGTAGCCCTTGAGTCCGGCTGACTGCAGATCGTTGGTGATGGATTCGGCACCGCTGGCGCTGGTGGCCGTACCGATGACCTCAGCGCCCTGCTCGGCCAGTGTACGGGCAATCGCCTGGCCAATTCCGCGAGTTGCACCGGTGACCAGCGCAATCTTACCTTCCAGAGACATGAATCACTCCCTTTCGTTTCAGGACTGGCTGAATGCGTCGAGCGCCTTCGCCAGCGAGTCCGGATCTTCGATGCTGTGAACCGCCAGTGTCCGGTCAATACGCTTTGCAAGTCCAGCCAGGACCTTGCCGGTACCACACTCAACAGCCACTTCCACACCGTTGCCCACGAGGGTACGAACAGAATCTGTCCACAGGACCGGCGAATAGAGCTGCCTCAGAAGATTGGCTTTCAGTGTAGCGGATTCCGTCTCGGCCGCGGCGTTAACATTTTGTATAACCGGGATGACAGCATCATTAAAGCGTACATCATCCAGGGCTTTTGCCAGTTCTTCCGACGCGCCTTTCATCAGGGCGCAATGGGACGGAACGCTGACCGGCAAAGGCATGGCCTTACGCGCGCCCTTCTCCCTACAGGCTTCAATGGCCCGTTCAACGGCAGCCGCCGAACCGGCGATCACGACTTGCCCCGGCGCATTGAAGTTCACGGCGGAGACAACCTCGCCCTGAGCAGCGCTTTCACAGGCAGCGACGACATCATCATCCCCAAGACCCAGGATAGCCGCCATTTTGCCTTCCCCTGCCGGCACGGCATCCTGCATGAGCTCACCACGAAGGCGAACCAGCCTCACCGCTTCAATGAAGTCAAGGCTCTCTGAGGCAACCAAAGCACTGTACTCGCCCAGGCTATGGCCGGCGAGGAAGTCCGGCTTGCGGCCGCCTGCAACAAACCACTGGCGCCACAGGGCGACACTGGCCGTCAGCAATGCAGGCTGGGTGACCATGGTTCTATTCAGCTCCTCGGCCGGGCCCTTCTGGCAAAGCTGCCAGAGATCATAGCCCAACACGTTAGAGGCTTCAGCAAAGGTTCTGTTGATCATGGGCCAGGCTTCAGCGGCCGCCGAGAGCATGCCAACGGATTGTGACCCTTGTCCGGGGAAAATAAAAGCTGATTTCATAAGGGGGATCTTATCGTCATTAAGGGGTTACGGGAGATTAGCCAATAGTACAAGGTAAGCCCATTATCCGCGAATGCGTGGTCAGATCGGGGCAAACTTTAGTCTCAGGCGTTCAAAGCATGAGGTCGTCGAGGCGCTCATTGATCCGGCGGGGCACTTCCAGCTCGACTTCCCGGACAGCCTGACGAATGGCTGAAAGCATGGCCCGCTCGTTGGCGTTGCCATGACTCTTGATAACCACGCCCTGCAACCCGAGAAGACTGGCGCCATTGTGACGGGAGGGGTCCATCAATCGAAGCAGCCGGCCAATAATCGGCCTGGCCAGCAGACCAACCAGCCTGCCGTAGAGATTTCGGGTGAACGCCTGCTCCATCAACTCAATCAGGAGTCCGGCAACGCCTTCACCGGTTTTCAGGGCGATATTCCCAACAAACCCGTCACACACAACCACGTCGGCCACATCCCGGAAAAGATCACTTCCCTCCACATAACCGATATAATTGACAGTGTCGCACTGGGCCAGCATGTGAGAGGCCAGGCGGACCTGCTCATTGCCCTTGATCTCTTCTTCTCCGACATTCAGCAAGGCCACCCGGGGTTCCGCCTGCTGGCAGATAGCCGAGGCCATCAGGGAGCCCATCAGGGCATACTGGTAGAGATTTTCCGCGGTTGAATCGACATTGGCGCCAAGATCAAGGACATGACAACGCCCCCGGAGAGAGGGAATCAGCTTGGCGATAGCCGGCCTCTCAATGCCCGGATACATGCGGATGATGGTACGGCCAAACGCCATCAGGGCACCGGTGTTGCCGGCACTGACACAGCCCTGGGCTTCGTCATCACGGACCAGGCTCAGGGCAATGGCCATGGATGAGTTTTTCTTGTGGCGAAGGGCATGGGACGGGCGCTCATTCATGCGCACCACATCCGCCGCCTCAACAATGCGGATTCTTGCATGCCCCTCACGCAACAAAGCCTCAAGCTCGCTCCGGACTCCCACCAGAACGATGCTCAAGGCTTCATTTTCACGCACCGCCCTTAGCGACGCAGCAACCACAACCGTGGCTCCGCGGTCGCCACCCATGGCGTCAATCGCAATGGTGACCGGCTTCACCGTTCCGCCATCCGATTCCGTGCGGTGCTTGGCGACAACGAGATTACTCGTCGCGCGCTTCGATTACCTGCTTACCACGGTAGAAACCGTCTGCAGACACGTGGTGACGACGATGAACTTCGCCGGTTGTCGCATCGGTGCTCAGAGCGGCTGTGCTCAGAGCGTCGTGTGAACGGCGCATGCCACGCTTGGAACGGGTTTTGCGGTTTTGCTGTACAGCCATGATTATGCTCCTGACCTGTTAACGTAAACTTTGTATTACTCGGAAAGTAACCTGTGCTCGTTTGATGGGTGCCGGCTTTCCTTTCCCTGAGGAAACCCACGCCCGGTTAATGCTTTGTCTTCCTGAGATCCGCCAGCACGCCGAACGGGTTCTCGCCCGACTTCCTCAGCGGCGCTGCAGCAGAGCCGCCAGGCTCGTAAGCCTCAAGATCTTCCCGGGCCGGACATTCATTCCGATCATGAAGCGGGAACGGTGGCAGTACCAGCAACAGCTCATCTTCTGCCATTGACCAAAGATCGGCGCTGAAATCATCGGTCAGGTAAGGCTCAAGCTCGTTCGGCAGCTGTCTCGCCTGTTCATCACTGGTTACCAACCCCAGGCTGAACCGGGAAAACAGTGTCACGGCCATGGAACCCATGCAGCGCTGACACTCCAGCTCCACCGGAGCCTCCAGCTCACCCGAGACAACACGGCGACGCTCACTGTCCATATAAAAGGACAAGGTCACCCGACACGCAGCATTCTCTGAAAACCCCAGCACAGCTTCCCGGAAACGGCCAAGCCCGCTGAGGGGAATGGTTCCCTCCAGAGTGCTGTTTTGTTCCGCCAACCGGTAAGGATCAACAGATTTGGGTAACTCGGCGTTCGGCGCTTTTGGCATAGGCGCGCAATTTTAGGGGCGCAGCCCTCTGCTGTCAAAGACTTCGTTGCTTTTTGGGCAGGGGTTCCCGTGCAGAAGGGTGTAATTTACGATAGGCGCACTCCGGATACACTGCCCGGGCACTCAAAGGATTCTAAAGATGTCCCGAAAACCGCTTTTGCTGGCGTCCTCATCGCCTTATCGAAAGACACTCCTGGACCGGCTGGGCCTGCCGTTCACCTGCGCCAGTCCCGATATCGACGAGACGCCGCAGCGGGGCGAATCCGGAGAGTCGCTGGTCACGCGGCTGGCCGAAAGCAAGGCCCGCGCCCTGGCAGAGCGGTTCCCCGGCCACTGGATCATTGGCTCGGACCAGGTCGCCTGCCTCCCGGATGGTTCGGTGCTCAGCAAACCCGGCAACCATGAACAGGCAACGAGCCAGTTGCATCAGAGCAGCGGTCACAGGGTGCTGTTTCTCACAGGCCTTGCCCTGCTGGACTCCGATTCCGGGAAACTGGAGAGTCTTTGCGAGCCCTACAATGCCCGGTTCCGGGTACTGACAGCCGAGGAAATTGAGGCTTACCTGCGGCGAGAACTGCCCTATGACTGCGCAGGCAGCTTCAAGATGGAAGGCCTTGGCATCACTCTTTTTGAAGCACTGGAAGGCCGGGACCCGAACAGCCTCGTGGGCCTGCCACTGATTG
Source organism: Marinobacter sp. SS8-8 (assembly GCF_030540945.1). Lineage (NCBI taxonomy): Bacteria > Pseudomonadati > Pseudomonadota > Gammaproteobacteria > Pseudomonadales > Marinobacteraceae > Marinobacter > Marinobacter sp. SS8-8. The sequence continues at coordinate 89,740 of NZ_JASSVN010000005.1, read as the reverse complement.
CCCTGAATGACATGCTGCGACGCTGGGGCCGGAATCCGCTGCTGGAAAACCGGCCTGATGCGGCCCAGGTTTAGCGAAGCTCCAGACGGGACTCCACCAACTGACTGGCAAAGCCCGCTCCGAAGGCAACGCCAAGCTGGTCAACAATGTCCTGGAGCGGCGATTTGCGGCGACTGTAATCCACCAGCTCTTCCTGGCCGATAATCTGCCGGGCGACGTGCGAAGCGCTGCCCAGCCCATCCACCAGGCCGAGCTCCACCGCCTGGTCGCCACTCCAGACCAGACCGCTGAACAGACGCTCATCATTGGCCAGCCGATCACCCCGACCCTGCTTTACCGCCTCAATGAACTGTTGATGGGTGTTTTCGAGCACGCCCTGCCAGAACATCACTTCTTCTTCCTGCTCTGGCGAGAAAGGATCAAGGAAGGCCTTATTCTCACCCGCCGTGTACAGGCGTCGATCAACCCCAATCTTTTCCATCACACCGGTAAAGCCGAAGCCACCGGCGACGACGCCAATGGACCCCACAAGACTGGCACGATTGGCGTAAATCTCATCGGCAGCCGCGGCGATATAATAAGCCCCGGAAGCGCCGATGTCGGAAATCACGGCATACACTTTCTTTTCCGGATATTCTTCACGCAGCCGCTTTATTTCATCGTATACGTACCCCGACTGAACCGGGCTTCCGCCGGGGCTATTGATGCGAAGAATCACCGCCACCGAATTTGGCGCCTCAAAAGCAGAACGAAGCGAACCGACAATATTATCAGCGCTCGCCAGCTCATCTGCCGCTATCGGGCCGCTAATCTCAACCAGGGCGGCATGCTTACCAGAGACACTGCTCAACGTGTCTCCGAACGGAACCTTCAGCATGAAAAGCAACGCAATCAGATAACCGAAGGTAAGGAGTTTGAAAAAAATTCCCCACCGGCGGCTTCTGCGCTGCTCGGCCTGGAGCGACATCACCAGTTTTTCAATGAGTTTCCAGTCCCGGCCCGACTCCGGCGGTAATTTTGGCGACTTGCGGCCGAACAACGGCTTAGTGTCCTTTTCCGGCTCTACCGGCTCATCTCCCCAACCAGGGGACTTATCGGAATCCCAGTCGCTCATTTATTCACCCTGTCGGCAACATTAATTAAATTGGCCAATCCGGCTCTCTCAGAGCCCAAGTACCCGGCGCAGGCCGGGCACGGTATCAACAATAGCATGGGGCGAATAGTCACCCAGAACATCGCGCTTGTGTACACCCCACTCGACACCGATGGAAGGCATTCCGATACGCCGGGCCATTTCGAGGTCGTAGCGGGTGTCACCAATCATTACCGCATCACCCGGTTCGATTCCATAGAAACTCAGAATCTCCTCAAGCATGGCAGGGTCAGGTTTTGAGCGGGTCTCATCCGCGCAGCGGGTGATTTCGAAGTAACCGCCAAGGCCACTGGAATCCAGGGCGAAATCCAACCCGCGACGACTCTTGCCAGTGGCAACGGAACAGCTTCGGCCAGAACCGCGAAGGTCAGCAACCACATCCGCCATGCCCTCAAACACGTTCTGAGGCGTGGTGACCTTGCTGAAGAAGTAGCGGGCGTAACCTTCCCGGATAGCGCTCATCTCTTCCCGGCCGATACCCGGGTAAAGCTTCTCCAGCGCCTCGACCATGCCAAGACCGATAATATCGCGGTAGGCCTCAGGTTCCAGGGCCGGGTAGCCCAGATCGGTTGCAGCCTGATGCAGACTGCCTGCGATGTGCTCAACCGAGTCCACCAGGGTCCCGTCCCAGTCAAAAATAACCACTCTGACATTCATCGAACTGTTCCTTTGAGGCGCCCGGAAAGCTTCCCGAGCATGTCGCTAAATGCATCGTCGTAGGGTGCCTCCAGGCGCATGGATTCATCAGAGGCCGGCAGGGTAAATTCAAGCGTCCGGGCGTGCAGCATAAGGCGCTGACCACCAATCGCCCGAAATGCCTTGAGGCTGACATCATCCATATACTTGTCGTCACCTGCAACCGGATGACCCGCCCAGGCACTGTGGACCCTGATCTGGTGTGTTCGCCCGGTTATAGGTGAGGCCTCCACCAGGCTGTAGCCCTGATAACGATAAAGGCAACGGAAGGCAGTCAATGAAACTTTCCCCGATTGGTCAACCTTCACCCGACGCTCGCCATTGGGCATCTCGTAACGCAGAAGGGGAGCATCAACCCGGTCAACACTGGCCGGCCAGTCGCCCGCCACCAACGCATGGTAGTGCTTTCTTATCCGGTTCTGGCGAAGCTCGTCCTGCAGATAGCGCAATGCTGAGCGCTTCTTGGCCACCATGACCAAGCCGGACGTGTCACGATCCAGCCGATGCACAAGCTCCAGAAACCTGGCCGATGGCCGGGCCGAACGCAGGACCTCAATCAGACCGAAACTCAGGCCACTGCCGCCATGAACGGCAATGCCTGAGGGCTTGTTGACCACAAGCATCTGTTCATTCTCGAAAAGGATCGCGGCCTCAACGACCCCCTGCACCCGGGAGCCGGGCGCGACCTGCTCCGGTTTTTCCTTGCGAATTACGGGAGGAATCCGCACCTGATCGCCGGCTTTCAGCCGGGTGTCTGGCCTCACCCGCCCCTTGTTGACCCGAACCTCGCCCTTTCTGACCATCCGATAGATAATACTCTTTGGCACGCCACGCAGCTGCGCCAAAAGAAAATTATCCACCCTCTGACCTTCGTTGTCCTCATCCACAGTAACCCAAAGCACGCCCTGGCGAGCGTCGCCGCGGTGTGACGCCACATCACCTCCCCCCCTTTCCATGGGCGTTGGTGCCGCCTTGTCGGACCTGACTCTGGCTGGCTTCTTGTTCGCACGCTTGCGGGACATGGAATTCCTATGGTAGTGACTGAATACAGGATTGAACGGCAACCTGAATACTGTTATATTTCGGCGTGCTCTGCCGTTTGTCTACGGCCTGATCAGCTCAAGTCAGAAGCCGGAGCGGCAGAAGTATACCGACACTATTCGAGAGTTTGAACGCCGTGCACCCAATCATTACCGGGAACGGCGAAGTAAATGCTCCCGGAGCACCAGGCCAGATCTTGGAAAGACTGAACCCTGCTCCCCCGGGAGAAGAAAAACCGCGCAGAAAACCGCGGGCGACATCGCGAAGAATCATTGCCACGCAGGGCCGGGCCGTCCAGCTTACGAATACGACGTGAGACCCAGGCACCTGAGTGAACCTGAAAACGGATAACATGCGTCAACAGACACGAACCTTACACGACCGCCCCCTGCCTACAGGCAGCCGGATCGTCGGCGTTGGTCTCAGACCGAAAGGATCAACCCCCCGAAGGGTCTGATTCGTCTGGCCGCCGGTCCGCCCTTGAGGTAACAGGGCCCACGGTACGCACATCCTGCTTCGCTGATGCGATCCCCTCCGGTTTTCTGTCAAACCAAACGACAGGAACTCTTTCTTTCCATGAAAAGAATGCTTATCAATGCAACTCATCCTGAAGAGTTGCGCGTCGCCCTCGTTGACGGCCAGCGTCTGTTTGATCTCGATATCGAATCCAGCTCCCGCGAGCAGAAGAAAGCCAACGTATATAAGGGTCGCATTACCCGCGTTGAGCCCAGCCTCGAAGCTGCGTTCGTCGATTTCGGCGCTGATCGCCACGGCTTTTTGCCCCTGAAGGAAATCTCCAAGGAATACTTCAGGAAATCCCCAGGTCAGATTGAGGGCAAGGTCAACATCAAGGATGTGGTCTCCGAAGGCCAGGAAGTCATCGTCCAGGTCGACAAGGAAGAACGTGGTAACAAGGGCGCCGCCCTGACGACCTTTATTTCCCTGGCCGGCCGCTATCTGGTCCTCATGCCCAACAACCCCCGTGCCGGTGGTATTTCCCGCCGCATTGAGGGCGACGAGCGGGCCCAGCTCAAAGATGCCATGAACAATGTCCAGGTACCGAAATCCATGGGCATCATCGTTCGTACCGCCGGCATTGGCCGGACCACCGAAGAGCTGCAGTGGGATCTGGATTACCTGGTTCAGTTCTGGGAAGCCATTTCCCAGGCCGCGGGCGAGCGCAAGGCGCCGTTCCTGATTCACCAGGAAAGCAACGTTATTATCCGTGCCGTACGTGACTACCTTCGCCAGGATATTGGCGAGGTTCTGATCGATTCTGATGGCGTATATGAGGACGTACTGAATTTCGTCCGCGCGGTCATGCCGACGTTCGAGAACAAGATCAAGCTTTACAAGGACGAAATCCCGCTGTTCAGCCGTTATCAGATCGAAGGCCAGATCGAGACCGCATTCCAGCGGGAAGTGAAGTTGCCGTCCGGCGGTTCAATTGTTATCGATCCAACCGAAGCGCTGGTTTCCATCGACATCAACTCCTCCCGTGCCACCAAGGGCCATGACATCGAGGAAACCGCCCTCCAGACCAACCTGGAAGCGGCCGAGGAAATCGCCCGCCAGCTGCGCCTGCGTGACATGGGCGGCCTGATTGTCATCGATTTCATCGACATGACTCCCGCCAGGCACCAGCGGGAAGTTGAACAGAAGATCCGTGAGGCCCTGGAAATTGACCGGGCGCGGGTTCAGGTCGGGAAGATTTCGCGATTTGGCCTGCTTGAGATGTCCCGTCAGCGCCTGCGCCCCTCCCTCGGAGAAACCCGCAGCGAGGTTTGCCCGCGTTGCGAAGGCCAGGGCACCATCCGGGGCATTGAATCCCTCGCCCTGAGCATCATGCGCCTGATCTACGAAGAGTCCTCGAAAGACAAGACCGGCGAAGTGCGGGCTATTGTTCCCGTGTCTGTTGCCACTTTCCTTTTGAACGAAAAGCGCAAGCAACTGGCAGATATCGAGGCGCGCCAGGAAGTGAGTGTCGTCGTGGTGCCCGTGCCGCACATGGAAACACCGCACTTCGAAATCGTCCGGATGCGCGACGACGAAACAACGCCCGAGCATATCTCCAGCCACCAGGTGGCCCAGGAATACAGCGAGCGTGAAGAGGAAATCTTCGAAGCCCCGGTCGCGGAAAAACCGGTTCGTGAACAGGCAGCCGTACGGGCGGTTCGTCCCAGTGCGCCCGCGCCCGCTCCGGCACCCAGGGCTGCCGAAGCCGTTGATCAGGAAGAAGGCCTGTTCCGCCGCCTTGGCCGCAAGATTGCCGGCTTCTTCAGCGGTGAGGAAGAACCGCAAACCGAGACCAGCGAAAAGAGCAGAAGCCAGCGTGAGGATCGCCGCAATCAGGGCCGCCAGGATCGTCGAAAATCCCGCGTAGCCCGTGGTGACGACCAGCGTTCCGGCGGCAACCGCAGCGGCAATGAACGCCGCCAGGGCGGCCCGCAAGGCCGTGACGAGGACAACCGTGGCCGCAATCGCAATCGCAAAGATGACCCGAACCGCGGTAACCAGAATCGCCAGGGCCCGGATACCAGGGACAGCGACACTAAAGGCGACAACAAAAGCGACAGCAAGGGCACTGACAACCGCCGGGACAGCCAGGGCCGTGGGCGCAACAAACCTCAGCGGGACCAGAAGGACAACAGCCCGCAGGAAAGCGCCGCCAAGCCAGCCGGTGGCGAAAAAACCGCGTCTGACGAAAAGCGCCGCAAGCCCCGCCGTCAGCGTAATCGCGATGGCTCTCCGGCGGAAAACCCGGCCTCCACGCCAGCGGATCGCAAGGCAGTCCGAAGCGAAAAGCACCAAAAAGACACCCAGCCTGAGCTTAGTTCCGAAGGCGACAAGCCTGTGACGAAAGCCGGGCAGCCACGGGATAGCCGTGAAAAGGCTTCTGAAAAACCTGAAAACAAGGCAGCCGCGCCGATTCAGAAGGACGCGCCGAAGCAAGATCCGAAACAGGGCCAGGCCGACCAGCCTGCTGTTTCGGAAGCGTCTTCTGGCAGCCAGGCGCCAGAGCAGGCGAAAGAGGCACCGAAAGCCGAATCGGAAAAGAGAGCAGAAGCTGAACCAAAGCAACCTGCCAAGACCCAAAAAGCGCCTGAGACCGCTTCCGGGCAGCCGACCGGCGGCTCTGAAGCGCCAGCCCCTGCCGAAAAGCCACAAGCGGCCGCAGCGCCGAAGCCCACCGCTCCGAAAAAGGCGGCCCCGAAAGGGCAGCCCGGGCCAGAGCCGTCTCTGGCCCCGGATGCGCAGCCTGAAAAGACTGACAAGCCTGAGGCTGAGACCACCAAAACGGACGCATCTGCCGAAACACCGGCCGTCAATATTCCGGTTACACCGGGACGTGCCTACAATGACCCACGAGAGGTCCGCAAGCGCCAGAGGGCTGCGGAAGAGGCCAAAAAGACCGGGAGTAACTAACTGATGCTATCGAACTCCGACATAGAGGCGCTGGAAGACATTCTCTTTGCCGAACCCTGGGGCGATGACGCCCTGGATTTCTTCGGCTTCCACGGGGTTGTCTGCGCCAGCGTCGTTGGCCCTGCTGACCTGGGTGCGGAAGAAGTCTTCCGTCTCGCCACAGGTATCGATGAGGCGCCCGATGGCGGGGTTCCTGAGGTGTTCAGGCGCTGTGCCGAGCAGCTGGCCGGAGCCATGGCTCACGCTCTGGATATGGGCCAGGCCCTGGAATTGCCGGAACCGGAAGACGGCGACCCCATGAACGCGCTGGAGAATTGGTGTGCCGGGTTCGTGGATACTTTCCTTGCGCACGAGGAACAGTGGCTGGACGCTGCCAGCGAAGAGGAAACCGCCGACCTGATGGTGCCCATGCTTGCGCTGTCGGGGCTGTTCGATGACGAGGATTTTCAGAAGGTTCGCAACAGCGACAAGCTGTCCCGGCACATGGCCGATGCCATTCCCGATTCACTGACCGATCTGTATCTCCTGTTTCACGCGCCGGATTAAACCGGCGCAGGACTCAGAATTGGCTGCCTGAATGAATGCCAGACCGGCTCAAGCCCGTCTGGCATTTTCGTGATGCGACCAAGCTCACACCAGGGTGCTCCGGGAAAGTGAAAATCACTGCCCTGAGATGCCAACAACCCTTCCCTTCGGCACAGCGCCGCCAGAAATCCCAGATCCCCGCTGGACTGCCCCGAAGTGGAAACTTCAATCGCCTGCCCTTCTGCCCTCCGGAAATCGGCCGTCAGCGCCCGGAGTTTGGTGGCAGTGAGCTGGTACTTACGTGGGTGGGCGAGAACAGCAATTCCGCCCGCCTCATTAATCCAGCGAACCACCTCCGGCAGTTCGGGCCAGTAGGCTTTTACGTCACCGGCCTTGCCGTTGCCCAGATAACGCTTGAACGCCTGCGCGGGGTTACGCACGACACCCTCGCCAGTCAGGACCGCGGCAAAATGCGGACGGCCCGGGACATCGCCGCCCGCAGCAGCGGTTGCCTGCTCCAGCAGATCATCGATGCCAAGCTTGCTCAGCCGTTCGGCAATCATCCTTGCCCGGGCCCGGCGATTCTCGTTTTGCTGCGCCAGGGCGCTCTGGAATCCAGCATTGTCCGGATCGAAATCCAGCCCAACAACATGAATGGTACGGCTTTTCCAGAGGCAGGACAGTTCCACCCCGGGAATCAGGGTGACACCATGCTTCCCCGCCGCATCCCAGGCTTCGGCGAATCCGGCAATGGTGTCATGATCGGTCAATGCAAGGTGGCTGACACCGCGCTCGGCTGCGCGCTCAAGCAGCGCCGACGGTGATAGCGCGCCATCCGAGGCGGTACTGTGGCAATGCAGATCAATGCACAAAACCGGGTCTTGCGGTATAGTCACGAAACATCCTGAATCAGCGGGTAACGGGCGATATGCCATGGTTGGAGATTGTACCAGTCATCGCTGGCGCTGCACGACTGCTGATTATTTATCAGCCAGTAACGTCAGGAACTTCAATCCGGAGAGCTGAATGTATTACGCCATTATCAGTGAAGATGTCGAAAACAGCCTGCCGCTGCGCCAGACTGCGCGACCCGCTCACACCGAGCGCCTGCAGGCACTGAAAGCCGAGGGCAGATTGCTTGTTGCCGGCCCGCACCCCGCCCTGGACACACCGGAACCGGGTGATGCCGGCTTTACCGGCAGCCTGGTGATTGCCGAGTTCGACTCGCTGGAGGCAGCACAGGCATGGGCGGATTCTGACCCCTACATTGAGGCCGGCGTATACGAGAGGGTTACCGTGAAACCATTCAAGGCTGTTTTACCATGATCGCTTGCGCTGCAGCATGAGTTTATTGTAATGATGGCTCGCTTGCACAGCCACACATCTGTGACAAAATTGCGCTTTTAATCATGCCCAGACTTCATTCAGAGAATTTCAGGGAACGTAACCAGTGATGCTTTTTCGCCTCGCCATCAGCGTGTTGTTTGCAGTGTTGTCAATTGCCGTTGCCCAGGCGAAAACAGTCTGGGTGGACGATCAGTTGTACCTTCCGGTGAGGTCTGGCGCAGGTACCCAGTACCGGATTATCGAGAATGCCGTGCCCAGCGGGACGCCCCTGGAAGTGCTTGATGCCTCCGATCCGGCTTATACCCTGGTTCGCACCCCCAAGGGTACAGAGGGCTGGGTCTCCAGCCAATACCTGAGTGAAACACCCATCGCCGCCGACCGCCTCCGGACAGCCAACAAGCAGTTGGAAAATACCCGTGCGGAACTCGCCCGGGTAAAAGAGCAACTGACCCAGGTAACCAGCGAACGGGACGCTCTGGAAAACTCTGAATCGTCGCTTTCGAACCGCTCCCAGGAACTCCAGGAAGAGCTTCAGCGCATCAAGAGTATCGCATCCGACTCTATCAACCTGGCGCGCCGTAACCGCGAACTCCTTGAGGAAAACCAGAAGATCCGCAACGACCTTGAGGTCCTTACCGCGGAAAACGAACGTCTCGAAGCCAGCAAGGAGTACGACTTCATGCTACTCGGTGCCGGCCTGGTCCTCGGCGGTGTGTTGCTGGCACTGATTATTCCGATGCTCAAACCAACAAGAAAAACAGACAACTGGGCCTGACGCCATGAAGGATTACTCGGAAAAGCGCGACTTTCACCGCATGCAGGTGAACTCTGAAATCGACATTACCGACAGTCAGGGCAACAGGTTCACCGGCGTCTGCCGCAACCTGAGTGCAGCCGGTATGCAGCTCTATGTCGGGCGTGAGATAGCCGTTGGCGAAGAACTGCAAACGATCCTCCACCCGACCAGCGATCAGTTTCCGCCACTGGAAACGGCATGCGAAGTCATTCGGTGCGAACCGGAGGGTGACGGCTACCTGCTCGGAACGAACATCAGCGAAGTGACTCGCTGAACAATCAACGGCGGCCAGTAGCCGCCGTTGATTGTTCCTGCAAGATAGCTTCTGGATCAGACCAGGGGCTTCTCCGAAACAACAATGCCGTTGTTGTCGGCATAGACATAATGACCCGGGTGGAAGGTTACGCCGTGGAAGGCAACCGGCACATTCAGGTCGCCAAGTCCGCGTTTTTCACTTTTCCGGGGATGAGTCCCCAGGGCCTGAACGCCCAGTGGGGTGCTGCCAATCTCGTCTACGTCCCGAACACAGCCATAGATAATCAGGCCGGCCCAACCGTTGCTGGCGGCTTTCTCCGCCAACATGTCGCCCAGCAGTGCATGGCGCCTTGAGGCACCACCATCCACCACCATAACCCGACCATTGCCGGGCTGGCCAACCTGCTCCTTCACCACGGAATTGTCTTCAAAGCATTTCACGGTAACGATCTCGCCGCCAAACGCCTTGTTACCACCGTAGTTGTTAAAGCCGGGCGCCACAACCTGCACTTCCGGAAACTCGTCGCACAGGTCCGGAGTAATAATCCGTGTCACTTTGCCGCTCTCCTTATCCTGCAAAAGGTAGTCAGTCGATCGTTTCGTCGGCCAGGAAAAACCAGGTATCCAGCACCGAATCCGGATTCAGGGAAACGGAATCAATGCCCTGATCCATCAGCCACTTGGCAAGATCCGGATGATCCGATGGCCCCTGCCCGCAGATGCCAATGTACTTATCCGCATTCTTGCAGGCCTGAATGGCGCTGGCCAGCAATGCCTTGACGGCGTCGTTACGCTCATCGAACAGGTGGGCGATGATGCCGGAATCCCGGTCCAGCCCCAGGGTAAGTTGAGTCAGATCATTGGAGCCAATGGAGAAGCCGTCAAAGTGCTCAAGGAACTGTTCGGCGAGAATCGCGTTGGCCGGCAGCTCACACATCATGATGACACGAAGGCCGTTTTCACCCCGCTTCAGACCATTCTCCGCCAGCAGGCTAACCACCTGTTCCGCCTCACCAACGGTGCGAACAAACGGCACCATCACTTCCACATTGGTCAGCCCCATCTCGTTGCGCACTTTTTTCAGGGCGCGGCATTCCAGTTCAAAGCAATCGCGGAACGTTTCGGAAATGTAGCGGGATGCGCCACGGAAACCCAGCATCGGATTTTCTTCATCCGGCTCGTACAGGGTGCCGCCAATCAGGTTGGCGTACTCGTTGGACTTGAAGTCCGACAGCCGCACAATGACCTTTTTCGGCGCAAATGCGGCTGCCAGGGTGGAAATACCTTCCACCAGTTTGTCCACGTAGAAATCGACCGGAGACGAATAACCCGAAATGCGCTTTTCAACGGTCTGCCTGATGTCCCGGGGCAACCCGTCAAAGTTCAGCAGGGCCTTTGGATGCACGCCAATCATCCGGTTGATGATGAACTCGAGGCGGGCCAGACCGACGCCTTCATTGGGCAACGCCTGGAAATCAAAGGCACGGTCCGGGTTGCCAACGTTCATCATGATCTTGAATGGAATATCGGGCATGGAGTCAACGGTATTTTCCCGCAGCTCGAATTCCAGGGCACCTTCGTAAATCAGACCGGTATCGCCTTCGGCACAGGAAACCGTCACTTCCTGACCATCTTTCAAAACCTCGGTCGCGTCACCACAACCCACCACCGCCGGAATACCCAGCTCACGGGCAATTATGGCTGCGTGGCAGGTACGACCGCCTCGATCCGTCACGATGGCGGAGGCCCGCTTCATTACCGGTTCCCAGTCCGGATCGGTCATGTCTGTCACCAGCACGTCACCGGCCTGAACGCGGTCCATTTCCTTGATACTGGTAATAACCTTCACCGGGCCGCTGCCAATCTTGTGGCCGATACTGCGACCTTCCACCAGCACCTTGCCGGTTTCGTTCAACAGGTACCGCTCCATCACGTTGGCGGAGACGCGGCTCTTGACGGTTTCAGGGCGGGCCTGGACGATGTAGATCTTGCCGTCGTCGCCATCCTTCGCCCATTCGATATCCATCGGGCGCTGGTAGTGCTTCTCGATAATCATTGCCTGGCGTGCCAGATCTTCCACCTCGGCATCGGTAATACAGAAGCGATTACGCTCATCCGGCTCAACCTTGACTGTTTCCACGAACTCGCCTTCACCGGGGCTTGAATGGTAAATCATCTTGATGGCCTTGCTGCCCAGATTGCGGCGCAATACCGCCGGGCGGCCAGCCTCCAATGTCGGCTTGTGGACATAGAATTCATCCGGGTTCACGGCACCCTGAACGACGGTTTCGCCGAGGCCATAAGAGGCCGTTACAAAAACCACGTCCCGGAACCCGGATTCGGTGTCGAGGGTGAACATAACGCCACTGGCCGCTGTTTCACTGCGCACCATTTTCTGAATGCCAGCAGAAAGAGCGACCATCTTGTGATCAAAACCATGGTGGACACGGTAAGAGATGGCCCGGTCGTTGAACAGTGAAGCAAACACTTCTTTAACCGAGGTGCGCACCTGCTGAAGCCCTACCACGTTCAGGAAAGTTTCCTGCTGGCCGGCGAACGAGGCGTCTGGCAAGTCCTCGGCGGTGGCCGAGGAACGCACCGCAACGGCCATGTGATCGTTGCCATCCTGAAGTGCCGAGAACGCCTCTTCCAGGGCCTTTTCCAGGGCATCCGGGAAGGGTGTATCAATAATCCACTCACGAATCTGGGCGCCTACACGGGCCAGTTCGTTGACATCATTGATGTCCAGAGCATCCAGAACATTATCGATCCGCTCTTTCAGGCCGTCTTTGGCCAGAAATTCGCGGTAGGCGTGTGCTGTTGTGGCAAAACCACCTGGAACGGTAACACCTGCGTTGGCGAGATTACTGATCATTTCGCCGAGGGAGGCGTTCTTCCCGCCCACCCGGTCGACATCGGACATTCCCAGGTGGTCAAACCAGATAATGTAATCTTCCAAAGCATGTCTCCCTTGAGTCTGTGAAGCAAAGAGCAAAACCGGGCCAGCGATATCAAGCGGTAAAAGCAATATCCACTGCGGGGTCTCGAATTTGGCGTGTATGATACTGTAACCCGCGAAAATTACCTAGGGAACCACCCGCTGAATACGGAACCGGACAATACATCATGAAACGCACTGCTTTTTTCATTTCCGATGGCACCGGCCTGACTGCCGAGGCGCTGGGGCACAGTCTTCTGGCCCAGTTTGAAAAAATCGAGTTTGAGCGGGTGACCGTCCCCTACATTGCGGACGAGGAAAAGGCCCGGGAGATGGTTAAGCGCATCAATAAGGCCGCCGAAACAGACGGCGCGAGACCATTGGTTTTCGACACCATCGTGAACAGTGATATCCGGGATATCATCTCGACAGCCGGGGGTTTCATGGTGGATATTTTCGGAACCTTTCTCAATCCCCTGGAGCAGGAGTTGCAATCTTCCTCCTCCTATACCGTGGGAAAATCGCACTCAATCAACAACGAGGGCAGTTACGAGCGGCGGATCAAGGCCGTCAATTTTGCGCTGGATAACGACGATGGCGCCCGGACCCGGTATTACGATGAAGCGGACCTGATCCTGGTGGGGGCGTCGCGAAGCGGAAAAACCCCGACCTGCCTTTACCTTGCACTGCAATACGGCGTCAAGGCCGCCAATTATCCGATTACCGAGGAAGACCTGCAGGATCAGCAGATCCCGGCCGCCCTGAAGCCCCACAAGGAGAAAGTCTTCGGGCTGACCATCGATCCCGAGCGTCTCGCCACCATACGCAACGAGCGCCGCCCCAACTCAAGGTACTCCTCAGTCAGGCAGTGCATGCATGAAATCGAGGAAATCGAGCTGATGTACCGGCGTGAGCGCATTCCCTACCTGGATACCACGGCCTATTCAGTGGAAGAAATTTCGACACGGATTATGGTGGCCACCGGGCTGAAGCGGAATCGCTGAAGGGGCGGGAAGAGTGAAAAGGGGTTGGAAAAGGGGTCAGATGAAAGCTTTCATCTGACCCCGGTATGTCCTGCATTGCACCTCTGGTTTACAGTTCCTGAATAGCCAGGCCGAGTTTCTCCACCCTGGCCCGGTTCTCAGGACTGGTAACAACCGCGGTACTCGCCTTCTCTGGCATCAGCCAGGTACTGGAGACCCTTTTGAGATCATCCAGGGTAACGGCCAGAACACGCTCCCGGAACCGGGCCCTCTGCTCCGGAGTGCGGCCGAACAGCCTGTTGTGGAACGCATGGCGGGCCGCACCGGCCGGAGAGCGGGGCCTGTCGAGCTGGCCGATAACCCCGAGAATCGACTCTTCCAGTTCCTGGTATTCGTGGTCCGTTTCCTGCAGCCAGATCAGCGCCCTGTCGAAGTCCTCCAGAGTCTCTTCCAGGCGGGGATCCCGGTAGGAGAAGAAACGGAAGGTTCCGTTCACGCTGTCCTGCCCGGCACCACCACCGTAGGCGCCACCCTTTTCACGGATGGCACGGTGCAGGTAACCGTTACGCAGAAAACCACCAAGCACGGTCAGCGCCGCTGCATCCGGGTGGTCGACCGGCACAGTGCTATAAGCCCTGGCGCAGAAATTCACCTGCGTGGACGTCAGCCAGGCCTCTTGAGCGGTATAACTGACCGGCTCTATCTTCCAGTTGGAGCTGACAGATGCCGATACTTCCTGCCAGCAGGATCTGAGATCGTCAACCATGGCCGGAAGCTGCTCTTCCTCGCCAATCACCAGGAATTCCCGCCCCTGGTTACTGATTTTCTTATGCAGGGCTGACAGTTTCTCGCACAGGGCCGCCAGCTCATCCGGATCTTTCAGGGCCTGATCCAGCTGCTTGGTGCCCCGGATGCCAGCCAGACCGCCAAGGCGGAAGGACAGCCAGGCGCCCGGACTCATACCCTGGGAAGCCGCGCCCATGGCCAGGGCATGACCACTGCCTGTGACGGCCTGCTCGCGGCGGGCGCGGATCTGGGCAATGATTTCCCGAACCCGTTCTTTCTCGTCAAAGCGGGCACTGGTATAGACATCACGGAGCAACCGGGCCAATGCGCCGCGGTTGCGGGCCAGAGCCTTGCCATTAAAGATGATGTAACCGGACACCTCCTGAACATCGTCGATACGCCCCTTGGCACTGAACGCGGCACCAATGCCGCCGGATTCCGCGGAAATACGGTCCTGCATCTGCAGGTAATCCAGCTCTCCGCAACCCACCTCGGAAATCAGAGTAGTGTAATACGGAACCAGCAAAAGCTCTTCTTCAGTGAGCGCCGGCGCCGGTACAACCACCTGCTCATACACCAGCCCATTGGTTCCGCGGGCATAGGCCGTTGCCGAGATATCACCGTCGTAATGGCCTAGCGGTTCCGGCATTTGCAGTGGCACATCCGACAGATCGACCTTCGGCAGAATGGAGTCGTCGTCCTTGCGCATCTGGCGTTCTTCCAGCGCGCCGGCGCGCTGGACAATCATCCGTGCCTCATCCTCGGTAAGCTCCGCCTTACGACGGGCCAGCGCTTCCCGGACAGCTTCCTGGCGATGACTCTCCAGCTTTTCGTCCGGGCGCAATGTGAGTGTCACCCGGTGGGGGTTTTCCAGCAGCTTTTTGCGGATCAGGCCGGGCACATAGCCGGGGTCCCGGATCTTCTCGCGGAGCGTCGCCAGCACCGGCTCCAGATCGAGCAACTCAACAGGATCGCCGCCGTGAACCATCGGTCCAATCGCGCTCATGATCAGTTGCAGACCATAGGGGAACTGGTCACCGGCAATTTCACGCTGATGCAGCTCCAACTGGTGCAGTATGGCTTCCAGCCGTTCCTCACTGACACCCTCCTCCACTACCTTGCGCAGCGTTGCCTCCACCAGCGCCTCCAGATCATGATGTCTGCCGGGCTCGCTGCCTTCAATACCGCAGACGAAGGCCATCTCTCGATTGGAGTCCTCCAGGCCGCACATGGGCGATGGCGAGTGGCCGAGCCCGGTGGTTTCCAGCGCCCGCATCAGGGGCGAGGCACTGTTTTCAAGAAGTACTGCGGAAAGCAGTTGCCCTTCCAGGTTTTCCTGAAGGTCAAAGCTGTGGCCCAGGAGCCAGCCAACAACGATATGGGTCTTGTTGTCTGTACCCTCACCTTCGTTGACCGCATAGCCCTGTTCCACCCGAACCGGAGCATACATGCGCTTTTCGTCCCGGACCGGCAGGTCAATGTCCAGCCGGTCAAAGCGCTTCAGCGCCAATTCCTCGAACTTTTCGTGGTGCTCGCGAGCCGGAATATCGCCATAGGTGGCAAAAATCGCGTTGCTGGGGTGATAGTGATGGCGATAGAACTTCACCAGGTCATCGTAGGTGAGGTCGACAATATGATCCGGTTCGCCACCACTGTTGTAGTGATAGGTGGTGGTAGGGAACAGATGACCGCTCAGATCCTGCCATAACCGGGAGGTGGGCGAACTCATGGCGCCCTTCATTTCGTTATAGACAACCCCCCGGTAGACCAGATCGGTGGAAGGATCTTCCGGCTTGTCGAATTCCAGGCGATGGCCTTCCTGGGCGAAATCCAGCGGATCCAGCCTGGAGAAAAACACACAGTCCAGGTACACCGCCAGCAGGTTGTCAAAATCCTTCCGGTTCATGCTGGCGAAGGGGTACGCGGTCCAGTCGCTGCTGGTAAAGGCGTTCATAAACGTATTCAGTGACCGCCGGATCATCATGAAGAACGGATCGCGAACCGGATAACGTTCGCTGCCGCAGAGTGCGGTATGCTCGAGAATATGGGCAACGCCGGTTGAATCCATCGGGAAGGTACGCAGGGCCACGAAGAACACGTTCTCGTCGTTATCCGCCGCCAGATGCAGGTGCCGGGCCCCGGTTTTCTTGTGGCGATACTCCTCAACCTCAAGATTGAGCGTGCCAATCCGGTGACCGCGAAGCTTTTCAAAGGCCGGATGGGTTGCGTTGTCGATCACTGCAGCCATTCAAACTATCCTGTCTTTAAACAATTGGAGAATTGTAGGGTAACACGTAGTATCGATTATCATGCATTACTCCCGTAGCGATAAGGCACCCCACCAATCCATGACAACACCTGCACCTCACACCAAGGCTGTTGATGCCCCCGAGGTCGCTGCCTACTGGGCAGAACGACGCCGATATCTCGAGCGCATACGAAAGATTCCGGAAACCAGGCAGCGTTTCTGGCAGGAAGTTGCCATCTACCTGCTCCGCCGTGTGCTCTGGTCATTCGGATTTTTCCCGGTATTCCTGGCCTTCTGGATTCCGTTCGTGATGGCCAGCTTCAACCCTGTTGTCATGGCATCCGATCTGATTCCGCTGCTGGAGGCGTTCGTCAATTCCAACCCGGAGGTACAGGCCACCACTATCAGCACCCTGTTGATTGCCTGGGCCTCGATCGGATTCTTCTTCCTGGTGTTTGATTTTGTGCTTACCCCTTTTAAGTCGCCTTATGAATACGAAGCCGATGTGTACATGAAATCATGGGAACAGCTCAACCATGACCAGCTTCCGGATAAAGTGTGATTTGGCCTGCATTCTCGTTAACTCCAGACACTTTCTGTTACATAACGTTGTACTCACTGGTTAAGATGAAGCGGTAGACAGAATTTCGAGAATGCAGGATTAAGAGGTTCCGCCATGGTCGATCTCAGACCACTTCTGTTCATCAACGCCCTGGCGCTCATGTTGCTGGTCACCGCCGGGTTCGCGTCGGTCCGGGACGAGCTTCGGATGACGGAAGTCTTCGAACCACCCATCATGGCCCAGGCCGTTGCCGCTGAAACTAATGCAACCGGCAAGCCGCCAGCACCCGCACCGGCTGAACCGGAACCCGCAAATACAGTGCAAGCCCGTACCGACGCCCGTCAGCCCATTGTCGATGCCACCCCGTTCACCGTACCGCCCCTGCCCGAGGCGTCCACGGTTCTGGCGGTCGCCGAACCGCCCTCGGCAATGGCAACCCGCACGGACGCCGCTCCGGCGGTGCAAAAGCAGGCTCGCAACAAACCCGGGAAGCAACCACCAACCACCGGCACCCTGGTGCTTCGCTCAAACGTTGTGGGCGATCAGGTCACCATCAACGGTAAGGATTACGGCGCAACCCGCCTGGAACTGGAACTGGAACCGGGCCGGTACGATGTCACCATCAGCAAGACCGGCTTTAAACCCTGGAGCCAGTACGTTGCCCTGGAAGCCGGTAAAGAAATGACGCTGGTGGGCGAGCTGGAAGCCTTAACCACGGTGAATTTCCAGGACGGCATCTGGATCGGCGGCGTGAAGACAGGGGATGGCACCTACCAGGATGCCGATGGCCTGCGCTACGAGGGCCATTTCGTGGATGGCCAATTCCACGGACAGGGCACCGCCTGGTACCCCGACGGCAGCCGCTACGAGGGAGGCTGGTCTGCCGACAAGCGCGAGGGCGAAGGTGAATGGCGCAGTGCGGACGGCGCCCGCTACTCCGGCGACTTCCGGGCGGACCAGTTCAACGGTAAAGGCACACTGACTCTGGCGAACGGGGATATCCTTACCGGCCACTGGCAGCAGGGGCAACTCAATGGCCACGGCTCACTGACCACCGCTGACGGCGTGCTCTACGTCGGCGGGTTCCGTAACGATGAATTCCACGGCACCGGCACACTGACTTACCCGGACGGACGCCACTATGAGGGTGAATTTTCCAACGGAGCCTTCCACGGTACCGGCTCCGAGGTCTTCGCCAATGGCAAGAAGTACGAGGGCCAGTACATCGAAGGCAAGTTCCATGGCAACGGCCTGTTAAGGAACCCGAATGGCAGCTCCATTGAAGCCACCTTCCGTCATGGCGAGCCCTATGGACAGGTTCGCCTGACCACGGCGGCGGGGGAAACCTTCACAGCCCGCACAACGGAGCCCGGTGTCTGTTATCGGGACAAAAGCTACCGGGCTACCGAGTGCCCGAAACTGGAAGGCTGGTAATCACGCCGGCCCGATAACAAACGCGTTTGCAGTAAACGATTGAGGTAGTGACATGGCGATCAAGAACGCTCTGCTCGTGGACGACTCCAAGGTGGCCCGGTTTGCCCTGAGCAAACTGCTGGAGGATCGTGACATGGAAGTCAACATGGCGGGTTCGGCCGAGGAGGCCCTGGATTTCCTGAGCAGTCATGACCGGCCGGATGTGATCTTCATGGATCATTTGATGCCAGGCATGAACGGCGTCGAAGCCACCAAGGTGATCAAGTGCAACCCCCAGACAGCGGGCATTCCGATCATCATGTGCACGTCCAAGAAATCCTCGTCCTTCATGGAAGAGGCGAAGAACTTCGGCGTTTACAACATCCTGACCAAGCCGCCCCAGACCGATGGCCTTAGCCATGTCCTGGATCAACTGGCCAACGATGTCACCAAGGGAACGCTGCCCAAGCCACCCACCGAAGAGGCCACCCTGGCCCGGGACGACGACCTGTTGAACGTACCTGCAGATGCCTCGGTCGAGCTCTCTCCCAAAAACGGAGGTTCCGCAAGCCGGGGCAGCACCCAGGCCAACGTTGTCCCGCTGACCAGCGATCTTATTGAGCAGATTGCCCGCTCCGCTGTTAAAACCCATATCAACAACCGGCTGCATGAACTGCTCAGCTCCCTGTTTGATGAGCAGTTTGACCACCTCAAGCGCGCTCTGGACGAATCCCGCGGTAAACAGGAGGCGGTCATTGAGGAACGCCTCAATACCATTTCTGACATGGTCGAAGAGCGCACGAAAAACCTGCGGGATGACGTTGCCGCCGAGGTCAACCTGAGCCTGGGTAGTGAGCTTGCAGTACTGAAGAAGGAGCTCAAAAAGAACTCCGGATTCACCAGCGAGCACATGGCCGAACTGAAGGACCACATCACCAGCGTCCAGACCATTGATACGGAGTTCTGGCAAACCCTGCAATCCGAGGCGATTCAGCAGGCCCACGAGATTTCCCGGGAAACCGCGGAAGACATTGCCCAGCGCACCATCGATTTGTTCGTCGCCCAGCAGCGAACAGCGGCGTCCCGGGCCTACACCATTGGCCTGGCCGTCAGTCTTGGCGTCTTCAGTGTCGGAATCGCATGGTTGTCGGGCCTGTTTGGTTGAGCAGGGCTCTGATTCTTTGCCAGTCGGCCGGGGTGTCCACATCGTCGTGGACCCCTGGTATGTCCACCCGGGTTGCCCTCACCTCCGCCAGCAGCCGTCCGGCTCCACGGTCCCCTTCCAGATCCAGCACCAGGGGCCACAGCCAGCGAGGCAGATAGGCCGGAACACCGGGCCGGCTGCCGTAATCCGCCGCGATTGGTTGCCCAGAAACATAACGCGCGGCATTCCCAAACGCCTCCAGGGCATTTAGATCCAGCAGCGGCTGATCCGCCAGCAGCACAAAGACTCCTTTCGCCGTCGGCCCCAGGCTGCGGATTCCGGCAGCCAGTGACGCCGACATCCCCTCATGCCAGTCTGGCGCTTGCAACCATAGCGAAGGTTGCCTGCGGCAACGAAAACGGATCAAAGGGTACCAGGCGCCGCAAACTACCCGGACATCACGGCTCAATAACCGGCCCTGGTCAATGGCCGCGTCCAGCAGGATTTGCCTGCCCTCACTCCCACCGGCGCCAAGGGGCAGAAGCGCCTTGGGCCGCCCAATCCGGCTCGAAGCACCGGCGGCCAGTATCAGTGCCGGAAATTCCTGATCGTTGATCTGTCTGCGGAAGTTTATGATGTTGCGCCCGATAGCAATAAGCAATGGTCCCCGGCACTCAGCCCGACTGCTGCACCCTGGGATTTTTGCTAGAATTCGTCCATCAATCAACCATACCCGCCCGGAAATTTGATGAACCATCTGTTTATAGACAACCTGACCGTTATTGATTTCGCGTATCTGGACCCGGCGAGGGGACTGGTGGGTGAGAGCTGGGTTGCGGATGTGGTGCTTGGCGGGGAGCTGGACGAACAGGGAATGGTGTTCGACTTCAGCAAGGTAAAGCGCACCATCAAACGGGTGATCGACGAGCGCGTCGACCACCGGCTGGTGATTGCGCGTGGCTACCAGGGCTTGTCCTGGAACGAGGAACAGCCGGACACCTTTACCTGGGCGCTGACCGATGGCGCCGAGATCATTCACCGCTCGCCGGACGAAGCCATCGTCTGGTTGTCGGCAGAACGGGTCGTACCTTCTGCGGTGGCTGCCCTGCTGGAACAAGAGATCAAGGCAGTGCTTCCGGCGAACGTAACCTCCGTGGAGGTCAATCTTCGGGAAGAGGAAATCGACGGTGCTTACTATCACTACGTGCATGGCCTGAAGAAGCATCTCGGTAACTGCCAGCGCATCGCTCATGGCCACCGCTCCCCGATTCGCATTGATCGCAACGGGCACCGGGATCATGACCTGGAGCGTCGCTGGGCGAAGCTCTGGCGGGATATTTACGTGGGCTCCGAGGAAGACGTGGTACGGCGCCATGTCGGCGAAGCCGGCGTTCGGTACGTGACCTTCGAGTATGAGGCCAATCAGGGGGAGTTTGCGCTGACACTGCCTGAGGAGCGGGTTTACATGCTCGATACCGACACCACAGTGGAGCTGATTGCGGCGCACATGGCCGATAAACTGAAGGTGGAGTTTCCCACTGACACTATTCGGGTCAAGGCTTATGAAGGTGTGGGCAAAGGCGCTATCGCGGAACGTTGAGTGAAGATGGGGTCAGATGAAAACGGGGTCAGATGAAACTTTCATCTGACCCCATCTTCAGACACAAAAAAACCGCCCAAAGGCGGTTTTTTTGATGGCTTTCCGGTGGACTAAACCGTCAAGCCGCATTGGCGTCCCCTAGGGGGTTCGAACCCCTGTTGCCGCCGTGAAAGGGCGGAGTCCTAGGCCACTAGACGAAGGGGACTAGAAATTGGTGGAGCCAAGCGGGATCGAACCGCTGACCTCAACACTGCCAGTGTTGCGCTCTCCCAGCTGAGCTATGGCCCCTCAACGGCTGCGTATATTAAGGATCCGCCCTATGGGCGTCAACCTTTTGAACGCACTTTTTTCAGTTTTCTGGACACTCCTGTTCAGGCCGTTTATTAATTCACCAAAGCGGTTGTCAAATACCCAGTGCGGCGTATTCTTTTTCCACTTTCTTGGTTTCCTTCCTGGAGAAGCCGCCGAGCACTTCCAGCGCATGACGCAGCCGGGAGCGGGTCATGTCCGGTCCCAGTAGGGCCATGGAGTCCATCACTGACCAGGAGTTGGGGGTGCCGGCAATGGCCACGAAGATGGAGAACATGAAGTCACCCATTTTCAAATCCATGGCTTTGGTCAGCGCCTTTATGTCAGCAAAGATGGTGTCTTTGCTCCAGTGGCGCTGGGCTTCAAGCTTCCAGAGGGTGAATTGCAGAACCCGCTTGACCTGCGCCTCTTCGAGCTTGTTGTGTGCGAAGTCTTCCGGCTTCAGGTTGAGCATGCCGGAGAACATGAACTGGGCCATGGGCGCCACATCGGAGAACACGTCCGCCCTGCCCTTGATGTGAGGCACCAGGGCGCCCAGGGCGTCTTCGTTGAACCACCACTGACGCATGCGCTCCATGAACTGCTCTTCAGTCAGATCCTCCCGCAGCCATTGGCCGCTGAGCCAGCGAAGTTTTTCCACATCGAAGACCGGACCACCCAGGGAAACGCGCTGGATGTCGAAGTTCTCGATCATCTCGTCCAGGGTGAACTTTTCCCGTTCGTCCGGCATGGACCAGCCCATGCGTCCCAGATAGTTGGTAACCGCTTCCGGCAGGAAGCCCATACGCTCATAGAAATTGATACTGGTCGGATTCTTGCGCTTGGAGAGTTTGCTCTTGTCCGGGTTGCGCAGCAGCGGCAGGTGGCAAAGCACCGGCATGTCCCAGCCAAAATACTGGTACAGCAGTTTGTGCTTGGGTGCCGAGTTGATCCACTCCTCGCCCCGCAGCACGTGGGTGATTTCCATCAGGTGATCATCAACCACGTTGGCCAGGTGGTAGGTTGGCATGCCATCGGATTTGAGCAGGATCTGGCAATCCACCTGGGCCCAGTCGATCTCAATGATGCCGCGGAGCATGTCGTCGATCTCGCAGATACCCTCGTCGGGCACTTTCATGCGGATCACGTAAGGCTCGCCGGCATCCAGGCGGCGCTTTACCTCTTCTTCCGACAGCTCCAGGTTACCCTTGATTCCGGGGTTCAGGCCCTGGGCCTTGCGTTCTTCCCGGATGGCATCCAGCTGTTCCGGGGTACGGAAGCAGTAAAAGGCATGGCCGGCGGTGACCAGGTCCTCGGCGTACTGGCGGTACGAATGCTTGCGTTCGGACTGCCGGTAAGGACCGTGGGGGCCACCCACATCGGGACCTTCGTCCCAGTTAAGCCCCAGCCAGCGCAAGGCCTTGAGGATGTCCTGCTCCGACTCCGCCGTGCTTCTGGCCTGGTCGGTATCTTCAATACGGAGGATGAACTGGCCACCGTGCTGGCGGGCGAAACACAGGTTGAACAGGGCCACGTAGGCGGTACCAACGTGTGGATCACCGGTGGGTGACGGAGCAATTCGGGTACGTACTGTCATGAAACCTTCCTGAAAAGTCTCTGGCCGTTTGATAAATCCGGCATTATACCGGCCCTCAACCGGTTTGGCATGATCAAGGCGTTTCCGAGGCCAGATAAATCCCGGCATCGGCACTTTATTTTGCGATTTCGCGGCAATCACCACTTTTGCGACAACCACCAAAGATCAGTTACATTATAACGTTACATACTCAATCGCAGGACCCCAAATACCCATGCGCGCTCCCGGAAACGCACTTTCACTGGCACTCGGTGCCAGCATTCTCCTTGTAAGCAACATCCTGCATGCCGAAACCCGCATTGTTACCTCCATTAAGCCTGTCGAGCTGATCGTCCGCGCCATTGCCACGGAAGACATGCAGACAACCAGCCTGGTTCCAGCGGGCTCAAGCCCGCACAACTACACCATGAAACCTTCCCAGCGGCGCGCCCTGGAAAATGCCGATGTAATTTTCTGGGTGGGACCGGAGATGGAAAACTTTCTGTACCGGCTTCTGTCGGGACAAGAATTCAGCAGCCGCACCGTAAAGCTGATGACAGGTGAGCACGAGTCCGACAACGCCGGGCAAAGTGATCAGGATGCTCAAGGCCACAATCATGGCAATGGTGAAGACCCGCACATCTGGCTTGACCCCGAGCTGGCCATCGAAATGGCCGAAACCATTCGCGATGCACTAGCGCGGCTGGACAGCGTCAACCTTCCGGCCATGGATCAGAACTTCGAGCAGTTCCAGGCCAGCGTTCGGGAAACTGAGAGCGCCATTCGTGCCCGGTTGGCTCCAGCGCACGACATCAGCCTGTTCTCCTACCACAGTGCCTTCACCCGATTTGCTGATTATTACGATCTGAAACTGGAGGGTGTTCTGACACTGAACCCGGAACTCTCACCGGGCGCACATCATATTGCCGAGGTTCAGGGCAAACTGCGCAAAGGCCACCATCCCTGCCTGCTGACCGAGCCCCAGTTTAATCAGCAATGGTGGAAATCGATCACGCAAAACCTGGACGTCACATTCAGCACCTGGGACCCCCTGGCGTCGGAGATCAAGGCAACTGCGAATAGCTATAGCGATTTTCAGCACAGCATTGCCGATGCCGTACTCAAATGCCTACCAGAGAATACTCAGCATTAGCGGAATGGACGCGATGGCCAGCAGAGTCTGGCCACTGATGATACCCGCCATCAGTGGGGCATCGCCCCCCAACTGGCGAGCCAGTATGTAAGCAGATGTGGCGGTCGGCAGGGACGCCAGCAGGACGGCAACCTGGACCATCAGCCCATCGAGACCCAGCAATAGCGCCAGCCCCGCGGTCATCAGGGGGAAAGCGACCAGTTTCAGAACGGAAGAAACGATGAAAGGCAGGGACGCCCCTCGCAGCGCCTTCAATTGAAGACCCGCACCCACCGTCATCAATCCCATGGGCAAAGCCAGATTACTGAGTGGCTCAAGTATGCCGCCAATCAGGGGATGGAAACCAATTTCGAAAAAGCTCCAGACAACACCGATCACCGAGCCAACAATCAACGGATTGGTGCCAATGGCCCTGAACACCGGCCCAAGCCGTACCGGCTCGTCCGTCGCCACCAGCGAAAACATCAGGATACACAGGAGGTTGAGCAGCGGCACCATGACGGCAACCGCTATTGCCGTCAACGACAGTCCCTCATCGCCCAGCAACATGCCCCCGGCAGCCAGGCCAACGTAGGAGTTGAACCGGATGGCGCCCTGGTAAACGGATGAAAACACCGGACCACTCCAGCGCCAGAACCATTGCGCCAGCGCCAGGAACAGGGTCATCGCCAGCAGCATGGACCCGACAAGCAAGACAATATCGCCGTATGCCGAGGCAGGCAAGCGGGCCTGCCCCAGCTTGAAGACCAGCATCGCCGGGAACAGTACATAATAGGTAAAGCGCTCCGCCTGGGGCCAGAAATCGCCGCCCGGGAAGTCAACACGCCGGAACAGATGCCCGAGCATGATCAGGACAAATACCGGCAGCAGGGCCTGCGCCATCAGGGGCATATATGTGAACTCCGGAATCTGAAAAGGGCGGGCCAGGCGTCTGCGCGGCAGAAATTCCAGGTAGGATAGCAAAAGCCCGCTACATCTTCCTGACTCAGTCATCCGTTGCCGACATTATCGGCATCACACAAGCGACTCGATCACCTTTTCGTCTAAAGCCCATTAATTATTTGACACGCTCTGAAAGACATGTTTTTCTATTCGGGCCAATAACAAAGTGCTAAAAACGCACACAGGAGCATAAATATGTCTGCTAAGCCCATGTCGTTCAAGAAACTGACACTTTCCACTGCGATCCTGGCATCACTCGGCCTCGGAGCGGCCCAGAGTAACGCCGCAGAGATCGAGTTCTTTGGTACCGCCAAGGTCAAACCCACCTACTATTCTAACTTTGACTTTGATAACCAAAAAGAAGATGGCATAACGCTCAATGAAGGCGGCGTTGTCAGCGGTAACGGCGCTCATACCCGTGCCGAAACGCGTCTGGGCTGGAAAGCCGTCGGCGATGACTGGTCGGTCAAGATGATCACCGAGTCCGATCAGATTCTGACCAAAGACAACGTTGACCGTAGTTTTTATACTACAGCGGAAAAGAACGGCCTGCCCAACGCGGGTGGCGAATTCGGTATCGAGCGCGCCGAACTCCTCTACTCGCTTGCGCCGGCTGTGCAGCTGCAGGCGGGCTGGGACCTACGCTATCTCGATCTGCAGTCCGGCGGCCTGCTATACGGTGACGATCATCCGTTTGTCGGCTTGCGGGGCAAGAGCAACAACACCAGCTACGAAGTGCTCTATATTCCGATCAACAATGCGGTAAAAACCGGCTCCAGTGAAGCAGGAGACTGGCGCGTCTACAGCGCCAAGGTAAGCCAGAAGATAGCGGACTGGACGCTCAGCCCGATCCTGGCGTACAGCGACAACGTTGATAGATATGCCGATGTGACCTATTTCGGCCTGGAAGGCTTCGGCAAGATTGGCGGTGCCAACCTGTCGTTTGAAGTGATCGGCGCCGATGGCACTGTCGGTGAGCGTGACCTGAGCTCCGCAGCTGCCTACGCCGGTATCGAACTCCCTGTCAACGACAGCTTCAGCCCCTATGTGGCGGTCAGATATACCCAGGGCGACAGTGACGCAACCGACAACAAGGTCGAAGGCTTTAACGGTATCACCGATATCGGCCGCTTCAGTGGCCTGATGGGCATGGACGGCAACATCCTCGGCGAAAACCTGAGCACCGGTTATGGCGCAACACTGTATGCCTACTCGCCGGAGCGTACTGGCGGCGCGGGCGTACAGGGTTACGGCGGCATCGGTAACGGTGCATCGGGTATCAACCCGGGGTCGCAGATCCTCGCGTTCGGCACCAAGGGCGCACTAGCCAGTGTGGCACCGAACCTGTCTTACAAGGCTCAGTTGTTCATGATCTGGTTTGATGAGACCGGCAACCTGGTCAATGCCAAAAACCCCGGCCAAAAGGTTGATGATTATGCCGGCACTACCGTGGACCTGCAACTGAAGTACGCCTTCAACCTGAACTTTTCGATGGATTATATCCTCTCGACGTTCGTTCCGGGTGACGGCATTCAAGATCAGACCAACTCCAATGATAGTGCCTACGTTAATACGCTGAGCATGAACTGGACGTACTAAACCGACCATCCGAACAGTGATCAAGTAGCAAGGCAAACGATACTTTTGTATCGTTTGCCTTTTTTTGGAGGCAATATGATCGGCATCGCTCAGATCAATTCCAGGCTCCCCGTCCTGCTCATTTGGCTGCTGTCTGTCGCCTGGTTGCCAACAGCCCATGCGGAATGGGCTCAGACAGAGAAATCATTAGCCGCGTGGGACGGTAACAAAACCATCGATTTTATCATGACCGGTGATGATCGCAGGCTCGCCCTGGAGTCACTGGAACTGCTGCGACGGCTCGTTAGCCTCGGCTACCAGATAACCCTGGGGCGGCATGCCGACTCACCGGACAGTGCACTGGAGTTACGCTTAACCGTGACAAACGGGATGGCAACACTGGTGCTTAACCGTACGCGGGACGGCATGACCATCGGCGCCGAACAGCGGCAGCTTGCTGGGGCGACGGCTACGAACTACGCCAATAAGACGGTGCGGCCGGCTAGCCGGCCGTCAGTTGGCAACTTTGTCCCTGACCGTCGTATTGACCTGAATCAACAGCCGCTGCGCATTATCTCATTAAATCAGCCTAACCCCGATATTTTGCGGGTGGCGCTGTTAGATTCGAAGGGATTATCGGTCTATGACATTGATAACGGAGAGGTTTTAAAGTCGGTCGCTGAATTCAGACCGCCTGATGCGAACCTGGACGCTTTGTACCTGGATGCCGGTGATATTGACGCGGACGGCAACCCGGAGATCGTCGCGGTATGGGGCGAGAATAATCTGGCTGCCTTTGATGGCATCGATACCAGGCTGCATGCCTGGATATTGGCTCTGGACGACGACGCGCTTAGGCCGGTCAGCGATGATTTGCAGGCCTATCTGCGCATTAACAACAACACCGTCTATCTGCAACGGCGCGGGGTTTATGAGGCTTTTGCCGGCAAGGTGTACCAATTGGAAGGCAATGACGGCGCATTCAGCATTGCCAAAACACCGGCATTCCTGGGGTTAAGTAATATTTATCGGGACACCCCCATTGACGACGCATCCGCATTCTCATTCGATGATAATGACCGGTTATTATATCGGAGCGGTTTTGGACAGCCGCAAACGGAGGTAACGAGCGCACCCTATTCAGACTCGCTGGGAGAGATCACATTTCCTGTGGTCTACGTGAAACTGGAGCAGCCGGAGTATCCACTGGGGTTTGCTGAGAGTGATCGCGTCCTGGAGCGGGCGGTCCCGCTGGCACGGCGAGTGCAAATCAAGGGTGATATCGCTTATACCCAGGTGCGGGGCCGAAAAACGTCTCTGTTCGGAACCAAAGCGGAAGGGGCGGATCGGATAGTGGCAATCGATAGTCGATCAGGACAGGTGTCAGAGCCATTTGCCGCCGTGGGGAACTTTATCCTCGACTTTACAGTAATGAAGGGCCCCAATAACGCCCGCGTCGCTATTTTACTGCTAAATGACAAACCCGATGGTTCAGGCCGCTCGAGTCTTCGTATTCAGCAAGATTCCACCAGCCAATAACCACCCGCAGTTCGGGTAGGGTGGTAGATGGTTGACGGATAGCTGCCAACACGAGCCGCTCTTCCGGAGCGGCTTTGAGTGAAAGAACAAATAGTATCACATCACCCGTGCGCAGGGTGCGCCTGGACTCCGTGCTCTTTCCGTACTTTTCCCGTACTCGAGTGTTTTCTCCAGATCCCCAAGCCTAGACGTTCGATCAGGTCGCCCGGTATGATCTGGTACCATCGGCACGCGCTCTGACAATAATGGCAGGCACGGCGCTCTCCACGCTCCTTATTATGGTTTATGGTGCTCCAAACCGAGTTTTGGAGCACTTCTGGAGCAGTGATTACGGCAAAAATGGTGAAAACGGGTAATAAATGGTGTATGTCAGTGACGCAAAAAGGGCAGGAAATTCAGCGGCAAGCAGCGCTAACACTGGTGGCGAGCCATCCCGGAGGTTTTGCATCGCCCCGATGATGGACTGGACCACCAGTCACTACCGCTTCCTGGCGAGGCAACTGAGCCGACATACGCTGCTCTACACCGAGATGGTCACCACGGGCGCTCTTATCCACGGTGATACCGCCCGCTTCCTGCGCCACGACGAGGCCGAATACCCGCTGGCGTTGCAGTTGGGCGGCAGTGATGCCGGTGAACTGGCGCACTGTGCGAGGCTTGCACAACAGTATGGATTTGATGAGGTTAACCTGAATGTTGGCTGTCCCAGCGACCGGGTTCAGAATAACATGATGGGTGCCTGCCTGATGGCGAACCCGGACAAGGTGGCCGAAGGTGTAAAGGCAATGATTGAGGCAACAGATCTGCCCGTTACCGTAAAACACCGGATCGGGATCGATGGCCGGGCGTCCTGGGACGATCTGTGCGAGTTCGTGGAAAAAGTGGCCGCTTCCGGTTGCCGGACTTTCATCGTGCATGCCCGCATTGCCGTTCTGGAGGGTCTGAGCCCCAAGGAGAACCGCGATATTCCGCCACTCAAATACGACTGGGTATACCGCCTGAAGGCCAAATACCCGCACCTGGAAATGATCATTAACGGCGGCATCAAGACCTTCGACGAGTGCCACGAGCATCTTCGGCACACCGACGGCGTGATGCTCGGCCGGGAGGCTTATCACAATCCCTGGCTGCTGGCAGGCGTTGATCCGCAGTTTTTCGGGCAGGCCGCTCCGGTGGAAACCCGGCATCAGGCGCTTCGGGCCATGCTTCCGTTTATCCAGAGCGAGCTTGAGCGCGGCGTGTTCCTCACCCACATGTCCAGGCACCTGCTGGGCCTGTTCCACGGCCAGCCGGGTGGGCGACAATTCCGGCGCTACATCAGCGAGAATGCCCAAAAATCCGGCGCTGGCCTGGAAGTTATCGAGAGCGCGCTGGACGCACTGGAAAAGGTGCGTGAACCGGCAACGCCGGAGATTGCCGAAGCTTAATCGCCCCTGAGGCATACCATACCTTTTGTTGTCTTGTTCCTGTCAGAGCGGCCCGCTATTGTAGGGGTATGATCAGCGCCCGGGATTCAGGCGCGCCAAAAACCAATCAACGGGGACGACAGGACGAATGACCAGCAAGCTCGACCAACTGAAATCCATGACCACCGTGGTGGCAGACACCGGCGACATCGACGCCATTGCCAAATGGCGGCCGGAAGATGCCACCACAAACCCGTCGCTTCTGCTTAAGGCGGCCGCCTCCGAGGTGTATCGCCCGATGCTGGACAAGGCAATAGCTGAAGCCCGCCGCCACGGCGGCTCGGACGCCGAGCAGTTGACCATGGCAACAGATATGCTGGCCGTGCTTGCCGGCCGGGAAATCCTGAATCTGATTCCAGGGGTTGTTTCCACCGAAGTCGATGCACGGCTTTCGTTTGACACCACGGGGACGCTGGAGCGGGCCCGCGGCCTGGTTGAGCTTTACGACAGGCAGGGGGTGGATACCAACCGTGTGCTGATCAAGATTGCGTCTACCTGGGAAGGCATCCGGGCCGCCGAGCAACTGGAGAAGGAAGGCATACATTGCAACCTTACGCTGCTGTTCTCCTTTATCCAGGCTGCCGCCTGCGCCCAGGCCGGGGCATTCCTGATCTCACCCTTCGTTGGGCGAATTCTGGACTGGCACCTGGCCAACAGTGGCCGCGACAGCTACCCGGCCGCCGAAGATCCAGGCGTGCTTTCGGTGACCCGGATCTATAATTACTTCAAGGCCAACGGCTTCAACACCGTGGTGATGGGGGCCAGCTTCCGCAACAGCGGTGAAATCGAGATGCTCGCCGGCTGCGACCGACTGACAATCAGCCCTGCCCTTTTGCAGGAACTGAAAGACGACCAGGGCGATCTGCCGCAACAACTGTCGGCTGATTCGGCCAGCTCGCCGGATCGCTTTGGTGCTATCGATGAAAAGCTGTTCCGCTGGGAATCCAACGAAGATGCCATGGCCACGGAAAAGCTGGCCGATGGCATTCGGCGCTTTGCGGCGGACCAGATTGAACTTGAAAACCGGGTCCGGCAGCACGCGAAAGCCGCCTGACTCCGGGCCAGACACCGAACACAGGAGTACGACTGTCCGACCATGATCGAGCACCTGAAAAAACTGTTTGCGGGGCCGGAAGATGAACACAAAAAGCCTGACAACCGTCAGTTGGCTGTGGCAGCCACGGCGCTGATGGTGCAGCTGTCCCGGGTTGACCAGAATGAAGATGAGCGGGAACTGCAAGCCATTGTCGATGGCGCGGTTAAAGCGCACCAGGTCTCCCGGGCGGAAGCCGTGGAAATCCTGCAGGACGCCCTCAGCCACGCCGACGATGCCACCTCGCTTTATGAATTTACCGGTCAGATCAACGAACACCTGGATCAGGAAGGCAAACAGGCGCTGCTTGAGAGCATCTGGCGCGTGGCCTTTGCGGACGGGCGCATCGACAAATACGAAGAACACCTTATTCGCCGCATGGCAGACCTGCTTCACCTTAACCATCGGGAATACGTGCAGGCAAGGCACCGCGCGGAAGGCGCCGGTTCATAAAAAGGAGACAGCATGTTAGCCATCCTTCACCCCAACACCGCTCTGGATAGTGAAGAATACCGCCAGACAATGCATTACCTTGAGAATCTGCCAGGTGTTACCGTGCGGGTTCACGAGGTTCAGGGCGCCACCCAGCGGCTGACCGAGATCTATCTGCTGGGCGACACCAAGCCCCTGAACAAGGAAGAAATCGAGGCACTTCCGGCGGTTGAGCGGGCCATTCGCATATCGGAGGATTACCGCATTCTCGGCCGTCACCGGGACGACCGGCGGCAAAGCGGGTTCACCTATAATGGCGTGGAATTCAATCAGACCAACCTGAACATCTTCGCCGGTTTGTGCGCTGTCGATGTACCCGAACATGTCGACATGATGATGAAGGCTCTGGAGGAAAGTGGCGAAATCTGCACCCGGATGGGCGCCTACAAACCGCGCACCAATCCCTATTCGTTCCAGGGCCATGGCAAGGACTGCCTGCCCTGGGTGTTTGAGAAAGCCGGTAAACATGGCATCAGGGTGATCGCCATGGAGATCACTCACGAAAGCCATATTGAGGAAATCGATACCTGCCTGGAAAAACTCGGCCGGCCCACCGGTGTCATGCTGCAGGTGGGCACCCGGAACACCCAGAACTTCGAGCTGCTGAAGGCCATTGGCCGTCAGAGCACCTACCCCGTGCTGCTAAAGCGTGGTTTTGGCATCACCCTGAATGAGTCCCTGAACGCCGCTGAATACCTCGCCAGCGAAGGCAACGCCAACGTCATCTTCTGCCTGAGGGGCATGAAAACAGAGGCCGGCCAGCCCCATCGCAACATGGTGGATTTTGCCCATGTTCCGGCCGTTAAACGCCTGACCCGCATGCCGGTGTGCGTGGACCCATCCCACTCGGTCGGGACCCGGGAGCAGTCGCCGGATGGCATTCTCGATGTTATGCACGCGACAGCCCAGGGCGTTATCGCGGGCGCCAACATGGTGCTCGTGGATTTTCACCCGAAACCGGAAAAAGCCCTGGTGGATGGCCCCCAGGCCCTGCTGATGCACGAATTACCGGCTTACCTCGAAGATATCCGCCTCTGCCATGACACCTGGAAGAAACGCCAGGCCATCTATCAACGCCTGAAGGACGAAGCACCCGCATGATCGTTTACGGACACAGAGGTGCCAAAGGAGAGGCCCCGGAGAATACCCTGCCGGGCTTTGTGCATGCCTACCGCCACGGCATCCGGCACTTCGAACTGGATCTGGTACTGTCGAAGGACGGAAAGCCGGTGCTGGTGCACGACCTGTCGGTTGACCGCACCACTGACCGGAAAGGCAGTATCAGTCAATACACCGCTGCCGAACTGGGGGCCATGGATGCAAGGCGCAATACCCATTCATGGCCCAAGCCTACCGGCATACCAGCACTGGAAGACCTTCTGGATCAGTTTGACGACCTGGAACATTTGCAACTGGAGGTCAAGAAGGACAATCGCGCCAGGCTCAATATCCTCTGTAACCGGCTGACGGAGGTGATCCAGCGCCGGAGCCTGTATCAGACCGCTGCGATCACCTCGTCGGACACCTGGTTTCTGAAGGAAATCCGGCGGCGCAACAAAAACATCCGCATCGGGCTGGTAACAGAAAGAAAGTTCCCGCGCCCCCTGAGCATGGCCAGCCGCCTGGAATGCGAATACCTCTGCATTAACTGGAAGCTGTGCTCAAAGGAGCTTGTTGAACAAGCACATCGCCGTGGCATGCACGTCTCCACCTGGACAGTGAACCGCATTCACGACATGCTGCAGTTGGAAAAAATGGGGGTGGACAGCATTATTACCGACTACCCCACCAGCACCCGGATGTTTTTCGATAACCGGGCCAAGGCATTGTTGAGCTTGCCTGCGAGGGAAGCGCTAAATGTGGAGCCCGAGATGAACGTGGGGTCAGATGAAAGCCTTCATCTGACCCCTGGTTCGCACTGAAGCCGAATCAGAAGATCCGGTTCAGGCCATTAAGAGCAGCAACCCGGTAAGCCTCGGCCATGGTCGGGTAATTGAAGGTGGTATTGATGAAGTAGTTCAGGGAGTTCGCCTCCCCTTCCTGATTCATGATCGCCTGGCCGATGTGGACAATTTCCGCTGCCTGGTCCCCGAAACAGTGAATGCCCAGAATCTGGCGCGTTTCCCGGTGGAACAGGATCTTCAACATACCAACAGCCTCTCTGGTGATCTGGGCCCGGGCCAGATCCTTAAAGAAGGCCTGTCCAACCTCATAGGGCACTTTGGCTTCGGTCAACTCACGTTCCGTTTTACCAACGGAGCTGATTTCCGGAATGGTATAGATCCCGGTTGGCACGTCTGAAACAAACCGGAAGTATTCGTCCTGAACGATGTCCGAGGCGGCCGAACGGCCCTGATCGTAGGCGGCACTGGCCAGACTTGGCCAGCCAATCACATCCCCCGCGGCGTAAATAGTTTCAACCTCGGTACGGTAATGCTCATCAACGGCCAACTGACCACGACCATTCGGCACCAGACCAATATTTTCAAGGCCAAGCTTCTCGGTATTGCCGCTACGGCCGTTGCACCACAGGAAAGCGTCTGCACGGATCTTTTTACCGGACTGCAGAGACAGCACAATGCCATGGTCGTCACCCACAACCGACTCGTACCGCTCATTGTGACGCACCAGGACACCGTTATTGCGCAGGTGATAACTCAGGGCATCGGAAATTTCGTCATCGAGAAACGACAACAGCCTGCTGCCCGGGTTGATCAGATCCACTTTCACACCCAGCCCGGCGAAAATTGAGGCGTACTCCGAGCCAATAACACCGGCTCCGTAGATAACCAACGTCCGCGGCGTGTGGGACAGGTTCAGAATGGTGTCGGAGTTATAGATCCGGTGATGGCGGAAATCTATGTCCGGTGGCAGATAGGGCCGGGAACCGGTAGCAATGACAGCCTGCCTGAAGTGAAGGGTTTCCAACGACTTGCTGCCGCGGATTTCAAGCCGGTTCCGGTCAATGAAAAACGCACGGCCATTGATCAGATCCACCCGGTTACGTGCGTAGAACTGGGTCCGGAGCTTGACCTGCTTGCCTATCACCTTCTGGGCGTTCTGCAAAACCCTCGGGAAGGAGAACCAGCGAGGCTCCCCGATATCCCGAAACATCTGGTTGGTGTTAAAGGTGATGATCTGCTTTACGGAATGACGCAGGGCCTTGGACGGAATAGTGCCCCAGTGGATGCAGTTGCCGCCAACCGTGGGCTTGTCCTCGATGATCGCGACACGTTTGCCGTGTTTGGTCGCATTCATCGCCGCGCCTTCGCCGGACGGACCAGCGCCGATAACGACGACGTCGTAATGATGTTCTGCCATGCGCGCAGTGACTCCTTATCTACGTCGTGAAAAGATGGAGGTAATTGTTGAAAGCAGAATCAGATCAATGCTTGCGGGTCCTGGTGGCGTCGTAAGCCAGGGCCTCGGGCGCTTTTCCTTCATTGGCCAGTCGCTCGTTTTCTTCCTCGCATTTTTGGGTATTACCACCGCAGATATCACAGGACTGGCTGATACCCAAAGCGCTAATGCCACCACAGGTTCCGCTGATCGGCTTGCGCCCGAAAATAACGCCAATGGACATGGCTGCAACCAGCAGCACCACAATAAACAAAACCAATAGAAAGGTACCCATGTTGCCCTCCCCTCACTGAGTCACGTAGGACGAAAAGGCCGGCGTCTGGTGCGTCTCGAAACCTTCATCCGTCCTGACAATAAAATAGGCCGGTATATTTTCCCTCACCGCGAGCGCATTGGCTCGTTCGTAGCCCATCACATTAAAACCGGTTGCCAGAGCATCCGCCGTCATACCGTCATCTGCAATCACCGTCACCGACGCCAGATTGTGTGTGATCGGCTCCCCGGTCTCAGGGTCTATTGTATGGGAGTATCGACGTCCTTCCGATTCGTAATAGTTCCGATAGTCGCCGGATGTCGCCATGGCTCGGGATTCCAGTGACACCACCCTGTTAACCTGCCGCCCTTCAGATACCGGTTGCTCTATCGCCAGGCGCCAGGTGCTGCCGTCCGGTTTTCGCCCATTGACCCGGACTTCCCCGCCGATCTCCACGAGGTAGGCCTGCACGCGCTGAATGTCGAGAAAGCGGGCCACCGCATCCACGCCATAGCCCTTGGCGATGGCAGAAAGATCCACGTATTGCGGCGTGGATGCCCGCACTGACGGGGGACTGGCTCTCAGCTCAAGCTTTTCAAAACCGGTCGCAGACAAAATCTCTGCAAGTTCCTCACCTGAGGGTATCGTTTCCGGTTGGGCCTGCGGCCCGAACCCCCAGAGATTCACCACCGGGCCAATTGTTACATCAAAGGCTCCGCCGGTCAGTTTCGAGATTTCATCGGCCTTTTGGAGCACCTCGAACAGCCCCTCGGAAACCGGCGTCCAGTCCGACTGGTCCGACTGCTGATTAAACCGGGACAATTCCGAATCTTCACGCCAGGTGGACATAGAGGCATCTACGCCTTCGAGCACCCTTTCGATACCGTCTGCCAGCGCCTCAAGCCTTTGCTGATCGTCCGTCAATACCACACTGATGTGGTAGCTGGTGCCAAAAACGGGGCCTGATATTTCCCAGATTTGTTCTTCAGGCTGAAACGAGCAACCCGCCAGGGCGGCGATGGCCAGCGCTGCAAAAGCGCTGGCCATCGCCGCCCTGGCGGGTCGAAGCATGCGGAATGTCATCAGGATTGCTTAACCTCCGAAGTCATCCAGCATGATGTTTTCGTCCTCAACGCCCAGGTCCTTGAGCATCTTGATAACAGATGCGTTCATAATTGGGGGCCCACACATGTAGAACTCACAATCTTCCGGAGCCGGGTGGTCCTTCAGGTAGTTTTCGTACAACACGTTATGGATAAAGCCGGTTGGCCCTTCCCAGTTGTCTTCCGGCAGCGCGTCTGACAGTGCAACATGCCACTCGAAATTATCATTTTCCTCGGCCAGGCCGTCGAAGTCTTCCACGTAGAACATCTCGCGAACGCTTCGCGCACCGTACCAGAAGCTGATCTTTCGCTTCGAGTTCAATCGCTTGAGCTGGTCGAAAATGTGGGAGCG
Source organism: Marinobacter sp. SS8-8 (assembly GCF_030540945.1). Taxonomy (NCBI): domain Bacteria; kingdom Pseudomonadati; phylum Pseudomonadota; class Gammaproteobacteria; order Pseudomonadales; family Marinobacteraceae; genus Marinobacter; species Marinobacter sp. SS8-8. The sequence goes on along the minus strand of NZ_JASSVN010000005.1, from coordinate 53,632 downwards.
CATGGGCGCCATACCTGCGCCACCACCGATGAAGACCATTTCGGCATTGGTCTTCTTGGCGAAAAACTCACCAAACGGCCCCATAACGGTCACCTTGTCACCCGGCTTCAGGTTAAACACGAAGCTGGACATGATGCCCGGGTTATGATCCGTACCGGGAGGTGGCGTGGCAATACGGATATTGAACTTGAGAACGCCCCTCTCTTCCGGGTAGTTCGCCATGGAGTACGCCCGGATGGTTTCTTCCTTGTTCACCGCCTTGTAACGCCAGATATTGTGCTTGTCCCAGTCTTCCCGAAACTCTTCCTCGATATCGAAATCCTTGAAGTCGATCTCAAAGGGAGGACACTCAAGCTGAACGTAACCGCCGGCACGGAAGTCTACTTCTTCCCCTTCGGGCAGCTTCAGCACCAGCTCCTTGATGAAGGTAGCCACGTTGTGGTTTGAGACAACCTCACATTCCCACTTCTTGACGCCGAAGAACTCTTCCGGCACTTCCACCTTCATATTGTGCTTGACGGGAACCTGGCAGGACAGGCGCCAGCCCTCTTTCTCTTCACGGTTGGTGAAGTGGGTCTTTTCCGTCGGCAGCATGGCGCCGCCGCCTTCAAACACCTTGCACTTGCACTGCGCGCAGGTGCCGCCGCCGCCGCAGGCGGAAGACAGGAAAATGCCATTGTTCGCCAGGGTACCGAGCAGCTTTCCGCCAGCTGCGGTCCTCAACGTGTGCTCAGGATCATCGTTAATCTCAATGGTCACGTCACCGGTACTTACCAGCCTGGACCTTGCCGCAAGAATCACCGCGACAAGGGCCAGAACGATAACGGTGAACATGACCACGCCGAGAATAATTTCTGTATTCATGGTCTCGCCTTTTTGTTAAACCGTATCACCGGATGAGTTACAGGGAAATGCCGGAAAAGGACATAAAGCCCAGAGACATCAGACCAACGGTAATGAAGGTAATGCCCAGCCCGCGCAAACCTTCCGGAACATCGCTGTATTTGAGCTTTTCGCGGATAGCCGCCAGGGCGATAATTGCCAATGCCCAGCCAAGGCCAACACCAAAGCCATACACCACACTCTCGCCGAAGGCATAGTCACGCTCCACCATAAACAGCGAGGCACCGAGAATGGCGCAGTTCACTGTTATCAGAGGCAGGAATACGCCCAGGGCGGCGTAAAGTGCCGGTATGTACTTGTCCATGACCATTTCCATGATCTGGACAATCGCTGCGATTACACCAATGTAACTCAGGTATCCGAGAAAGCTCAGATCAACATTCGGCAGGCCGGCCCAGCCCAGGGCGCCCTCACGAAGAACGCTGTTGTACAGAAGGTTGTTAACCGGAACGGTAACCGTCAGCACCACCACAACAGCAATACCCAGGCCTATCGCAGCTTCAATCTTCTTGGATATGGCGAGAAAGGTGCACATCCCCAGGAAGAACGCCAGCGCCATATTCTCAACGAAAACAGCCTTTACGATCAGGTTGATATAATGTTCCATCAAAAAGCCTCCTTGGCGGTGTGGCGGGACAGCTTGTAGTCCGGCTCTTCAACCTGCTCCGGCTTCCAGATACGCAACCCCCAGATGGCCAGGCCAATGATGAAGAAAGCACTGGGCGGCAGAAGCAAAAGGCCATTGGGCACATACCAGCCGCCCTCGTTCACGGTAGGTAACAGGGTGAAACCAAACAGGGAGCCGGCACCAATCAGCTCGCGGAAGAAAGCCACGAACATCAGCATGACGGAGTATCCCAGACCGTTACCAATACCATCCAGGAAGCTCATGAGCGGCGGATTGTTCATGGCATAGCCTTCCGCGCGGCCCATAACGATACAGTTGGTGATAATCAAACCCACGAAAACCGACAGTTGCTTGGAGATCTCGTAGGCGTAGGCCTTGAGAATCTGATCAACCACGATGACCAGGGAAGCAATGATGGTCATCTGCACAATGATCCGGATACTGCCCGGGATCTGAGTGCGTATCAGCGATACCGCCAGGTTTGAGAACGCAGTGACCGCAATAACCGCCAGCGACATGACGAGACTCACGTTCATGCTGGTGGTTACCGCCAGTGCCGAGCAGATACCCAGAATCTGAAGGGCGATGGGGTTATTGTTTAAAATTGGTTCGAAAAGAACCTGCTTGACCGATCCGGCTGCCATGATCAGACCTCCCCTTCACGAAGTTTTTGCAGGAATGTGGCGAATCCATTCTCGCCCATCCAGTAATTGACCAGGTTTTCAACACCCCTGCTGGTGAGTGTCGCACCAGACAGGGCATCAACCTTGTACTCCCTGTTACGTGCATCGGCGCTGACACCACCCTTGACCAGCTGAATCCGGGGCTCGTAGGTATCGTCCTCATAGACCTTCTTACCGACCCACTGCTTCTTCCAGCGAGGGTTGTCGACTTCACCACCAAGCCCCGGTGTTTCCGCATGGGAATAGAAACCAAGACCTTCAATGGTGTTCAGGTCACCTTCGAGTGAAATAAATCCATAAAGGGTGGACCACAGGCCGTAGCCGTGAACGGGCAACACCACACGAACCAGTTTGCCATTCTCGGTCAGGGTGTAAACCTTGGCAATATTCGGACGATGCTTGATACCCGCCTTATCCTCCGAAGGTGGAATCATTTCGGACATTTTCTGATCGGAAGCGGCCTTGTACATGTTGTACTTCATGGGGTCCTCGACACCCACTGTCGACGGCTCCACGAATTGTCCGGTATCAAGATCCACCAGGCGGACATCAAAGCGCTCAAACGCTTCCTTGATCTGCTCGGTACTGGAGCCAGGCTCCAGCATGCCGGCAGCGGAGAGGATATTGGTTACGATATCCAGCTTCTGGTTCTGAATCTGGGCCGGACGGAGCGAGACCGCCGCAACGGAAACGACCACCGAGAACACAACACTCAGCACCAGCGCAACAATCAGCGTGCGGGAGACGGTTTCTTTAGCTTTAGCCACGAGCAAGCCTCCGTTTGATGTTGGCCTGAACCACGTAATGGTCCATCAGCGGCGCAAACAGGTTAGCGAACAGGATCGCCAGCATGATGCCCTCCGGGAAGGCGGGGTTGATCACACGGATCAGAACCGTCATCACGCCCACCAGGATACCGAAGCACCAGCGGCCCGTGTTGGTCATCGCCGCGGACACCGGATCCGTCGCCATGAACATCATCCCGAAGGCAAACCCACCCATCACCAGGTGCCAGTGCGCGGGCACATCAAACATGGGATTGGTTTCCGAACCCACAATGTTCAGTACCAGGGCCATACCAATCATGCCGATCAGAACGCCCCCCACAATCCGGTAGCTGGCGATCTTCATGACCAGGAGAATCAGGCCGCCGGCAAGCACTGCAAGGGCTGAGGTCTCACCAATGGAACCCTGAATGGTACCGACAAAGGCGTTCATCCAGCCTATCTGGGTTTGCAGGGCCTCCAGACCACCGCTGGCCGCCCAGCTCAGGGCCGTGGCACCACTGAAGCCATCGACGGCGGTCCATACCGTGTCGCCGGAAAGCTGCGCCGGGTAGGCAAAGTAGAGGAAAGCACGGCCAGTCAGTGCCGGGTTCAGGAAGTTCTTGCCGGTACCGCCAAACACTTCCTTGCCAATGACCACACCGAAGGTGATGCCCAGAGCCACCTGCCAGAGCGGGATGGTCGGCGGGCAGATCAGTGCAAACAGAACCGAGGTGACAAAGAAGCCCTCGTTCACCTCGTGGCGACGCACGGTGGCAAACAACACTTCCCAGAAGCCACCAACCACGAAGGTCACGAAGTAGATAGGTACAAAGTAGGCAATACCATAGACAAAGTTGTCCCAGACGCCGGCACCGGCACCGGTGGTGGCAAGCGCCTGAATAAAGGCGGTCCGCAGGCCGCCGTCAGCGACCATGGCACCCGGATTGGAAGCCAGGAAACTGTTGGCCTGATAGCCGATGTTCCACATGCCGAAGAACATCGCCGGGAAAGTGCACAGCCACACGGTGATCATGATGCGCTTGAGGTCTACGCCGTCACGCACATGGGAGGTGGTTGAGGTTACTTTGCCGGGGGTGTAGAAAATAGTGTCTACGGCTTCGTACAGCGCGTACCAGCGCTCGTACCTGCCACCCTTTTCAAAATGATGCTCGATTCCATCGAGAAACTGTCTGATCGCCATCGTCTTAGCCCTCGATCTCGATTCGGGTCAGGTTCTCGCGGAGAATCGGACCGTATTCATATTTACCTGGGCACACGAAGGTGCACAGCGCCAGATCTTCTTCATCCAGCTCGAGCGCGCCAAGCTTCTGCGCCATCTCTGTGTCGCCGACAATCAGCGAACGCAACAACTGGGTTGGAAGGATGTCCAGGGGCATGACCTGCTCATAGGCACCCACCGGAACCATTGCCCGCTCACTGCCGTTGGTGGCGGTGGTGAAGTTGAACCGCTTGCCACCGGCCAGTCTGGACAGATAGATGTTCAGAACCGAGAATTTGTTCGACCCGGGAGATAGCCAGCCCAGAAACTCACGCTTGTAGCCTTCTTCCAGCACGGAAACCTGGTTGGCAAAACGGCCAAGGTACGCGCAGGGGCCATCGCCGCGACGACCACCGAACACGGAGCCGGAGATTGCCCGCACTTCACAGTCGGTCGCAATCTCACCGTCCAGAAGTTCCGGAAGGCTGGCACCCAGGCGGGTGCGTACCAGGCGGGGTTTCAGGGCCTTGGGGCCACCGATCGCCACGATACGCTCGACCTGCACTTCGCCGGATTCGAACAGCCTGGCGATGTCGATGACGTCCTGGTAACTGATACTCCAGACAGTCTTGCTGCCGGAAACCGGATCCAGGTGGTGGATATGAGTGCCCACGTTACCGGCCGGGTGCACACCGTCAAACTGGTGCACTTCAACGGCGTCGGACTTGGGAACCGCAACATTGGACCCAGGCCTGCCAGTGACAAATACCTTGCCGGAGGTCAGTTTGGTGAGGAGCGTCAGGCCTTTTTCGAACGCCTGGCCATGCTCGCCTATGATGACCGTCGGATCCGCTGCCAGCGGATTGGTGTCCATGACCGACACGAAAATGGAGTGAGGAGCCGAATCAATCTCGGGAACCTTGCTGTATGGGCGCGTCCTGAACGCCGTCCACAACCCGGACTCCACCAGATTATCAACCACCTGCTGGCGTTCCAGGCCAGCAAGATCCGCGTCGCTGTAGCGGGCAAAGGTTTCAGCCTCATCGCCATCAATTTCGATAACGACCGACTGGAGCACCCGACGCTCACCACGGTTAATCTCTTTCACGACGCCGGCGGCGGGTGACGTATAACGAACGCCTTCGGTCTTCTTATCAGTGAACAGCAGCGTACCGCGCTTGACGCGGTCCCCCTCTTTCACAGCCATTGTCGGCTTCATGCCGTTGTAGTCAAAGCCGATCAACGCCACGTGGCGAACGGGTTTTCCGTCTGTAATGGTCTGTTCAGGTGCGCCGCTGATAGGAAGATCCAGGCCTTTTTTGATCTTAATCATTAGCCTCGTCCAATCATCAGAAACTATTCAATGGATTTGTAACGCCCGACACCTGCGGCCCAGGAAACAATGAGAAACGGGGTGCCGGGCATACCCAAAATCGCGCCAATTATAGAGATTAAGGAATCCTATTTCCACCAGAAACCGGAACAGGTTTGTGCCTGAACGTAAACCGCCTGGCTCACAGACCGATAAAACAAAAAACCCCGACAGCATTCACGGTCGGGGTTTTTATAACTTTCACTCAACCAGGTCAGTGCGGTTTGATCAGTCTCTCGCACGCTTGGGGAAGATCGGGTAGCTTACGCCGGCCATCTGATTCACCACGCGGATCACCTGGGCACTGTAACCGAATTCGTTGTCATACCAGACGTAAAGGATCAGGCGCTTGCCACTGGCGATGGTCGCCTGGGCGTCAACGATACCGGCATGGCGGGAACCCACGAAGTCCGTGGAAACCACTTCCGGAGAATTCACGAAATCGATCTGCTTCTGCAGTTCGGAATGCAACGCCATTTCCCGGAGGTACTCGTTGACACCCCCCACATCAACCTCCTTCTTGAGGTTGAGATTCAGGATCGCCATGGAGACGTTGGGTGTCGGCACCCGGATGGCGTTACCGGTCAGCTTGCCTTTCAGGACCGGCAGCGCCTTGGCTACCGCCTTGGCCGCGCCGGTTTCAGTGATCACCATATTCAGGGCCGCACTGCGACCGCGACGACTGCCCTTGTGGTAGTTATCGATCAGATTCTGGTCGTTGGTGTAGGAGTGAACGGTCTCAACGTGTCCGTCCTCAATTCCGTACTCGTCCTCAATGGCTTTCAGGACCGGCGTAATGGCATTGGTGGTACAGGAGGCTGCTGACAGAATCCTGTCTTCATCAGTGATCCAGTCGTTGTTGATGCCATAGACGATGTTCTTGATGTCACCCTTGCCCGGCGCCGTCAGCATCACCCGGCTGACACCTTTGGATTTCAGGTGCAGCCCCAGGCCAGCCTCGTCACGCCATTTACCGGTATTGTCGATCACAATGGCGTTATTGATACCATACTGAGTGTAATCCACCTTATCGGGGCCATCGGAGTAGATCACCTTGATGTAGTTGCCATTGGCAATCAGGGCGGATTCTTTCTCGTCCACAGTGATGGTGCCATCAAACGGACCATGGACCGAGTCACGGCGCAGCAGGCTGGCACGCTTCTCAAGATCATTCTCGGCACCACCCTGGCGAACCACAATCGCACGCAGGCGCAGGTTGTTACCACCGCCGGCCTTTTCGATCAGGATGCGTGCCAGGAGGCGACCGATACGGCCAAAACCGTACAGAACCACGTCCTTGGTGTCGTTGCAGGCATCCTCCTCCGACTGGGCGGCATATTGACCAATCACCGGTCCGATTTCACGCTTCAGGAATTCAGCAAGGTCGCCCCCCTCTTCCTTGAACTTGACCGCAAGCTTGCCAATATCAACATGGGCACGGCCAAGCTCGAGCTTGTCCATGGCCTGGAGGATCGGCAGGGTATCGTGAACAGACAGCTCGCTGTCTTCAACCTGACGTACAAACCGGTGGGCACGAATGATGCCGATTACAGACTGGTTAATGATTGCGCGGCCATAGACAGAAGTAACCACGTTGTTCTTGCGGTAGAGGCGGCCGATCAGCGGAATCATGGCTTCCGCGGTGGATTCTCTTTCTGTCCAGTTGGACAGGTGCTGGTTGATCTGTTCGTGACTCACGCTTGGACCTCTGCAATTGGCACTTGGAATTTGGCGCGCACATTATCCAACTTAATCCCGCCGACCGCAAATACGAACGCCCCAGACCTTTGCAGGCATCCCCTTTGCGCTCGGAACCCTGACGCTCGCATGCCGCAACCGCCATGACAGCGTCATCCGCGGGCGTTAGAATACGCCGCTCGCCACCTCCCGGACATCCATAGCAGGAGAACCAGACTGCCCATGAGCCAAGGTGTAACCACCCGCCCGTCAGCCCGGATCAATATTGCCCCGGCGTTTCCAACCCGGCCGGCCGATCATCGCCTATGGGGTCAATTGCATGGCAGCAGCGACGCTCTGGCCATCTGTGAAAGTGCCCGCGCCCACAAGGGCCTGACGCTGGTCATCACCCGCAGCACCGACGATGCCATTCGCCTGGAGCAGGCCATGCGCTTTTTCCTCGGTCTGGCCACCGGGGAGGATGACCCGGCCGTCAGCGAGGACGGACTGGAACTGCTGTCATTGCCAGACTGGGAAACCCTGCCCTACGACCTGTTTTCGCCGCACCAGGATATTACCTCAAGGCGCATCCGTACCCTGCACCGGCTGCCGTCAACCAAGCACGGCGTGCTCGTGATACCGGCGCGAACGCTCATGCACAGGCTGCCCCCGGTCAGCTATCTCCAGGGCAACACACTTGTGCTGGAAGTGGGTCAGTCGCTGGACATCGACAGCTGGCGACTGCAACTGGAAGCCGCCGGATACCGGCACGCGGAAAACGTCTATGAGCATGGGGAATATGCTGTTCGTGGCTCGATCCTCGACATCTTTCCCATGGGGGCCGGCCAGCCCTACCGGATCGACCTGTTCGATGACGAGATTGAAACGCTCAGGACCTTCGACCCGGAGACCCAGCGCTCGATCAATCGTGTCGGCCACATCGAACTGCTGCCCGCGTACGAGTTCCCCTGGCACAAGGAAGCCCGCTCCGGATTCCGCAGCCGCTGGTTCGAGCAGTTCCCCAATTCGGGCAAGGACACGCCCATTTACCAGGATGTGACCCACGGCATTACACCGCCAGGGATCGAGTACTACCTGCCCCTGTTCTTCGACAAAACAGCGACCCTGTTCGATTATCTGCCGGGCACAACCCATGTCTTTACCGCCGCCGAACTGAACGAAGCCGTCAGCCACTTCGACTCCGAAACCCGGAGCCGGTACGAGGACCGCCGCCACGACCGCTTACGACCAATCCTGCCGCCCGGCCTCCTGTTCCTGCAGCAGGATGAACTGTTTGGTCACCTGAAGGCGTTCCCAAGGGTATCGATTTCGTCTGAAACCTCGGGCGCCGCCGGATCGTTCAACTGCCCCAGTGAAACCCTGCCGGACATTGCCATGGACGGTCGCGCCGCTGATCCTGCCGGCCGCCTGAGGCGGTTTCTCCGGGAATTCAGTGGCCGGGTGCTGATCTGCGCTGAATCATCCGGCCGGCGTGAGGCCCTGATTGAACACCTTGGAGACCAGGGCCTTGAGCTTGAAACCCTTCCCGGTTGGCAGGCGTTTCTGGAGAACAGCGGATGCCCGCTGGGCATTACCGTTGCCCCGATGGAGCAAGGGCTCCTGCTCCCGAAGCACTCTCTCGCGCTGATCACCGAAACCGCGCTCTTCGGGGAGCGGGTGCTGCAAAGACGGCGCCGGGAAAAACCGACACAGGCCGATGATACCGGTTTCCGGGACTTGTCAGAGCTGCGCATCGGCGCTCCGGTGGTCCACATCGACCATGGTGTCGGTCGCTACCGGGGCCTGGAAACCATTACCGTTGAAGGCGAAGCCAGCGAATTTCTGAAACTGGAATATGCTGGCGGATCAAAGCTCTATGTGCCGGTATCCAGCCTTCACCTGATTTCCCGCTATGCCGGTAACGACACCGAGCATGCCCCGCTGCACAAACTCGGCACGGATCGCTGGAGCACAACCAAACAGAAAGCGCTGGAGAAAATCCGCGACACCGCGGCGGAACTCCTGGATGTCTATGCCCGCCGGGAGGCCCGCAAGGGCTTCAGTTTTGAGGATCCAAAGGAGGCCTACCGGGCCTTTGCCGCCGGCTTCCCCTTCGAGGAGACCCCGGACCAGCAGGCCGCCATTCAGTCTGTTATTGAAGACATGACCAGCGAGCGCCCCATGGACCGCCTCGTCTGTGGTGACGTCGGCTTTGGCAAAACCGAAGTGGCCATGCGGGCCGCTTTTATGGCGACCTGGTCCGGCAAACAGGTGGCTGTCCTGGTGCCGACCACCCTGCTGGCACAGCAACACTACGAGTCGTTCCGGGACCGGTTCTCAGACACCGCCGTACAGGTGGAGTTGCTCAGCCGTTTCCGCTCGGCCGGCCAGACCAGCAAGGCCATGGAAGCCATTGAAAATGGCAAGGCCGACATCGTGATTGGAACCCACAAACTCCTTCAGGGCGATATCCGGTTCAAAAACCTCGGGCTGGTGATCATCGACGAAGAACATCGTTTTGGCGTGCAGCAAAAGGAAAAACTCAAGGCCCTGCGCGCGGAAGTCGACATGCTCACCCTTACTGCGACGCCGATTCCGCGTACACTGAACATGGCCATGGGACACCTGAGGGATCTGTCGATCATCGCCACACCGCCGGCCCGGCGTCTGTCAGTGAAGACCTTTGTACGCCAGCGGGACAACCCCATGGTCAAGGAAGCCATCCTCCGGGAAATTCTCCGGGGCGGTCAGGTGTACTTCCTCCATAACGATGTGGCGACCATAGAAAAAACCGCTCAGGACCTCCGGTCGCTGATTCCCGAGGCCCGTGTGGGTGTGGCCCATGGCCAGATGCGGGAACGGGACCTGGAACAGATCATGTCGGATTTCTACCATAAGCGCTTCAATGTGCTGGTGTGCACCACCATTGTCGAAACCGGCATCGACATTCCCAGCGCCAACACCATTATCATTGAGCGGGCCGACAAGTTCGGCCTGGCGCAGCTGCATCAGTTGCGTGGCCGCGTGGGTCGCTCGCACCACCAGGCCTATGCCTACCTGCTGACGCCGCCACCGAAATCCATCACGGCGGACGCCAAAAAGCGCCTGGAGGCCATCTCGGAAGCACAGGATCTGGGTGCCGGTTTCATGCTGGCAACCCACGACCTGGAAATCCGGGGCGCTGGCGAGTTGCTCGGTGAGGAACAGAGCGGCCAGATCGAAAGCATCGGCTTTACGCTGTACATGCAACTGCTGGATGAGGCCGTCAAGGCCATCCGCGAGGGCCGGACGCCAAATGCCGATCTGCCCTTGAGCCACGGCACCGAAATGAACCTGCGTATTCCTGCCCTGATTCCGGAGGATTACCTGCCGGACGTCCATAACCGGCTGATGCTGTACAAGCGAATTGCCAGCGTGGATAACAACGAAGCATTAAAAGAACTTCAGGTTGAGATGATTGACCGGTTCGGATTATTACCGGAACCGGCCAAAAACCTGATCCGCCAGACCGGGCTTCGGCTCGAGGCAGAGGCCCTGGGGATCGTGAAAGTCGATGCCGGCAAGGAATGGGCGCGCCTGGAATTCGGCAGCTCGACACCGGTAGACCCCCTGGTTCTGGTTAAAAAAGTGCAATCCGGGCCGGACCAGTACCGGCTTGAAGGGGCCAACAGCTTCCGTTTCCGGCTGAAGGATGCCACAACCGGTGGTAAACTCGACGGCATTTCCCGGATGCTTGGCGAACTGGGGCCAACAAAACGCAACGCATCCGGCTCATGAACGCCCGACCAACATGTGGAGTACGACCCTTGGAGATTGATGGAATTCGCCGGTGCCGATACGCAACACGGGCCATTCTGGCAGCGCTCCTGCTGACTGTTCCAGTCACGGGAACGGCCCAGCAACCCGAGCGCACCGGTTTGCCACTGGAACCGGGCAAACCGATTCCGGAGGACTATTACCGTGCAGAATTCGTGATTCTTGAGCGGATTGTCGAGCCTGAAGCGGTGAATGAAAAAATGTCGGGCCGTGCCGTGGAGCCCCCCGTCGAAACCGACCAGGTATTATGGTCGATGCTTCAGGACGGATCAACGGAAACCACCCTGAACCTGGTACCCGGGAATGAGCTGTATCTTGCAAACGCAGCCCAACGGCTGGAGCGCAGCGGCAGATATCGGGTACTGGTCAGCGCCGGCTGGTACGAAGCCTTTCCGCCGGATTATGAAGGCACCCCTCTGAGGGTTGAGGCAGGAGACTGGATTGAAGGCGCGGGAACCCGGGAGGTGGAAGGCCACATCACCATCGACCGCCGGCGCTACCTTCATGTGGGTGTTCACCTGAACCACTGGCAGCCTGCGGAAGATACCCGGCTGGCGATTGATGGACCCGCAGCCGGAGAAACCCCGGATGCATCCACGGCAGAGGCGCCCTCGCCCGGAGGCGAGCACCCGGGCGTGCCCTCAGCCGGCGATCCGGCCGTTCAACCGCAAGCCCTGAGGACTGAGCCTGCGCCCCTGGAACTGCTCACCTGGATTCGGGAAACCCGCCGGATGCGGAGCGAGGAAGTCCACTTCCTGGACTCCCCCACCATCGGCGTCCTGGTGTTCTTCAAGAAGGTTGAGGCAACGGAGTAAGCGCACCGAGACCGGCCACTGAGCTCTCGAGGATCCGCCTGACCCCGGACATCCCCCGCTCAATGGCCTCTTCAATCTCCGCCATGGTAATGATGTGGTCGGATTTGCCAGCGGCCCAGTTCACCACCAGCCCGAGACAGACATAGCGCATCCCCAGTTCGGCTGCCAGCACCGCTTCCGGCATGCCTGTCATACCCACCAGATCGCAGCCGTCCCGCTCCATGCGGATGATCTCCGCCGCCGTTTCCAGCCTCGGACCCTGGGTTGCACCGTAAACCCCGAAACCCGAGAACGGCACCTCTTCAGCACCGGCGACATCAATCAGGACCTGACGGGCACGCTCATCGTAGGGCCAGGTGAAATCAATGTGGGTCACTGACGCCAGATCGCCCTCGAAAAAGGTACTGGCACGACCCCAGGTATAGTCAATAATCTGATCGGGAATGACCACCTGAGCAGGCCCCATGTCCTTGTGAATCCCACCCACGGCGTTGACACCGATCACCGTTCTGGCACCGGCATCGTACAAGGCCCGCAGATTGGCCCGGTAATTCACCTGATGAGGCGAAATGCGGCGCGGATTGCCATGGCGGGACAGGAATATGACCGGCTGGTCGCCCAGTCGCCCTTCAACCAGTGGCGCGGATGGCGTACCCCAGGGTGTCCCGACCTCCTTCTCTCCGGTAATTTCCAGGCCCGACAAGGTGGTCAGCCCGGTGCCACCGATAATGCCGACGGGATGAACAGTCTCCGGTGACGTCATTCTGAATCTCCTGAATCCCCTGCATCACCCGCTGCCTGGCGCTGCTGTGATTTCTCCGCACTTTTTACGGACGATGAACGGGAGCCCTGGTCGCGGGACTCATCGGTCTGCGACCCGGTTAGCCGAACACCGTCCGGAAGATGCAGTGTCCTTGTCGGGAACGCCACCTCGGCACCATGGCCCTCAATGATGTCGCTGATTTTCAGCAACACATCCTGCTTCACTTCCTGAAAACGAACCCACTGGGTTGTCTTGGTGAAGGTATAAACCATGATATCCAGGGATGATGCATTGAACGCGAGGAAATTGACGATCAATGTCTGCTTGCTGTCAATATCGTCATGCTGCTCCAGCATGGCCCTGATATCGGCAACGATGGTGGGCATCAGGCTGACATCGGCGTACCGGATACCAATGGTTTCCGATATCCTGCGGTTGGTCATCCGCGAGGGGTTCTCGACCGCAATGGTGGTAAAGGTTGCGTTCGGCACATACAACGGACGTTTGTCGAAGGTCCGGATGGTCGTCAGCCGCCAGCCAATATGCTCAACCGTACCTTCAATGTTGCGGTCCGGCGAACGCACCCAGTCCCCCACCTTGAACGGGCGGTCCAGGTGAATGATGAAACCGCCGAAGAAATTGGCCAGCAAATCCTTGGCGGCGAAACCAACGGCAATACCGCCAACGCCGCCGAACGCCAGCACCCCGGAAATACTGTACCCCAGAGACTGCATAGCAATCAGCACGGCGGTAATTATGACCACAGCCCTGGATAACTTGCTCACCGCATTCACGGTGGTGTAGTCCATGGGCTGCTTCATTTTCAGGGGAGACGCGAGAATCCCTTCGCCTTGCTTGATCAGCCGCAACACCGCCCAGACCAGCACGAACACAAAACCCAACTGGAGCAATGAGTCGTTGGCGGTGAAGATTTCGGCCTGCGAATACCGGTGAGCCACTTCGGCTGCCCAGTATACGCCCTGTATCCAGACAAACGCGACGACAGGCTTGCGCGCGGCATGAAGCAGCGCGTCGTCCCAAAGGTTACTGGTTTTACTGAATTTTCGCTCCAGCGCACCGACAATATGGCTGGCGGCATAGGCCACCGCCGCTGTCCCGAATACCAGCGCGAACACAACAATACCAACACGCCAGCTTTCCGAGAGCAGCCCGAAATTCTCGATCCAGCCGTTCACGATGGCCTTGAAATCCCCGATCATCGATTCTCTCTGACAAAAAAGGTTTAATGGATGTAAACGACTGCACCTGGGTCAACACGTTCGAACAGTTCAAGAATATGAGCGTTCCGCATCCGGACACAGCCATGGGACAGCGGCACGCCCATGGGCTCGCTGTCCGGTGTGCCGTGAATGTATATGAAGCGACGAAAAGTATCGACACCCGGGCCCCGGTTTTTTCCCCATTCACAGCCACACAGCCAGAGAATCCGGGTCAGAATCCAGTCGCGACCGGGATGTTCCCGGGTAAGCCCGGGACTGTAGATCTCGCCGGTCGGGCGCCGGCCACGGAACACCGTCCCGGCTGGAAGCCCGGCACCAATACGGGCACGGATATAGTGCTTACCCCGCGGGGTGCAGCCGCTGCCGTCCTGCTCCCCCGGGCCGTTCAGTGCCGTGGATACCGGATAGGAGGCAAGAACCCGCCCATCTACGGTGACAAGCCTGAGGAACTGGAGGGTCAGATCAATATCGATTTGCGCTGCAGTGGAATTAATCCGCACTGGCCAGGCTCCTTGCGGGTTCAGAAGAAAAGCCTAACCGAGAGGCAGGAGCTCAGGCAACCGAGACCTTGCTGCCAGGCGAGGGAATCAGCATCGCGTCTTCTGCCTGCATTCCGGCGGCCAGGAAGGGCACCAGCCGGGCGGCAATTTCCTGAACGGTGGTTTCGACACCCAGCTTGTTCTTCAGGATATCGCGCAGGGCGTCACTGCTGGACATGGTGAACGCGGTTGCTCCGAGCATGAACTGAATGCGCCAGTACCGATCAACCGAAGACAACTGCGGCGTTGCTTCCTTCAGAAGACGCATGAAACGGCCGAACGGCTCACTGTATTCCTGCTCCAGAAACTTCCGGAGGTGGCCCTGGGACTGGGTGTAGGCGAGGCCCAGCAGGCGCATGAAGATGGAAATACCCTGCTCGTTGCGCTGAGGCATCCGCACCGCGCTTTCCGTCAGGGCCCAGAGTGTCTGGTTCAGTGTTGGTGGTTTGCCCTCACAACGCTCCTCAAGCTCGTCGAACGCGCTTTCAAGAGTTGCGGAAAACGGCGTCAGAAAACGCGCGAAAACAGCATGGATCAGAGCGTTTTTTGAACCAAAGTGATAATTGACAGCGGCCAGATTTACTTTAGCCTTGCTGGTAATCATGCGAAGCGAGGTTTCTGAAAAACCCCGGTCGGCGAACAGCTCTTCGGCTGCATCGAGAATCCGGTCAACGGTATCAGACTGCGCCATTTTGTTTTCAATGCCTCTAGCAAACGTCTGTTTGAAACATACGTTTGAAGCGCAGTTATGTCAAGTTCTGGGCACAGGCTCCGCCACAACATCCTGCCAGCCATGGTCAATGGCATTCTGATTGCCCTCAAAAAATGCCTCCTGAACCCTGCTGTAGGCCTTCTCCGCCTCCAGCAGGTATATCAGATACAGGCGCACATGCTCCCGTCGGGTAAGCTGACGGGGGAGAACGCGGCTTTCAGACAGCCTCAGCAAATAACTGAAACGCGAATTCCTGAGGGCCGGATTAAAGTCGGACATCTGCGCACACTGCCATATCAGCCCGCTGGCGCCTTCCAGGTGCTCTGCATGTCGCTTCGCCTCCCGGAGCATCCGCTGTCGGGTGACGAGGAGATCCAGGTAGGAAGGTTTCGACGTGTAGATTCGGCGAACAGCGGGCACTCCGTGCAGCAGGATCATTACGAAGACCCCGAAACCACCACCCGCGACCCAGGCCGGCACAAGCCCGGCCAAGCCGCCGAGAAACACGACTGCGGCAAGCAGCGCACTGAAAAGCCACAGGTCCCGGTTTCGGCGCGCCCCGGCCAAAGTATAGTTGTCGGGCCAGTCATTCATCGCCAGCAGGTCGAAATCCATCAACAGGACACGGTCGCACTGCCGCAGCATCTGCCTCAGTTTGCGCTGCCTGGACTCCGCCGTCACCCGCTCCGCACGTCCATTGGTTTTATCATCACTCTCACTCTCACTCTCACCAGCCCCGGCCCTGGCATCGGATGCAACGGCTGCGGCTGAACCCTGCCCGGGCTTTGTGATGGCCACCGTTCCGGCCAGGGCAGACGCCGAGACCGAAGGCCGGGCATCCGCGGGCACAGGGTCGGCGGCCCGTCCAGGCCGCAGCACAGGAGCCTGGGCGGGCGCATCAGCTTGCGTGGCTTTGCTCTGGTCTTCGGCCATGACAGGTTGTCCGGATTAGAGACGGTTTTAACAGGTAACGACCATCAAACCGGATTCTTGAATCCCTTACCGCCACCTTGGCATCGGGCGGTCCGCTCGCTATCCTGTGCGCTCCTGCCAAACCGGCAGCCGCACTCCATTTTATGAGGCCAGGCTATGTTCACAGGCATTGTTCAGGGGATCGCAACCATTGAAGAGGTCACTGCCAAACCCGGTCTTAGCACCTTCGTTGTCCGTTTCCCGGAGGATAAACTCGACGGTGTCTCTATCGGAGCTTCCGTGGCCATCAATGGCACCTGCCTGACCGTAACGCGCCACGACGGCAGCGCACTCTGCTTCGACGCCATGCAGGAAACCCTGACGCTGACCACACTCGGGCACCTGAAAGCCGGGGACCTGGTAAATTTCGAACGCGCCGCCCGCATCGGGGATGAGATTGGCGGGCACCTGCTGTCCGGCCACATTCATACCACCGCAAAGATCGTGGAAATCCTGCGCCCGGAGAACAATGTCACCCTGTGGTTTGAAGTGCCTGATGAGTGGGCCCGCTATCTTTTCCCCAAGGGCTACATGGCCATTAACGGCGCCAGCCTGACCATTGGCGAAGTCCGGGGCAACCGGTTCAGTGTCCACCTGATTCCGGAAACCCTCAGGGCGACCACCTTTGCCTCGGTTCAGGAAGGCCAGCGGGTGAATATTGAAATAGACAGCCAGACCCAGACCATCGTGGATACCCTGGCAAGACTGGGCTATGCCAGTCCGGCACCCGCCCTTTAACCAGCCTGGTCTGTCAGCGATTGCCAGCCTGGAAGACCACGAACTTGGGGCTGGCATCCAGTTGATGTATAGATGAGAAATGCCGGCGCAGGCTACGGTGATAACCCAGATGGCGATTTCCGACCATCAACAACCTGCCGCCCGGCGACAGGTGTCGGGCGGCCTGCCCGAACAGACGCAGGGAAATATGATTGCCAACCACGCCGCCTTCGTGAAACGGCGGATTCAGGAGTATGAGATCAAATCTTCCCTGTCCGGATTCAATACCGTCGGCGTGCACAAAGGCCACCTCCGCTTCCGGGAACGCCCGTTCGACATTGCGGCTGGCACTGAGCACCGCCTGGCTCGATACGTCGCTGAAGCACACCTGCAGATCCTGCCGCCCTGCCAGCGCCGTCATGCCAAGCACACCGTTGCCACAGGCGAGATCGAGAACCCGTGCACCGGGTTCGGCTTTTCTCACCGCCTCCGCCACGCAGGGCAGGAGCAGCCGGGTACCGATATCCAGCTTTTCCCTTGCAAACACCGCGGGTAACGCCTCAACCTTATGATCGCTCTGCCCAGTTAACAGATAACCTCTCCAGGTCCCCGGCCAATCTCCAGGAAGCTTACTCCCCTTCCTGCAACGAATGACCCGGGCCTTCTTTCGTGCCGACAGTACCTTCTCGGTGTTCACGGTTTCAGCAAAGACATCAACACTTCTGGCCGGAAGGTGCTTGATCATGCCTCCAGCCAGCAGGACACCGGATTCTGCCACTACGCCATTGAGCCAGCGCAGCAGCCAGCCAAGATAGTCCGCCTGCCGCGGAATTCGCATAACCACAAGATCGAACGGTCCTTCAGGCGGGTTGATCCAACTGCGCACCTGGCTTGGTGCGATCAGGGAAGGGTTGAGTGAAGCATTCTCGTCCAGGGCTGCGAACAGGGTCGCGCTGTCAGCAACGATCACCGGTGACAGGCCGGAAAGCCCGAGTGACAAGGCGCCATATTGATCATCCACGATCAGGACTCTGGGCTTAGTAACACCACTGGCAGCGTTGAGACCCTCTTCAAGCAGAAGCTCGTCTGCCGCGTCCCAGGCCCGCAGCGTCGGGTCGTCGGTACCAGGCCGGCTCAGGGTCAGTTCACCGTCGGCATAATTCAGTTCGGCAGTTGTCATTTCAGGCACCCTGCGGGCATTTTGTCACAAAGTCGTCATTTTAGGCTGATTATTCTAGAAATTAACCCTAAGGTTACAGAAGTTCATGCTGAACATCCCTTTTCCGGTTTGCTCCGTTGTTCTGGACGCGAACCTTTTGCCCCTCACCCCAGGGGCTTTTTTAATTGGGCATACGGATTTACTGTGGGTGTCGCCACCAACACCGCACCGATTGTGGACTTCGCCATGGCCGGAGCATTGGATGACAAAGGCCAGCTTACCCCTGCCGCCAAAAAGTTGCTGGACAAAGATCCGCAGGAGTTTGTTCGCAAAGCCGCCCAGAAAGGCGCATTGATTGACAAAGGCTTGCAGGACGAGTCACCGGTTGATTCGTCCGAAGAAGAGGATCGTCCCAAAGTCCGGGTAGAAGCTGGCCTCTTTTTCGATGGCACAGGCAATAACCGCAACAACACCCAGACCTATCAACAACAAGTCGACAAATGCCTCACGGCCAACGTGGCCAGGGCCATTTCGGAAGAGCAATGCAGCAGCGAACTATCGCTGATCATGAAGGGCAGTTACCATAACGCTGAAGCCAATGCATCCAAACTGGAACGCATGTATCAGCAGGGCCGGTTGAGTCTGGGGGTATGAATAGGTGGGTCGCCTGCAGGGCTTTCAAAGGGCTTGAGCTGCATGATGGGAAACTATCACGTACAGTTCTTATGGGGCGAAGGGGCGCAAAGCCCTTAGCGACCAGGTGCCTCGTAAAACCAAGGATATATCAATGGACCTATCAGAATATAGGAAAAACGATTCAGAGCAACAAAGAACTGAGGATTTAATGCAGCATATTACGCGTATCTCTGGCGACGGAAAAAGCGCGCTTGATATTGGTGCAAGAGACGGTCATTTTTCCATATTGCTGACTGAATTTTTCGATAAAGTAACTGCGCTGGATCTATTGAAGCCAAACATATCGAGTAGCAGAATCACCTGTGTTCAGGGAGACATCACAAATTTAGACTTCGATGACAATACCTTTGACCTGGTGTTTTGTGCTGAAGTGCTTGAACACATACCTCCTCATCTACTTGAAAAAGCAGCTTCCGAATTAAGCCGTGTAACAAGAGAATTCTTGCTTATCGGAGTTCCATATAAGCAAGATATTCGAATCGGACGTACAACATGTTCCTCTTGTGGGGGAAAGGGCCCTCCTTGGGGCCATGTGAACAGTTTTGATGAAAATGAATTAATTAGCCTGTTTCCATTATTAACTACTAATAAAGTAACGTTTGTAGGTGAAACAGATGCGCGCACGAATTTCATGTCAGTGTTTTTTATGGATATAGCCGGCAATCCATACGGCACGTATAACCAAGAAGAAAAGTGTATTCATTGTGGAAAAAAACTAAAGAGCCCACCTGAGCGGACTCTGTTTCAAAAAATATTTACGAGAGTGGCATTTCATCTTAAAAATCTCCAAAAACCTTTTAATAGGCCACACCCAAACTGGATTCATATTCTTTTTCATAAAACAAAGGTATAACACTTGTGGGCCTTCGGTAGGCCGCCCTTCTCAACTTGTGGGCAAGTGCGGACAGGGTCTTGGGTTTGTTCATGGGTTTCTGCACGAACTCAAAACGCCAGACAGGATATCGCCGATTTCATAGAGAATGGTCAGCGCCAGGATACGACCGCCCCTCCGGAATGGTCCGCAGCACACTCAGAGATTTTGTTTTTTGTGGCTTGGCTGTTCGATCAACCGGAACTTCCGGGTACCCTTTTAATTCAGGGCCGGCGAAAAGCCCGGTATACCGTAAACCGGTGATCTTCCCGTAACCGCTCAACCGGGCCGATACACCGCTTCATCAGGGGCTCATAGGGCAGGAAGCTGTTTGCGACCAGGCGAACCTCACCACCAGGTCTGAGATGGCGTACAACCTCGCGAAGGAAACGCTCGGTCATGGACATATCGGTTCTCACGCCACTGTGGAAGGGGGGGTTGCTCAGTATCGCCGGCCAGATACCTTCAACACTGGTCAGGCCGTCCGATGCCAATATTTCACCGGAAACACCGTTACGCCGATAGGTTGCCCGGGCACAGGTCACAGCCTGGGACTGCACATCCACCCCGTCAACGGTGATTGCCGGCTGTCCCCTTTGCTTTTGCCAGGCATCAAGCCAGGCGCCGATCACCCCGGCACCACAGGCAAAATCGAGAATGTGACTGGCGCGCAGGGGATGGTCGCTGAGGGTTTCGAGCAGCATCCGGGTGCCGTCGTCAAGCTCTCCCTGGCTGAAGATCCCCGGCAGCCCGGCGGCCTCCAGGTGAATGCCCGCGCATTCCATGCCCGTCCAGCTCAGCCATTCCTGAAGCTCAAACCCTGGCAGCGATTCAACGGCTTCGGCACACCACACCTGGCAGTGCCTGGCACTGTCTACCTTGGCCGCCAGTGGCGCCACCGCTTTTAACTGTTTGGCAGCCCCGGCAATCCCCTCTTTTTTCTCGCCAACCACGACCAGCCGGGCGCCTTTTGCCGCCAGCCAGCGGGCAAGTGCCAGCCGCAACTCCAGTTCGGCCCGAGCCTTTGGCAAAAACACCACAAGGGTGTTGAAGGCATCCGCACCAAAGGCCGGATCATCGTAACCGAAGGTGACCTTCCAGTTGTCCCGCCCCCGCAGAGTCTCACACACACCCGCATGCTCACTCATGGCCATGCCGCTGTACTCAGACAGCTCAGACAACAGGCCGGCGGAAGTAACGCCCAACAGGGCCACCTCCCCTGTGAGCAGGTGGCGATTCCTTAACAGGGCTTCGTGGGAATTGGGTAGAGACATTGAACAGGCAATCCCGCTTGGGTGGCTCGGACACGGGATACTTTAACCGGAATGCGCCGCCGAGTCTCCCATGGCAGGCCGGATCCCGGAGGCATCAGAACGAAAGGAAACGAACCGCCGGCAAGCAGTCACTTGTATCGGGCAACAGTGCCCACACGGAGAGCGTCTTCCGGGGACATACCCCAGTCCTCGGGCTGGCCTTTATCGGAAGACTTGCGCCCCCGGGCGCGCTCATCTGACGCGTCGGAGACGCCTTTACGATGGCTGAAGGCTGTCAGGGCTTTTTGCATCAGTTCTTTCATGGTTCACCTCCTCGCTTGCAGCAGTCGCTACTCTACCAAAGCGGGAGGTGACCAACTGTGATGACACCGGGGGTCAGGAAGTGACACTCATCACGAATTTTTGACGAAATTTTACATTTCCTGCTAGACGGTTTTCTGGCGCCCGGAGCGCACCGGCCTCAGAACCAGCTCCTCCAGGCTGGTTTGCCGGACACGCTCAAGATCTTCTTCGCCGGAAACCGACAGCCCCATATCCCTGAGAATACCGTCCGCAACGTCATAGACAAAACCGTGAACCGTCAGCGGCTGGCCACGCTTCCAGGCTTCCTGGACGATGTTGTTCTGGCACACATGCCCCACCTGCTCCACTACGTTCAGTTCGCACAGCCGGTCTACCCGGTCCTGCACGTTCGGCAGGGCATCCAACACCTTCTGGTGCCGGTCACGCACATCCTGCACATGTCGCAACCAGTTGCTTATCAACCCGAAGCCCTCGTTGAGCAGTGCCGCTCTCACGCCACCACAACCGTAATGCCCGACCACCAGAATATGTTTGACCTTAAGCACATCAATGGCGAACTGGAGCACCGACAGGCAGTTAAAGTCCGTATGCACAACCACGTTGGCCACGTTCCGGTGAACAAACAGCTCACCGGGCAGCAGATCGACAATCTGGTTGGCCGGCACACGGCTGTCCGCACAGCCAATCCAGAGATATTCCGGTGCCTGCTGGTTGGACAGGCGGTGGAAAAACTGGGGGTCCTGGGCCTTGATGCCATCGGCCCAGGACCGGTTTTTTTCCAGAAGATGGTCAAGCTGACCCATTACCTTACTCCGTTTTAGTGATTCCCGGACGCCGATTGAACGGGAATCATGGTCTCAAAGCAAGGCTCAGTTTATCTGAGCCTCAACCTCAGCCTCAACCGCGCCATGAGGCTGATGCATGGTCGCCTGGGCCAGATCCAGAAGCTCCCGCAAGGCCACCGAGAACATCGCATACTCCGGTTCTCTCACACCCTTGAGCTCGGACAACATGGTTTTCCAGCGATCAATCATCTGGTCATGACGCGCCATCCAGGCCTCCACACAGGCAGGCACGTCCGCCGGTTTTCCTGCCAGCTTCAGCACACCCGTGGTCAAAGCCCGCTGCTGCCAGTCCAGATCCTCGCGGAAACTCTCCCTGGCAAGGGCCTGCCAGTGGGAAGCCGGGGTCAGAGCGGCAATGGCATTGGCGAACCAGTTGAGATCAAGGCGGTCACCCAGCTCGTAGTAAAGATTGGCGACTGTTTTCAACGGCATTCCTGACGCTTCCTGTGCCTCGATAATACTGAGGGACGAGTACAGGTGCCCGGTACCGGAAACCACGGAAGCCAGCTCTGTCGGTAATCCGGCTTCCACCAGCGCCTGATACCGCTTTTCCCAGGTGATCCGGGCCTGCTCTCCCAGGTACTCCGGCAGGCCTGCGGTAATGGCCCAGACGCTGTCGGCAAAACGCTCCATGTGATTCTGGATACTCAGTTCCGCGCGACGGTTGCGCAACAGCCAGCGCACCGAACGGCGCATCAGCCGCATCAGGTCCTGCATCAACTGCATCTGAAGCTGGGCCGGCACATGAAAATCCAGATCCTCAATCCTGTCCCACCAGTTATCGATGCGAAAAACGTCCCGGGCAATGATCCAGGCCAGTGCTATGGAGGCTGCATCGGCGCCAGTGGACTGGTTCAGCCGCTCCACAAAGGTAATACCCATGTGGTTAACCATGTCATTGGCAATCTGGGTGGCAATGATTTCACGGCGCAGCTGGTGCTCACCCAGCTCTTTCGAGAATTTCTGGGTCAGGTCCCGCGGGAACACCTTGTACATTTCACCCGCCAGCATCGAATCGTCCGGCAGCGTGCTGTTTATCAGGGTCTGCTTGAGATCGCCTTTCACATAGGAGATCAGAACCGACAACTCCGGCCGGGTCAGCCCTTTTTTGTCCAGCTTGCGCTCAGACAGGGTTTCGTCGTCCGGCAGGAACTCCAAAGCGCGGTTCAGCTTCCCCTGACTCTCAAAGGTGCTCATCAGCCGGCGGTATTCCTCCAGGCGCGTCGCCGCATCCTCGCTGGCGATACTGATGGCCTGGGTCTGGCGGTAGTTGTTCTTAAGCACCAGCTCCGCCACATCGTCGGTCATTTCCTCAAGCATGATGTTGCGCTGCTTGTATGTGAGATCCCCCATGACCACCACCCGGTTGAGCAGGATCTTCATGTTGACCTCATGGTCTGAACAATCAACCCCGCCGGAGTTGTCGATAAAGTCGGTATTCAGGCGCCCGCCCCTGAGGGCATATTCAATACGCCCGAGCTGGGTCAGCCCCAGATTACCGCCCTCGCCGACAACCTTGCAGCGCAGTTCCGAACCATTGATTCGAAGGCCGTCGTTAGCTTTATCGCCGACATCGCCGTGGGATTCGCTTTTTGCCTTCACGTAGGTGCCAATACCGCCTACCCAGAGCAGATCCACCTGTGCCTTGAGAATATGGGATATCAGCATGTTCGGCGGCACCCGATCCGACTTGATGCCCAGCAGTTTTTTCATTTCCGGGCTGACCGGAATGGACTTGGCATTCCGGCTGAAGATGCCACCGCCCTTGGAGATGAGTTTGCTGTCGTAGTCGGTCCATGCGGAGCGGGGCAACGCAAACAATCGTTTACGCTCTATATAACTCCGCTCCGGATTCGGGGTCGGGTCGATAAAGATATGGACATGGTTAAAGGCAGCAACCAGCTTTGTTTTCTCCGAAGACAACAAACCATTGCCAAAAACGTCGCCGCCCATGTCGCCGATGCCGATGGCGGTGAATTCATCCAGCGCCGGGTTGATGCCCATCTCCCGGAAATGGCGCTCCACCGAGACCCAGGCGCCCCGCGCGGTAATGCCCATCTTCTTGTGGTCGTAGCCATTGCTGCCACCGGAGGCGAAGGCATCGCCCATCCAGAAGCCGTATTCGGCCGCCAGGCCATTGGCGATATCCGAGAAGGTTGCCGTGCCCTTGTCGGCAGCCACGACCAGATAATGGTCATCTTCATCGTGGCGGATCACCCGCTCCGGCGGGTGAATGCCGGCATCGACCAGATTGTCGGTAATATCCAGCAAACCGCGGATAAAGGTTTTATAGGCTTCGATGCCCTCCGCCTGGAAGGCTTCCCGGTCCGAGGGGTCTGGCAGCCGTTTGGCAACAAAACCGCCTTTGGCGCCCACAGGAACGATCACCGCGTTCTTGACCTGCTGAGCTTTTACCAGACCCAGAATCTCCGTACGGTAGTCCTCAAACCGGTCAGACCAGCGCAGGCCGCCACGGGCGACCTTGCCACCCCGGAGGTGCACACCCTCAACCCGTGGCGAATAGACGAAAATCTCGAACATTGGCAGCGGCAGGGGGACATCCGGAATCCTGGATGGATCGAATTTCACACTGATGTAGGATTTGGGGCCACCCGCTTCATCCTGCTGGTAAAAGTTGGTGCGCAGGGTGGCCTGGATCAGCTCAAGGAAAAGCCGCAGCACACGGTCTTCACTGAGATTCTCCACCTCGTCCAGACCCGCATTGAACTCGATCTCCAGCTTTTGCTGGGCCGCCTGGCATTTGCCCGGGCTCTGGTACCGCTCCGGGTTGAAACGAACTTCGAAGAACTCCAGCAGCAACTGCGTCAGCTCAACGTGGTTCACCAGTGTATTGGAGATAAAGGTCTGGCTGTTGGAAAAACGGATCTGGCGCATATAACGGGCGTAGGTCCGCAGAAGCGCAATCTGCCTCCAGCTCATGTAGGAGGACAGCAGCATCCGGTTGAAGGCATCGTTTTCGGCCTCCGCGTACCAGACCCGCCGGAACAATTCCTCGAAAATCGGCCGGAGGCGATGAATGTCTACCACATCGCCGGTGTGAGCATGGAGTGTGAAATCGTGAATCCAGACTGTCTTGTTGTGGCGGTCGGTCACCTCGAACGGATGCTCGCCAATGACGCGGAAGCCAAGATTATCGAAAATCGGCATCACGTCTGAAAGGGGCAGCGGTTCGTCCGGATAGAATAACTTGAAATGCAGCGTGCTCTCATCCTCTTCCAGCGCCCGATAGAAACTCATGGCAAGGTCGCTTTTGATGGCAGACGCAGAAATATGCTTAAGATCAATCGCCGCACGCCTGGCCGAGAACATATCGGTATAGCTGGCCGGGAAGCCGCCGGCCCAGAGCCGGTAGAGCTCATTGCCCTGTTCTTCACCGTAAGCTTCGCTCAGCGCCTCGGCGAGGCCGTCACGCCAGGATTGCGCCAGTTCAATGACTTTCTCTCGGATTTCAGCCGTTGGCAGCTGGCGGTTTTCAACCTGGGGCACGCGGATGGTGAACTGGACCCGGGCCAGCACGGATTCCGAGAAGTGGGTAACAAACTCAACGTCCTCGGCGCCGAGCCGGTCCACCAGCACCTGTTCCACTTTCAGACGAAGTTCGGTGTTGTAGATATCCCTCGGGAAAAACGCCAGGCAAGTCACAAACTGGCCATAAACATCCTCCCGCATGAACAGTTCAATACGGCGGCGTTCCTGAATGTACAGGATGCTTTTGGCCACCTTCAGCAGCTCGTCCGGCTCGATCTGGAACAGCTCATCCCGGGGATAGAGGGTCAGAATCTGCTCCAGTTCCTTGCCGGCGTAATCATCCCGGAGGAAACCGGAGCGCTTCATCACACTCTGGAATTTACGGCGGAGCAGCGGAATCTCATCCGGCCGCTCGTTATAGACCCGGGCGGTATACAACCCCAGGAAGCGACGCTCGCCAACAACCTCCCCCTTGCTGTCGAACTTCTTGACCGCAATATAGTCCGGGTAAGCCGGGCGGTGAACCCTTGAGCGCTGGGCCGACTTGGCGAAGATAAAGATATCGTCGGTCCGGGTCATCTCGTGCCGGGTGCGCTGGGGCAATTCGTTCAGGCGCACCCTTTCTGGCCGCTCGTTGTTGACTTTCAGGATACCCAGCTCGGAGTTCCCGACCCGCCGGACCACCATGCCGCTCTTGTCCTTGGCAAAATCGTATTCGTCATACCCCAGGAAGGTAAAGTGATCCCGTGCCAGCCACTCAAGAAAGGCCCGGGCCTCTGCCTTCTGCTCTTCGTTGATACCGGCGGTAGTACTGTCCAGCTCCCCGATAATCTCAGTCACCTTCTCGGTCACCACCGGGAAATCGGATACTGCGATCCGGACTTCATGAAGCACGTCTTGCAGCGTGTCTTCCAGATCCCGGAGATCCCCGGGATGACTGTGTCGGTCAATTTCCAGAACGATAAAGGCCTCATAGGCGGATCGGGAGGCGCTCTTTTTTGTGCTGTGCAGCTTCTTCAGTTTGCCGTCTTTGTCCCGCTCGACCTGAAGAATTGAATGCTGGATCGAGTGAGTGCCGATTTCGCGCTGATTAATGGCAATGCGCAGGGAGTCAATCAGGAACGGCATATTGGGGTGCAGAATAAAAACGACAGTGTGGGTCGACTCCCAGCCGTCGCTTTCCAGGTCCGGATTGAAAACCGCCACTGAAGTTTTCTCGGCGGAGCGCTTCTGCAGAAACTGCCAGGCCGCCAGCACGGCACCATAGGTATCTGAGAATCGTCGGCTGACCAGCTCTTCCAGGGGAATATGGGCGTAATGCTGCTTGGCAAATTCGCTGATTCTTTTGGCTTCGGTTTTGGTAATCTTCTTTGCGAAGGCGTCAGCCAACTGTTCAAAGAACTGATCCTTGCTGGCCACTGTCAGCGCATTCATGGTCGACCTCAGTTAGTGTGAAATAAACGTAATCACGGTATCGTCACATAAGCATAGTCAAGCCCTTGATTTTTGCCGGCCAGACACCAAAACTGCGGCAACTACCTACGCACGATACGGGTTTCTCCGGAAAAACCTCAAACAGAGAGGGAGCAGTCACTTCCAATGTCGTTACAGCATACGTTCGGTGAGTTACGGGCACAGTTAGCCAAACGGATAATCGGGCAGGAAAAACTCGTGGATCGCCTGCTGATCGCCCTGCTCGCAGACGGTCACCTGCTTGTGGAAGGGGCGCCGGGCCTGGCTAAAACCACTGCCATCAAGGCCCTTGCAGAACACCTCGAAGGCGATTTCCATCGAATCCAGTTCACCCCGGACCTGCTGCCGTCAGACGTCACCGGCAGCGAAATCTACCGGCCGGAAACGGGCCAGTTCGAATTCCAGCGCGGCCCCATTTTCCACAACCTGGTGCTTGCCGATGAGATCAACCGCGCGCCTGCCAAGGTGCAATCGGCGTTGCTGGAGGCCATGGGCGAGAGGCAGATCAGCGTAGGCATGCGCACCTTCGCTCTGGACCAGCCGTTCATGGTGATGGCCACCCAGAACCCGATTGAGCAGGAAGGCACCTATCCGCTGCCCGAAGCGCAACTGGACCGATTTCTGATGCATGTGGTCATCCATTACCCGTCGGCGGAAGCTGAGAAAGCCATTCTCCAGCTCGCCCGGAACGATTATCGGCAGGGCGTGCCAAAGACAGACCTCCGCCTCGCAGCCCAACAGGTTTTTGAGGCCCGGACTGAAGTGGCCGACATCTATATGGCAGAGGCGGTCGAGCAGTACCTGCTCGCACTGGTTCTGGCAACCAGGGACCCGGCAGTCCTGGACCCGGAACTCGCCCGCTGGACCGCCTTCGGCGCCAGTCCCCGCGGCACCATTGCCCTGGATCGCTGCGCCCGAGCCCTGGCGTGGCTTGATGGCCGCGACTATGTCACACCCGACGACGTCCGGGCCATGGCCTTTGATGTACTGCGCCACCGCATTCTGCTGACCTTCGAGGCGGAGGCCGAAGGCATGACCGCAGACACCGTGATCGAGCGGCTGGTCGAACGTGTTCCGGTGAGTGCCTGAAACCGCCGACGGACGCAGTTCACGGGAGCCGCCAGCAATGCCGAACACCGACACAGCAACCTACATCGGGCTGGCGGATCTTATCCGCCTGCAGGCGGATGCCCGGGCATTGAAACTGCCTTCGGCACGGCCGGTGCGTTCCCGTCAGGCCGGCCTTCAGCGATCACCCCAGCGGGGCCGGGGCATGGCCTTTGCCGAAGTCAGGCTATACCAGCCCGGCGATGACATCCGCAGTATTGACTGGCGGGTAACCGCCAGGCGCCAGGCGCCGCATACCAAACTCTACGAGGAAGAGCGGGAACGGCCGGTACTGCTGTTGTGCGATCTCGGCCCGAGCCTTTTTTTTGCCAGTACCGGCGCCTTTAAACAGGTGCGTTGTGCCCAGCTTGCCGCTATCCTCGCCTGGCTGGCTCTCTGGTCCGGAGACCAGGTGGGGGGCATTGTCTTTAATGGCGAAACACTGAGCGTTCAGCGCCCGGCCCGGCGCAAGAAATCGGTACTACGGCTGCTGGATACCCTGGCGGAGCAGCAACACCGGGCGAGTCACGAGCTGGCGCAAAATGAAGGTGCCAGCCAGGGCAGGCTGGATACCGCCCTGACCGAGGCACGCCGGGTTGCCCATACCGGCAGCCGGATTTTCGTGATCAGCGATTTTCTGGAGATCTCCCCGGAGACCGGTAAACTGCTCGGCGCCCTGGCCCGCCACAATACTGTCAGTGCACTGAGAGTGGTCGACCCCCTGGAAAGGGAACTACCGAAAGCCGGGCAGTTCGCGGTGGCGGGCCCGGACGGCCCGGTCTGGTTTGATGCCGCCAACCCACACTTCCAGAGGGCCTGGCATGAGAAGGTGGCCAGCCATGAACGGCAGCTCGAAGACTGTTTCCAGACCTCTGGTGTCACTGCGGCAGCCGTTTCGACCGGGGACGATCCGGCGACGGCCCTGAAATCACTGCTCGGACCAGGGGGGCGAATCGGGTGAATCCGCAAGACCCGCTCAGTCAGCTCAGAGACATTCACCTGCCCGATCCCGGAGGTTTCTGGCCACCGGCGCCCGGGTGGTGGATTCTGGCCATTCTGGGGATTGCGCTTGTCGCCGCAGTGACCTGGCAGATTCTCAGGCGCAGACGCAGGAACCGCTGGCTGCGGTCGGCACGGTCGGAACTGGCCATGCTGGAGCGCTCAGCGGCCCCCGATCCCCAGTGGTTTGTGCAACTGAACAGGCTCCTGAAACAGGCCGCCCGCAAGCGATACCCACAATCGCACCCGGAAGCCCTGACCGGTGATGCCTGGGTGGAATTCCTGTTAGCCACAGCCCCCGAACACCGGATTGCCTCAAGACCGGTGGCTGAAGCCCTGGTAGAAAGCGCCTGGCGACCTTCGGTTTCAACCGAGCCTGCCCAGGCCCTGGCATTTGCCAGGCTGTGGCTGGGAGGTCAGAAATGCTGAACCTTGCCTGGCCCTGGGTGCTGACTCTGGTCATCATTCCCCTGCTCCTTCAGTGGCGCAAACCTCAGGGACAGTCGGTGGATGCGCCGGTTCTGCCGGTTGGCCACTGGCTGTCAGACCTGCCCGGCGTCAGCCGCCGGGGCAACGCTGTGCCGCTGTGGCAGAAACTGCTGCTGCTCCTGATGTGGGTATTACTGGTCATTGCCCTGGCCCGGCCGCAGCACGTTGGCGAACAAACGCAGATGCCGGTGTCCGGCCGTGACCTGATGCTCGTGGTGGATATTTCTCCCAGTATGGATGAGCAGGACATGGTGCTTCAGGGCCGGAGCATTAACCGGCTGCAAGCAGTAAAGCGGGTCCTTGATGACTTCATTTCCCGCCGCCAGGGCGACCGGCTGGGATTGATCCTGTTTGGTACCGAACCCTACGTCCAGGCGCCCCTGACCTTTGACCTCGAAACCGTCAGAACCCTGATGCGGGAAGCCGGCCTCGGTATGGCCGGCCGTGCCACGGCCATTGGTGACGCCATTGGCCTTGCCACCAAACGGCTCCGGGACAGACCCAAAGACCAGCGAGTGATGGTGCTACTAACGGATGGCGCCAACACCGCCGGCGAAATAACACCGGACAAGGCCACCGAGATTGCCACTGCCGCCGGCATTCGGATTTACACCATCGGCATCGGCGCGGAGTCCATCGTGCAGCGTGGCCTGTTGGGGTCGCGCCGCGTCAACCCGTCCCGCGATCTGGATGAAAGCCTGCTGACCCGGATGGCCCAGCAGACCGGCGGTGAGTATTTCCGGGCCCGTAGCCTGCCGGAGCTTGAACTCATCTATGAACGCATTGATCAGTTGGAGCCCATCGAACTGGAAGGCAAATACTACCGCCCTGTCACTGAACTCTACGCCTGGCCCGCCGGCCTTGCGGCGGCCCTGTGGGGCATGCTGTTTCTGTACCGGCGGATGGGCCAGATAATGGCCACGCGTCGCCGGCAAAGTGAGAGGGAACCGGATGTTGGCTGATTTTCACTTCCTGCGCCCGCTCTGGCTGCTGTTGGTTCTCCTGCTGCCATTGATGTACCTGGCGTTCCGCCAGTTACATCTGGGGGACAGCGGTTGGTCCCGGCTCATTCCGGCCCGCCTGTTGTCACCTGTCATACGCCACGAAGGCACATCAGGCAGACCCCCGAAATCCCCCATGGTGCCAGCTGCCATGGCCCTGGTCGTCCTGGCCACTGCCCTTGCCGGACCGGCCTGGCGGGAGGCGCCCACCCCGCTTAAACAGCCGGGGGACAGCCTTGTGATTGCACTTGATCTCTCACTCTCCATGCTGGCAACAGACGTAGAACCAGACCGTCTGACCCGGGCCAAACGGAAAATCCGGGATATTCTCGCGGTACGGCAGGGCAGCCTGACCGGGCTGCTCGTGTACGCCGGTGATGCCCATGTGGTCACACCGCTGACCGATGACACCAGAACCATTGAGGGTATGCTGGACGTGCTGGATCCGGTGATCATGCCAGCCACCGGCAATCGTGCTGACCTTGCCATCGTCAGGGCGGCCGATCTGCTGAAACAGGGTGCACCGGGTAACGGCCGGATTCTGGTGATCACCGACCAGATCGGTGAACACTATTGGCCTGAAATACGGGAGACTCTGTCCGAAACCGGATATGCGTTCAACACCCTGGTTGTGGGAACCGAAGAAGGTGGGCCCATTCCCCTGGCCCGCCGCGGATTCATTCGTGAAAACGGCGAAATTGTGATCAGCCGTGCCACCCCCGGCGCCCTGTCGGAACTGGCCCGGAGCACCGGGGGCCAGAGCCACGAACTGACCCTCAACAACACCGATATTGAATCCCTTGAACTCAGTCCGAAAGACACCGATGACTGGCAGGATACAAGTGCAGGGCTGACCGTCACCCGCTGGCAGGATGACGGTTACTGGCTGCTCTGGCTGGCCGCCCCCCTGATTCTGCTGGGATGGCGCCGGGGCGCATTTACCGCCCTGGCCCTGGTGCTTTTACCGGCGTTTCCACAGCCGGCAGCAGCCATGACCTGGGCCGACCTTTGGCAGCGTCAGGATCAGAGAGCCCCCGAACTGATCCGGAACGATCCGAAGCAGGCAGCCGCCCGGCTGGATGATCCCGAATGGAAAGGCTCCGCACTGTATCGGTCTGGTCAGTTTGATGCGGCCGCGCAGGTCTTTTCCCGGGCCGAAGGGCCCCGTGCCAGTTACAACCAGGGCAACGCACTGGCCAGAGCTGGCAAACTCGAAGAGGCCGTCACAGCTTATACTAGTGCCCTGGCAGCGAATCCGGATATGGAAGATGCCCGCCACAACCTGAAGATTGTCGAAGAATTACTGAAGCAGAAAAATCAGGACAAAGACGGCAGTCAGAGTAACAATCAGAAAGACCCATCAGAATCCCCGGGCAGCGATGGCCACAAGCCGCAGGATAATCAGGGCCAACCCGGAAACAGTAAAAATCCCGGTGACTCTGGCAACGAGCAGCAGCAGAACTCCGGGAACAGCCAGGAACCAGGGGAACCGAATCGCAAGCCGGATAAGCAGGCGAATGAACCGAAGGGACAGACGCCGGAACAGGCATCGGCAGAACAGGCGTCATCGGCGAACCAGTCCCAGGCGCCTGCGCCGATTTCTGAAACGCCCCTGACACAGAGCCAGGAGCAGTCGCTCAGGCGGATTCCCGACAACCCGGGCGGCCTGTTACAGCGAAAGTTCCTGCAACAGTATCAACAACGCCAGACTCCATCCGATGAGGGCGATACACCATGGTAAAACGGTTGATCACAGCGGCTGTCTGTCTTTTTCTTCTGATAACAATCTGGCTGCCGGTCCAGGCGCAAGAGCTCATAGTCGAGCCAGACAGAACCCGGCTTTACGACGGTGAGGTGATGACCCTGACGGTTAAAGGCAGTATGGAAATCGATATCAACCTGGGCAACCTGTTCGATTTCGACATATCCAGCCTGCCCAAGCCCGATATCGAAAAGGTACAGCCGGATTTCGAGATCCTCGCGCAGAACCAGCAATACAGCATCCATACCATCAACAGCCAGATGGTCGGCGAGATCACCTGGACCTACCAGCTTGCCCCGACAACCACCGGTAAACTGACCATTCCCGCCCTCACTTTCAATGGCGCCGTTTCCGAGCCTGTCACAGTGGAAGTTGTGGACGGCACGCCACCGGATCAGGCAGACACCGACCGTGACAGCTTTATTGAACTGTCCGCCGATAAGGC
The DNA here is from genome assembly GCF_030540945.1 of Marinobacter sp. SS8-8. NCBI lineage: Bacteria > Pseudomonadati > Pseudomonadota > Gammaproteobacteria > Pseudomonadales > Marinobacteraceae > Marinobacter > Marinobacter sp. SS8-8. The sequence continues at coordinate 20,895 of NZ_JASSVN010000005.1, read as the reverse complement.
CGAGGTTTATGTGCAGGAGCAGTTGATTCTGACCATTCGCCTGTTCTTCCGCGGCAACCTGATCCGGGGCGAACTGTCGGAACCCCAGCACCCCGATGTTGTTATCGAACCGCTCGGCAGGCAACAGGAATTCTCACGCTACCGTGACGGTGTGCGCTATCGTGTGGTGGAACGCCGCTATGCTCTGTTTCCGCAGCGCCCGGGCAGTTTCAGGCTCTCGCCAATCCGGTTTGAAGGCCAGTCCCGGGACGCCCAGGGCAAGCTCAGATTCCTCAGGGACAGCGAGGAGCTGTTTGAAATACCGGTCAAGGAGGTGCCATCGCAGTTCACCGGAAAAACCTGGTTGCCGGCACGCAACCTAAGCCTGACAGAAGCCGGGTTGCCGCCAACTCTTGAAGTCGAAACGGGTGAAAACATCACCCGGGAAATCCGCCTGACAGCAGCCGACCTGCCCTCGGAGACGCTGCCGCCACTGCCGGATGCTGTGCCACCGGGTTTGAGGAGTTATCCGGAGCAACCCGAGCGAACCACCGAGACAACGCCCGACGGTCTTTCCTCATCCTTGACGCAGTCAGTGGCCCTGGTGCCGGTTGAGGCCGGGCAAATGACCCTGCCGGCCATCCGCATTCACTGGTGGGACACGGAAGCTGATCGCGAACGTGTTGCTGAGATTCCGGAAAAAACATTGACGGTAACGGGCCCGACTGCCGCTGGCGCAGTACCGCCGCGGAAAACAGCCAAAACCGGCGGGGAGACACCCGCAAAAAGAAAAAGCGTGACACCCGATTCGCCGGATAATCAGGCTCCGGACCGGACCAGCCTCTGGCAATGGCTCAGTCTGGTGTTGGCGGTGCTATGGGGGGGCACTTGGCTGGCTTGGTGGCGATTACGGAGGAACCCGGCAAACCTGCCGGTTACCGGTGAAACCGGAAATGATCGGGCCGCCTTTGACCGACTCATCATCGCCGCCCGGGACGGTTCCGCGACAACGCCGGAACTGCTGGTGGAATGGGCCAACCTGCACACACCCGGCCACGGCTTTCATTCCGCGGCAGACGTTGCCAGCCATTTCCGGAACGAGGCGTTAACCGCGGAGATCAGAAAACTGCAGGCTCGCCTTTTCGCGCTGGGACACGGCACGGAAGACTGGGATGGACGCGCCATGGTCGGGGCACTGGAGCAAATAAGAAAAGCGACCGCAAAGCCGGAGGCCAGGGCTGACCTGCCGCCGCTCTATCCCCGGGGCCTAGCCTAGCCGCGTGACCCGGTCAGTTGGTCAGCTGCTGATCGATCACAATGGCGACCGGCTCGCCCTGGCCGTCGCCCACCGCGACCGGCATATCCGTGCTGCCCTGCCAGTCTCCCGGCTGGGCGCCCACACTTCCGGACCGGCTGAGCCGGGCAGTAATCACCACTTCTTCAGCATCGGAAATTCTGGCTTGGGGTGACATGGAATAGCTGTCGTCCAGGCGTATTTCTGCTGGCAACTGACCTGCCGTCAGTCTTGCCACGGCCAGCGGCGGCCCTTGCTGGGCGCCAGCCTGGCGTGCAAACAGGAACAGCGTGGTATCCGCAGGCACCTGGTCCCTGAAAGCCTCAACCAGTGTTACCCGCACGGTAACCCCTGCGCCAGCCGCTTCGGGTTCGGCAGCCGGTTCGGGTGGCTTCTCTCCCAACCGGGTGTAGGCTTCACGTATTCCCTCACGGATGGAAGCAATCTGGGGATGATCCGGAGCCACGGTCTCAATCCGCTCCCAGTATTCGATGGCCTGGCGATAATTTTGTTGGCTGAACGCGTTGATACCCAGCAAGCCAAGGACATTCACCTCATCCGGGTTCAGCTTGCGCGCCTGTTCGATGGCGGCAGTCACTTCTTCTGTCATGGCACCCTCGCTGTCAAAGAACAACGCCTGGGCCGCCAGGCCATAGGCGACGGATTCGGAGCGGTCATCACCCGAGACGCTCCCTGCCAGTTGCCGGAATGCCCAGGCCGCATCGTTGTACCGCTCCAGACTCATATAGGTGCGACCCAGCATGGCCCAACCCTCCGGGTTATCCGGGCTGGCTTCAAGGCGCTCGCGCAGCTGTTCGGAAAGCTCAGACATCTGAGCCTGCCGCGCGCCGTCGGGAGCACCTATTTCCTGCATGGCGATGAACTGTTCAACCTGGTCCATCGCGCCCCAGTGCTGATACAGGTAGAACGTTGCCGCCGGCACCAGAAGGATAGACACAAGCGCGACGGCCATGGCACTTCCCCGGCCACTTTTGACCAGTCCCGTGTGCTCGCCCTCCGGCACGTCATCCAGCATGGCACCGGCCAGTTCTTCCTTCAGCTGGCGATAGTTTTCGTTGTCCAGGATGCCGGCCTCATACTCCCGGTCCAGCTCCTTCATTCTGGAGCGATAGGCCATCAGGTTCTGGTTTTTCAGATCCGTCTGTTTTCTGGCACCGGTCCGGTGAGAAAGCACCGGGTAAAGCACGAACGCCAGGGCAATAATGATGAGTACTGTTGCGGCAATCCAGAAAGTTTGAGTCATGGAATTCCAGTCACAGGTTCAGAATTAAATCGGGTAACGGCTTGAAAGGCAGAAGGCAAAAATTTCAGGAAGTTCTGTCCTGTTCCTTATCGGCCAGCATCCTGTCTACACGGGCTTTCTCTTCAACGCTGAGCACGGAACCTTCAGCTCCTGCCCGCCGGGAGCGGATAATCACAACCGCCACGGCCAACAACCCGCCGAATACGGTGATCACTGGTGTTGCCCAGAGCAGGAACGTACGGCTGTCGAATTCCGGTTTATAGCGCACGAACTCACCAAAACGTCCGACCAGCGACTCGACAATCTCTTCATTGCCGGCACCGTCCTTCATCATTCGATAGACCTCGTCCCGCATATCCCTGGCGATCGGCGCGTTGGAGTCGGCGATATTCTGGTTCTGGCATTTCGGGCAGCGCAGCTCGGCGATCAGATTCTGATACCGCTGTTCCTGCGCCCGGTCCTCGAAATCATAGACGTCCGCCACGTCCCCGGTTGCTACCCCGGAGATCAGAACCACCAGGGCAAGAAAAACAATCCTCGGCATCAGCCCTTCCCCTGCAATTCGTTGATCACCGGTTGCAGTGCCTGTTCCCAGACCGTCTCATTGATCACACCAACGTGGCGGTAGCGAACAACGCCCCCGGCATCAATGATGAAGGTCTCGGGGGCACCGTAAACACCCAGGTCAAACCCGAGTGTTCCCCTCGGGTCGTAGATGATTTCCCGGTATGGGTCGCCGAGACGGTCGAGCCAGACCAGGGCATCTTCACGGTTGTCCTTGTAGTTGAGGCCGATGATGGGCACACCCTTTTCCTCCGCCAGCCACATCAGATCATCGTGCTCATCCCGGCAGGCCGGACACCAGGTGCCCCACACATTCAACAGGGTAACCCGACCGCGAAACAAGCTCTGATCCAGCATGGTGTCGGGGTTACGCAGTTCCTGCAAGCCGAATTCAGGGACTGGTTTCCCGATCAGTGCCGACTCCAGTTTGGTGGGGTCCTTGCCGATGCCGGCAAACAGCACTACACCAATCACCACGGCAACGAGTAACGGGAGAAAGAGCAGGAACCGCTTCATGATACGGCTCCCGCGGAGTGTGCCGGCCCAGCGTCTGTAACAGGTGCGCCGATGCCGGCCTTTTCCTCTGCCCGTTCCCGGATCCGGTAACGGCGATCAGAAATGGCCAGGAAACCTCCGGCAGCCATGAATATCGCGCCCAACCAGAGCCAGCGCACCAGCGGCTTGTACTGAAGACGGATAGCCCAGGCGTCGTCGGAAATGCGTTCACCAATGGCGACAAAAATGTCCCGGAACAGTCCGGCGTCGATGTCCGCCTCCGTCATAACGCTCATGCCAACGGAGTACTGGCGCTTTTCAGGGTGCAGCTCGGCGACGGGCTCACCGTCCAGCATCACGTCAAAACTGCCGTACTGTGCGGTGAAATTGGCTCCGCGACGCTCGCCAATGTCCTTGAACACAAACTGATAATCACCGACGGTCGCCACATCGCCCGGCACCATGCGCACGTCCCGCTCGATACCATAATTCGAGACCACCGTGGCGCCGGCCATGGTAATTGCCAGGCCCAGATGGCCGAGCACCATGCCGTAATAGCTGCGGGACTGGCGCCGGAGCCCATGGATTCGCCCTTTCCTCGAAGAGGATTTATCCCAGAGATCCCAGAAGGTGGCAACCACCACCCACATTGCTGTAAATACCCCGAGAAATGCCCAGGGCTTGAAGCCACCATAGCCAATCACAACGGCCGTGCTGGCGATAAGGCTGACCGCCAGGGGCCACAGCAGTTTGCGTGCCAGCCAGCCACCGTCGGTCTTCTTCCACCGGGAGAATATTCCGGCACCCAGCAACAGACCGGTCGCCACGGCCAGCGGGCTGAAGGTAAGATTGAAGAATGGCTCACCGATCGACAGCTTCCCCATTTCCAGGAAATCGAGAACCAACGGGTAAAGCGTGCCAACGGCCACCAGCAGCGTGGCTGAAACCAGCAGCACGTTGTTCAGCAGCAGGAAGATTTCCCGGGACAGCGGCCCGTACCGGGAACGAACATGAACCACCGGCGCCCGGAAAGCATAGAGCGCCAGGCTGGCAATTACGGTTATCGCCAGCAGCGCGAGCAGGAAGGTGCCCCGCTCAGGGTCGGAGGCAAAGGCATGAACGGAAGTCAGCACTCCGGAACGGACCAGGAAGGTACCCAGCAGACTGAGGGCGAACGTGACAATTGCCAACAGCACGGTCCAGCTCTTGAATACGCCCCGTTTTTCAGTGACCGCCAGCGAATGCATCAACGCGGTGCCTGATAACCAGGGCAACAGCGACGCATTTTCCACCGGATCCCAGAACCACCAGCCGCCCCAGCCAAGCTCATAATAGGCCCACCAACTGCCCAGGGCGATGCCAAGGGAAAGGAAGGCCCAGGCGACGGTGGTCCAGGGTCGTGACCAGCGTGCCCAGGCAGCATCAAGGCGGCCATTGATCAGCGCCGCAATCGCAAAGGCGAAGGCGACGGCAAAACCGACGTACCCCATGTATAGCAAGGGAGGGTGAATGATCAGACCCATATCCTGGAGCAACGGATTAAGGTCCGCCCCGTCTGCGGGCACGTTGGGCAGCAGGCGATCAAACGGATTCGAGGTAATTATGATGAACAGCAGGAATCCGACGCTGATCATACCCAGCACTGAAAGCACCTGGGAAATCATCACCGAGGGCAGTCGACGACTGAAGATTGCCACGGCCAGCGTCCAGCCTGCGAGCATGAGTATCCAGAGCAGCAGCGAACCCTCGTGGCCACCCCAGACCGCACTGAACTTGAAGTACCAGGGCAGCATGCTGTTGCTGTTATTGGCAACGTAGGCCACTGAGAAGTCGTCTGTCACAAAAGCGCGGGTCAGTACAGCGAAGGCAAGGCCAATAAAGACAAACATTCCGGCCGCCAGAGGCCTGGCAAATGCCTGAAGGTTGCCTCTGTCAGTCAGGGACCCCGCCAGGGGTACCACGGAAAGAAGCACTGCCAGCAACAGCGCGAGTATCAGTGCAAGCTGTCCGAGTTCGGGATACATCAGAGCCCTCCAGAAACCAGGCTGTTAGGTGAAGCATTTAGTTTAATAGGATACCGTGTTCGTATTCGCACTGGCCTTGTTCTGGCCTTTTGATGCCTTCTCAAGCGCATCAGCGACTTCCGGCGGCATGTAATTCTCATCGTGCTTGGCCAGAACCTGATCGGCCACAAAGCGACCGTTAGTATCCAGCCTGCCCATGGCGACCACGCCCTGCCCTTCGGCAAACAGATCCGGCAGGATACCAGTATATTCAACCGGTACCGAAGCGCTGAAATCGGTGACCCGGAATTCGACCGTGAGGCTGTCCGGAGCTCTTACAACCGATCCCTCCTCGACCATTCCGCCCGCCCGGATTCTGACATCCACCGGCGCTTCACCGGCGGAGATCTGGCTGGGGTCATAGAACAGGTTGATGTTCTGGCGCAGGGCATAGGTTGTCAACGCCACAGCGACGCCCAGCCCCACCAGCAGGAACAGGACAATAGTCAGGCGTTTCTTTCGGATCGGATGCATCAGCTACCTGCCATTCAGTCTTGGGGAACGTGTACGCGGGTGAAGGAAGCCGCGGAGCCGCGGGCAGCCTGTTGTTCTCTCCTGCCGGCCTGAAGCTCATAACCGCGTCGGCAGGATTCAATCGCTGCCTTGCGGCGGAGTAAAGACCAGACCATCAATGCGATCATCAGAATGAAGAAGACACCGTAACAGGCCCAGACATAAGGCCCGTGGCCCTCCATCACCAGAAATGCCGAAAAGGAATCAAACGCCATACCTCAGCCCCTCCCGGCCATAACATAATCTTTGACCCAGCGGGTTCTCTGCTCGCGGAACAGAATCTCTGTCTGCATCCGTAAACAGGCCAGCCAGCCAAACAGCAGATACAGGCCAAGAACGGAAAGCAGCAACGGAACCCACATGTCCGCCGGCATTGAGGGCTTTTCAGTCAGCTTGAAGGTGGCCGGCTGGTGCAGGGTATTCCACCACTCCACGGAGTATTTGATAATAGGGATATTCACGACCCCGACCAGCACAAGAATCGCCACCGCCCGGGCCGCCGACTTTTCATCATTGATGGCCCGGTCCAGAGCAATCACACCACCATAAAGAAACATCAGGATCAGCATGGACGTCAGCCGGGCATCCCAGATCCACCAGGTTCCCCAGGTCGGCTTACCCCAGACAGCGCCGGTAAACAGCGCAAGGAACGTTAATACCAGTCCTACCGGCGCCACCGCCTTAATGAAAACATCCGCCAGCTTCATGCGCCAGACCAGGGTCACAACTGCCGCAACGGCCATCATGACGTAGACGGACTGGGCAAGAAAAGCAGTCGGCACATGGATAAAAATAATCCGGTAGCTGTTGCCCTGAAGGTAATCCTTGGGTGCGAATGCCAGCCCCCAGACAATGCCCGCCATCAACAGGAGTATGCCGCCCGCCAGCAGCCAGGGCATCAGCCGGTCTGCAATCCCGAAGAACCATTTGGGAGAACCCAGCTTGTGAAAAAATTGCCACATCAGATGTTCACCGTCCTACCGTTACCTTGTTTTAGCCGTTAGACAGGCTGATACGCAGCGCTGCAGCCGATGCAAAGGGCGCCAGTGTCAGCGCCAGCACCAGAAATGCCCCCATCAGCGCCACGTAGGCACCAACCTGGGCACCCTCCGCCGCGGCGGCCACTGTCCCGGTACCAAAAATCAGGACAGGAATGTACAGCGGAATGATCAACAGGGACAAGAGCACCCCTGCCGAACGTAACCCCAGGGTCAGGGCTGCACCAATTGAACCAATCAGACTCAGCACCGGCGTTCCGATTAGCAGCGTTAGACACAAAACTCCGATGGAGTTCCCGTCAAGATGAACCATTACGCCAAGTACCGGCGCCAGCACTACCAGCGGCAGCCCCGTTAACACCCAGTGCGCCATGGTTTTCGCCAACACCAGGAGAAACAGGGGCTGAGGCTGGAGCACCAGTTGCTCCAGCGTGCCGTCATCAAAATCGTGCCGGAACAGATGATCCAGCGAAAGCAATACCGAAAGCAGCGCAGCTACCCACAGGATACCGGCACCAGCCTCCCGCAAAAATGACACTTCCGGGCTAACCCCGAGGGGGAAAAGAGTGACAACCATGACAAAGAACAACAACGGATTCAGCAAATCCTGTCGTTGCCGGAAGGCCACCTTCAGGTCCCGGCCAAAGACGGCCCGCATTGCCGCCAGGGCTCCTACCGTATCATCCCGCAGCTTCAGGATGGGGCGGACATCAGCATTCATCAGAGGACCCTCCCCCCAGAACAATACGCTGCATTCCCGTCATCCGGAGATCGTGGTGGGTTGTCACGACCACAGCACCACCTTCGGCGGCACGCTGCCGCAGGAGATTTTCGATGGCGCTGACACCACCGGCATCAATGGCCGTAAAGACCTCATCCAGGAGCCAAAGGGGTTCATCGGCGATCAGCAGCCTGGCAAGGGCAACCCGCCTCTGCTGGCCGGCTGAAAGCTTCCGGCAGGGCAGGTCCTGAAATCCGGCCAGGCCGGTGCCCTCGAGCGCCTGGCGCAGCACAGGGTCTGGCACAGGGCGCCGCCCGGACGTCAGTGCCCGAAGATTTTCCACCGGCGTCAGCAACGGCTTGATGCCCGGTCGGTGGCCAAGGTACAGGGAATTTCTAGAGAATTCTTCCCGCTGGCCGGATCTTGGCTTGCCACACCATAGAAGCTCGCCGGACCAGGCGTCGTTCAGGCCGGCCAGCATTCGCAGCAGGGTGGTCTTGCCGGAGCCATTGGGGCCCTCGACACGGGTAACCGTACCGGGCAGTATTGAGAACGACAGGTCACGGAAAAGGGTCCGTTCGTCCCGTTCGCACTGTAGATCGACAGCCTGTAATAACGGCTCAGACATCAGGACCCCGTAACCAGGACGATGCGCGCAGGCGCGGCATCGGGTGCATTCTTGACAGCGACGGCGGATGCGCCATTATTTGCGCACGACCGTCCCGCACGGCGCATTATAACGAAAGCGCTTGCGGATTACTCTTGTCCAACATCAAATCAGCGACGATGAAACTACCCAGCGGACAACAGCCTCCTGCTCCTTCTGCCCAGCCGGCATCCCAGGCGGCCCGACCAACCGGCACCGCAGAAGTCAGCCGCGAGCCCGTCGCCGCGTCCGCCAGGCAACTGCTGGACCAGGCCCAACTGGCAAACCGGGAAACCACCCTGGCCCGGGTTGCGGAGATCGTAAACCGGCAAAGCGGAAGCAGTGCCGATGTGTTGCTGGATATTCGCGGCAAATCCCTTCTGGTCCAGGCGGCTGTCGGTAAAACCGAGCTCTCGCCCGGTGACTGGGTAAAGGTGATGCGGGCCGAAAACGAACTGCAACTGATCGGCAAACTGGCGCCGGCTCCGGAAGCCAGCATCGCACGCGCCCTGGCCCAGCGGCTTCCGTGGCAGCAAACCCTGGACGCCGGCCTGGCAAAACTGATGGGCACACTGACGCAGGGTCTCAGACAGGAACCGCTGCCCGGCCAGTTGCCTTCACCCCGGCAGGTCCAGCCCCTCCCGGAATCGGCCAGACAGGCCATCGAACAACTGGTTTCAAGGTTGCCGTCGGGGAGCAGCCTGACACCAGGCGCCGGCGGCCAGACCACAACACCGCAGCAGGTCCGCCAGTGGCTTTCCGAAAGTGGCCTGTTTGCCGAATCACGCCTGGCCCAGACACCCGCGGCCCAGCTCCCGGATCTCAAACTGGCTCTTGGCAGGGTAATTACCGCATTGCTGGCGCAGCAGGGCGGCACTCCGGAACAGTTCAACCGCTTGACACCCATATCAACACCGGAATTAATGCAGGCACCCCTGCAATTTCCGCAACCTCCGGCGCCGCCCCGGCCCCAGGTGTCCGGCAACGGCGAACCACCCGGTGTCGGGCAGATGCTCCGTCTGCTGGCAGGGATGCTCAACCGCATCACAGTGAATCAGCTACACAGCCAGGTGCTCACGGCCCGGGGCGGCAGTGATGCTGCAGCGCCCGCCTCTACCCTGCTGTTGGACCTGCCCTGGCTGACCTCCCAGAACGAACCCAGGCTGGCGCAACTGCGAATTGAACAATATCCGGAGAAGAAGGAGCCGGAACGGAAATCCACGGCGCCGGCCACCACCGAATGGCGGCTTGCACTGGCGATGGATCTGGACGAAGCTGGCCCGCTTCATTTTGACGTCGCTTTGCGGCAGCAAGCGGTCAGCGCCCGGGTCTGGGCGGAGAAACAGACGACGCTGCGGCGGGTGAACCAGGAACTTCCCGTGCTGAGGCAGAGTCTGGCAGACTTCGGGCTGGAAGTGACGGACCTGGAGTGCCGCCGCGGAACACCCCATAGCAGCGTCACCCGGCTTGAACACAGACTGGTGGACACCCGGGCATGACGTCAGAAACACAGCACACAAACACCAGGGCCGCCGTCGCACTCAAATACGATGGCGACAAAGCCCCCACCATCAGCGCCACCGGCACCCACGAGCTGGCGGAAGAAATTATCCGCATTGCCCGGGAGCATAAGGTTCCGCTGTATGAGAATGCCGAACTGGCAAGTATCCTGGCCCGACTGTCTCTTAACGAGGAAATCCCCGAGGCGCTGTACCGGGTTATCGCCGAAATTTTGGCATTTGCCTTCCATATCCGGGGGCTTACGCCGGATGACAGAAAACCGGATGCCTCAGTGGATCAATGAACGGAGTGCCCAGGCCTGCTGCCAGTTGCCAGTTGCCAGTTGCCAGTTGCCAGTTGCCAGTTGCCAGTTGCCAGTTGCCAGTTGCCAGTTGCCAGTTGCCAGTTGCCACCGTGCAGACTCCTAGACAACGATTGGTGGTTCAAGTGCTTAAACTCCTCCATTGCTATACATGTCATACATGCATAGCAATGGAGGTTGTCATGTTGGCTATTCAACTACCCGCAGAGATTGAAGCGCGCCTGGCTGATCTGGCTGTGAAGTGGACAGCCAGATCAGCCAGGCGTGTCAGTGAAGAACTGGTACAAAAAACCATTGGCCTTGATGAACTACCCTGCAAAGGGCGTATGGTGGCCGAACTGAATGAAGATGCCGTGCATGAGCTGGGACTTTACTCCTACCGGATTTTGTACGAGATTAACCCCGAGACAAGGCCCGCCAAGCCTATCGAATGACCGCCTGATAGGGAAGACTCAACATGCAACCACAGGCAGAACACATGCTGGAGAAACTGGAACACCTCTCACCGGAGCGGCTGGCCGAGGTCGAGGATTTTATTGATTTTCTGAACCAACGGGATCAGGACAAGCGTTTGCGGCAGGATTACGCGCAGGCAGCCGAAGACACTTTCAGCAAGGTATGGGATAACGACGACGATGCCATCTACGACACCCTATAACTTCGGCGATGTGGTGTTGGTGGGCTTTCCGTTCACCAATCTGCAAACCACCAAGAAGCGGCCCGCCGTGATCATCAGTAGCCAGAGCTATCAGCAGAATCGGCCTGATGTGATTTTAATGGCGATCACCAGTCAGGTTCGGCAACCGCTGGCCACTGGTGAAGCCCTCCTGCAAGACTGGCATATTCAGGATCGTGAGCTTTTGCGCCGTTTTGAAGCGGTTGATAGCCTGTCGGAGAAAGAGAAAAGCCTGGCCAAAGAGATTCTGGATTTGGTGATTTTAAAACACCGCTTCCAGTCCCTGGCCGTCAACACTGGAGGAACGCCCCATGTCGCTGAGCGCTAAAGAAGAAGCCAAACGCCTGATTGATCATTTACCTGATCAGGCCACATTGAATGACATCATGTACGAACTTTACGTCAAACAAAAAATCCACGCCGGATTGCAGGCTGCTAAAGAAGGTCGCACCATTCCCCACGACGAAGTTAAACGGCGTTTATTGAACAGAAGAGGTAACCGTGAGGATTGAATGGTCGGAGATCGCCTTTGAGGACTTGGAAGGCATCCGCGATTACATCGCTAAGGATGCCCCGTTTTACGCCGACCAATTTATGGACAAGCTGATGTCAGCCACCGACAAACTGAAGGATTTTCCCGAGATCGGGCGGCGGGTGCCGGAAGCCGAGGACGACGCGGAGAACATACGCGAGCTGATTTTTCATGCCTACCGGATCATGTACCAGGTCAACCAGCCGGAAGACTTTGTACTGATCGTCACCGTGGTACATGGCAGCCGCAACATTGCCGGACAGGAACCAAAGCCTTGGGAGATTATTTAAGCTTCCAAAAACTCTACATCAATTCGGTCAACTTTCAACCAAATAAATTTTCCGTCCAAATACCCGTAATCTGACAGCAAGACTTCATCTTCAAATTGAATACCACAATCAATGACTCCTCGCTCGAGCCGTCCTTTAATCCAGTATGAAAAACCATTTCCGATTCTTTCCAGCCCCGCAGATTCAGCTTCCGATTCTTCAACTTCGTAATCGTCAAAGATCATCAATTCAAACGAAACCGGATATTTTTCGCCCTCACGAATCTCATAGGGGCAAACACCTGCAAAGCAAGTTACTTCAAGACCATTCAAGTTCAAAGCAACCTCTTCTTCGACGTCATGCCCTATGGCTTGTACTAGTGCAGTATGTCTATTCATTTATTGAACCGGATAAATCGTTTTATCTTGAGCATTACCATTTAAGGTTTTCCAAAAATCCTTCCCGCTCTTAGTGTGCAGAGTTGTTATTTGCCCTTGGCTGTTAGTTCCCACAAAGGCGAATTTGGATTGTCCTTTGCTCGTATTAACCCGTTTTATCCTCTCATGAGAAATTCGGGCTAGTCCACGAATTACCTCAGAGGCCAAAATGTTTTATTTTCCGATAGAGAGTGGCTCGTGTTATTCCTAATTCTCGAGCTGCGGCACTGACATTGTGATTGTTTTTTTCAAGCACACATCGCACCGCCTCGCGCTCTGCAGCGGCGAGTGTGCCGCCCTCGCCAACGGACATCTCCGCAGCGCCAGCTTGGACCCTAATGTCGTCGGGTAAGTGTTCAACATCAATAATTCCCTGAGTAGAAAGCGCCTGGCCAAGATTCAGAGCCTGTTGGAGCTCTCTGATATTACCTTTCCAAGAATGGTGCCTTAAAAGATTACGGGCCTCAGCTGTCAGTATTGGCGGGGATCCTTCCTGTGACATTAAGGCCAGCAAGTGCTCAATCAAAGCATCAAGGTCTTCACGCTCTCGCAGAGCAGGGAGCTGCACCCTGAGGCCGTTTATCCGGTAATAAAGATCGCTGCGAAAGTCTCCACTTTCCATAAGCTCGTCAAGATTCCGATGCGTCGCACAGACCAGAGAAAACGAGACGGGCCGAGGCCTCTCTTCTCCAAGCCTGGTGACAGTACGTTCCTGCAAAACACGTAGCAAACGTGCTTGAAATTCAATTGGCATATCGCCTATTTCATCCAGGAAGAGCGCACCGCCGCTAGCCTCCTCAAATTTCCCTTTGGCACCCCCACGTCGGGCACCAGTGAATGCGCCGTCTGCATAGCCGAACAACTCTGATTCAATCAACCCGGCCGGGATAGCCGAGCAGTTCACGGCAACAAATGCGCCTTTTGAAGAAGGCCCCTTGGCATGTAACGAACGCGCTAAAACCTCTTTGCCCGTTCCGGTTTCCCCAGTCACCAGAACCGGAACTCCAAACTGAAAGGCCCGGTGCGCCTTGTCGAAAAGTGGTTTTGTAGGCTCGCCCACGTAAAACGACTGAACGATGTCGGGCCGTCTTTGCGGTGGCATCGAGTTGACGCTGAAAGGCCCTTTGCGAAGATTTTCAACCTTAAGAAAAAGCCTTACTCCATTGTGACATTCAACTTCTACAGGGCTGTGTTGTGACCCCTCAATCTCAGCAGCGCGGCATGAGAATAAGTCTTTGAAACAGACATGACTCTTCGTCTTCTCGAGAGAATCGATGTCCAGCATCTGCCTGGCCGAATGGTTTGCACCTAAAACTTCACCATCCTCGCCGAAATGTATCAAACCACGCATAGGTGACTGTGTAAGCTCCGGGCGATAGTGAAGCGCGAGGACCAAGGCGCCACGCAAATCGTCGACCATTCGATTCTCAACAGACCGAGTTGCGAGCGCAACTGCCTCAAGAATCCCGACCGGTCGCCCATCATAAGGTTTGGAGGCATTCAAAGCCCCGACCAGCGTCCCTGCAGGGTCAAAAATGGGCACTGCCACGCAGGATAGATCGCGGAGAGAATGCAAGAAATGCTCACTTCCACACACAACAGAAGGCCTGCCTTCTATCAAAGCGCAGCCGGGGGCATTGGTTCCAGCTATCTCCTCTGAAAGGTCCATACCAGCATTCAAAGCGGCTCCGAGCACTTCGTAGCAGGGCCTTTCATTGCCGAAATATTTAATACTATGACCTTCTCTCTCCACACACGCCAAGACCCAACCTGCAGAACTCATTGAACGGAACAACCGTTGCATTTCAGGCTCTGCATATGTCAGGAGCCGCTGGTGCTGATTGCGGACATGAGAGATCTGGTCGAATCGCGCGGCCTCAAGTAACACCTGATCCGTGGGGGACACTTTATGTTGCCTGCATCTTAGCCAGGAACGCAAAACCTCATCCCGCACCAACTGGGACGGTACAACACGCCCTTCATCAAACAACACACGCGCTTGCTGAACCTGAGCATTAATGTCAACGATCTTTTTATGCATAACGATACCCACGGCTCTGTATTGTTTTTATTCAATCGTACACTTTTAGTGTATTGAAAAGATCCACTTTTTTCCGAAACCTGAAACATTGAAGCCAAGAAAACCTCTTAGATCACTGTTTAAAAAGGACTTTCAAAAACCCTGCCGATCTGGCATATCGATTGCAAAAAATTGAGTGCAATACTAACAAAACTAATAAGAGGCTGCACTATGTCATCTGTATCAAACTATACGCACAAAAGTTCACTCCGTTCCAGAATTGGGAATTTCTGTGTCGCTTCTGCTGGCCTGGGCACCATGTTGCTAGCTTCTGGAAATGCAGTAGCTATTGAGGTTGATGCCGGGGATTACACGGCACTGCCCGCCGGAACCAACCTTGGAATGGTCTACTATCAATACGCCACTGCAGATTCCCTGTACTCGGATGGCGACAAGGCGCCTATTAATGCTGGATTGGACTCACAGGTAGGAATCCTGCGGGGGGTGCATTTCACTGAAATTGGCGGTTATACAGTAGACCCTCAATTCCTCCTCCCATTCGGCAAGGTAGAAGGAAAAGACGATACCTCTTCCCTTGGTGACACCAGTGGCATCGGCGACCTGATACTTGCGGCGACAGTTTGGCTTGTGAACGAGCCCGAAAGTAACACCTATTTCGGCATTACTCCCTTCCTGTTTGTTCCAGTAGGAAGTTATGATCGAAATGACACATTAAACCTTGGCGAAAACCGTTGGAAATATGCATTACAGGCGGGTTACATAACCGGTCTCACTTCTAACATCTCATTAGACCTCATTGGTGATGTAACTTTTTTTGGCAAGAATGACGAACTCGGTGCCTCCAAGGCCACTTTGGAACAGGACCCCTTGTATCAGTTCCAGGGCTTCCTGCGATATAACGTAACGCCTCAATGGGATCTTCGCACCGGCATTTCTCATACGTTCGGTGGTGAAACACAGATAAACGATGTTAATCAGGACAATGACCTTGCGACCACAAAGATGACAATCGGTACAGCATGGTTCGCGAATCCGGGACTGCAACTAATCGCAAATTATGGAAGAGACTTGTCCGTAGAAAATGGATTCAAAGAACAACATCGGCTCAACTTTCGTATTCTAAAAGCGTTTTAAAATCCTATAAAACAGTAATAAAAACGAAAGGACATAAACATGAACCTGATCAAAAGTTACCACAAAAACCGTTTCACGAAAAAAGCAATAAGTAGTGCACTAGTTCCATTTTTGGTAATCGGAGCAAGCACAGTTAGTGCCGCCGATCAGGTTAATCAAAACTATATCATTGAAAATGCCAAAACCGGCAAAGACTGGCCAACCCATGGCTTTGATTATGCAGAAACGCGCTTTAGTCCTCTCTCCCAAATTTCGGCCAATAATGTCGAAAAACTCGGGCTTGCATGGTCCTACAACCTTGGGTCTGAGCGAGGTGTCGAGGCTACTCCTCTTGTTGTAGATGGCGTAATGTACGTCACTGCTTCGTGGAGCATTGTACATGCACTTGATGCAACAACCGGCAAAAAACTCTGGACCTACGACCCTGAAGTACCTGGTGAGGCGGGCTCAAGGGGTTGTTGTGATGTTGTAAACCGCGGTGTGGCAGTGCACTACGGAAATGTCTATGTTGCATCCTACGATGGTCGATTGATCGCCCTTGATGCAAAAACCGGCGAAAAAGTCTGGGAAACGAATACTCTGCCCGACGACGACATGAGCTACACGATTACCGGCGCACCTCGAATTGTTAACGGCAACGTGATCATAGGCAATGGTGGGGCCGAATTTGGAGTCAGGGGCTACATAACAGCTTACGACGCCAAAACCGGAGCACAGAAATGGCGTTGGTATACCGTACCGGGAAATCCGAACGAACCGTTTGAAAACGAAGCCATGGCTCACGCCGCAAAAACCTGGGACCCAAGTGGAAAATACTGGGAGGCCGGTGGCGGCGGCACTGTATGGGACTCCATCGTTTTTGATCCGGACCTGAATCTCTTATATATCGGCACAGGTAACGGCTCTCCATGGTCACACAAGAAGCGTAGCCCGGAAGGTGGGGATAACCTCTATCTCTCCTCAATTGTTGCTCTCAATGCCGACACTGGTAAGTACGTGTGGCATTACCAAGCCACGCCCGGGGATAACTGGGACTATACTTCAACGCAGGACATGATTCTCAGCGAGCTCATGATTGATGGAGAGCGTCGCAAAGTTATCATGCAGGCTCCCAAGAACGGCTTCTTTTTTGTTCTCGACCGGACAAACGGTGAATTCATATCCGCCGAAAATTATGTCGATGTTAACTGGGCCACGGGATACGACAGCAATGGCCGTCCAATTGATGTTCCTGAAGCACGATCCATGGATGAACCCTTCGATATTATCCCGGGGCCTTTCGGCGGACACAATTGGCACTCAATGTCGTTTAACCACCAAACCGGCCTAGCTTACTTCCCCACTCAGCACGTCCCGATCACGATGGTCGAAGATCCCTCCTGGGAAAACATAGAAAGCAATGAGCCAGGACAACCTATGAGTGGAGTAGGCTGGAACACCGCTTTCCGATTCAATGTGGCGCCACCATCAAGCAAGCCGTTCGGGCGACTTACAGCCTGGGATCCCGTTACGCAGCAGGAAGCCTGGCGTTATGAACATGTCTCTCCCTGGAACGGCGGAACCCTGACAACGGCCGGCGATCTGGTATTTCAGGGAACCGCAGATGCTCGCTTTATGGCATTCAACGCGCGAACGGGTGACCCCCTATGGGAATCCCCAATGGGTACCGGCGTCATTGCAGCGCCCATCACCTATGAAGTAGACGGCACTCAGTATGTCTCTATTGCAGCGGGCTGGGGCGGTGTTTTCGGACAATCCCAGAGAGCCTCCGATCTCAAGACCGCCGGCACTGTTTATACGTTTGTCCTGAACGGTGATGCCGAGATGCCTGAGTTCACCAAGTATCAGTTGAACTCTCTGGTTTCGGGCGTTGAATACAATCCCGATTTTATTGGAGAAGGCACGGCTCTCTACGTCAGTAATTGCGTGTTCTGTCATGGCGTTCCCGGCGTAGACAAGGGCGGTAATATTCCAAACCTGGGTTATTCAAAGAAATCAGTCATTGAAAACCTGGACGCCTTCCTGTTTCACGGCCCATTCGTTTCCAGTGGGATGCCTGATTTTAGCAAAACACTCACTGAGACGGATGCCGAAAAAATAAAAGCGTTTATTCAGGGCACTGCTGATGCCATCCGTCCTAAGAACCAGTGATTTGAGGGAACCCAATGAATATGTTCACGAAACAACCGCAAGATTTAGAGAATAAAACGCAAGCGTTCCTGGCCCGTCAAAATCACCGCATGCTGATTGGTGGTCAATGGGTTGATGCTCTGGAAAACAAACGCATCGAGGTAGAAAACCCGGCTGAAGAAACGGTTATAGGAAGCATACCCTTTGCACACCCTGATGATGTTAACGAAGCGGTTAACTGTGCAAAAAGTGTGTTCAATAGTGATGCCTGGGGGCGAATGAGACCCTCCGCCCGTCAGCACATGCTTCTTAAACTTGCAGATCTGATCGAGCGAGACGCCAGAGTCATTGCTGAGCTGGAAGCCATCGACAACGGCAAGTCTGCTGCTGTTGCCGAAGCTGTTGACGTAAGCCTGGGACTGGAATTCTTTCGCTACATGGCAGGGTGGGCAACCAAAATCGAGGGCTCGACTCTTGATGTGTCCATTCCCTTTGCCCCAGCTGACTCTGACTTTTCTGCATACACCCGACGCGAACCCGTCGGTGTTGTTGCCGCCATCATACCGTGGAACTTTCCTTTTCTGATGGCCTGCTGGAAGCTGGCTCCGGCACTTGCAGCGGGCTGCACGGTTGTGTTGAAGCCTGCGGAACAAACCTCCCTTTCTGCCCTTTATCTGGGCGAGCTGATCGGAGAGGCAAAGTTTCCTGACGGGGTTGTCAATATCATTACTGGCGAGGGCCAGAGTACTGGATCTGCCCTGATAACGCATCCCGACATCAACAAGATTAGTTTCACGGGATCCACAGAGGTGGGGCAGATCATAGGCCGTGCGGCGATGGATACTATGGCGCGTGTCACTTTAGAGCTGGGTGGCAAGTCTCCAATGATTGTCCTTGCTGACTGTGATCCCGAGAAGGCTGCCCAGGGAGCAGCGGCAGCGATTTTTTTCAACCATGGACAAACCTGCAGTGCAGGCTCGCGACTTTACGTTCACCGCAGCATTTATGACGAGGTCCTGGGTCGGCTTGCCGAGTTGGCAGAGGCAATCCCGTTGGGGCCCGGCCTCGATCCAGCTGCGCAAATGGGACCACTCGTGTCCAGGGTTCAGCTAGACCGAGTCTGTCGCTACATTGAAACGGGCCGTCAGGAAGGTGCGCATCTGGTCACCGGCGGCGAACGTGCTGACCGCAAAGGTTATTACGTCAAGCCCACCATATTTGCGACCGAAGACGATTCTATTGTCATAGCCAAAGACGAGATCTTTGGTCCCGTTCTGGTGGTCATCCCGTTTGATGATATCGAGGATGTCGTAGACCGGGCCAATGATAGTCGCTATGGCCTGGCAGCCAGTATCTGGTCAAACGATCTTTCTCAGGTACAACGCTTAATCCCGAAATTAAAGGCAGGCACTGTTTGGGTAAACGGGCACAACATGCTTGACGCCAACATTCCATTCGGTGGCTATAAACTCTCAGGGGTTGGACGTGATATGGGTAAACAGTCGCTCGATTCATATCTTGAAACAAAGTCGGTTGTCATTGCACTTTAAGAAGAATGCTAAACCCCGGCTCTGAGAAGCCGGGGTTTAGCATTGATTGGTCAACCATTCAACTTCCGAGAGTCGAATACCCCCTTCCTCACAGGTGAGCCACAAAGCATCGATATGGGGATCAACAGAATGACGCAGGACTGCTGTATGGCTCCTTGCGCGATGCCGCTCGAGATAGTCAGGTATCCATGCGGCGAGGAGTGCGAGCGGCACACAAGTCAATATATGTACAGTTTGGCGAGGAATAACAAATGCTAGAAGAAGCCAATAACTTCAGAAGCTTGGCAAAGAGCCAAACCACGCTGCACTCCCTCCCTGTTCCTGACATTGGGCAGGAAGACGTCGAAATAACGCCATTATCCAAGGCTATGATTGCTGATTATCAGCCACTTTTTCGCGACTCATTAAGGGATATTGTTCAAAGAAATCATGATTGTAAACATGTCTTCGAGGTATTCAGCTTGGAAGAGGCAATGGAAATCGTGAATGAGCATGGCAGCCTTGGTCTCATCTTCTTCGATTTCGACATGCCGGACATGAGGGGGCTTGGCGGTCTCGGTTGCTTAAATGAGATCGCACCCTCCCTCCCCATCATAGTTATGTCGGTTAGAGTAAATAGGTATATCACGTCTCAGGTGATCGGTCGGGGGGCCATGGGGGTCGTAGCGAAAACTGCATCAAGAGATGAAATTGTCCACGCCATTCGACAGGTTTTGGATGGCAAGATTTGCGTTTGTGCAGGCTCTGACGAATTCGAAAGTGGTAATGGCCGTGGTGCTGTCCGGGCCGCCTCAGAAGCAGAGGTTGATCCGAGCCAGTTTCAATCTTTAACGAAGCGACAGCTAACAGTTCTAGAGAGAATGACACTTGGTGAGTCCAACAAACAGATCGCGTACAATTTGCACTTGGCGGAAACCACCGTTAAGGCTCATGTTTCGGCTGTCCTACGTAAACTAAATGTTCAAAATCGCGCACAGGCGATCCTTGCAGCGAGTTGTCTCGACCTAGTTTCCCGAATGCGCAAATAGCCGGGCGTTTCGATTCAGGGCAGACCTAAAACGAAGCCGGAGTCGCAAACTGACTGAAAAATCAAATCAGCCGGTGGGTGCCATTTTTGTCCATCACCGGCACCACCAGGCAACCGTTGAAGTGCTCGTGGCCAGATGATGTCAACAACAGCGAAGTTTGACCGTTTGCGTTCCCACCTCAGCCACCAGGCCCGCATCCTTCTGCAAAATCTCGCAGGCAAAACGGAAGCTGACACCCTGGGTTTTCATCACCCAGTCAATCACCGTGCCCGCCGCGCCACAGCCAAAGCAGTTAAACAGTTATTTTTCGGGGTAATGATCAGGCTTGGCGTGTCGTCCTCGTGGAAGAGGCACTTGATGGCGTAGTCCTTACCCTGCTTCTGGGGCTGGTAGCCCTGACTTTCCGCAACGCCAATGAAGATGCCGTGACCATCCGTCTGATCTCAGCGCGGCCAGCCACGAAACACGAGATTCGGCAGTACGAACAAGGGTGATCTCTATGCGTGAAGAGTATGATTTTTCAAAAGGCGAACGTGGTAAATTTTTTAATCCAAACGCGAAACTAACTATTCAGCTGCCTCCCCGTAAAAGGCCCTGTTAACCCCCTTCCGGTGTCGACTGCGTATTCCAGACCAAGGTTGCCACTGATTCCAGACGAAGCCTGCCACCCATTCCACGCGAAAGCTGCCACTGATTCCACGGCAAAGCTGCCACCCTGGCAGGCTGCCTGACTCGCCCC